>SYCI01000017.1 GCA_005787035.1 Actinomycetota bacterium | reverse complement strand
TCGCGGGTTCGATCCCTGCCCGCCCCACGGGACACCTGTCGCTCATCGTCGCCACCGATCGTCGCTACGGTTTTCCTCGGTGCCGCCCACCCCTGATCGACCTTCTCTTCCCCGTGTGCTCGGTCTGGTCGATGTCACGGCCAGCGGTGTCGGAATCATCGTCGGTGCGGGCATCTACGTTCTTCTCGGTCCGGCCACCGAGCGGGCCGGTGGACTCGTGTGGCTGGCCTTCGTGTTGTCGGCGGTCGGGTGCGGACTCACCGCCCTCAGTTACGCGGAATTGTCGTCGGTGTTCCCGCGCGCCGGCGGTGAGTACGAGTACGCCCGGCACTCGATGCATCGACACGGTGCGTTCATGGTCGGGTGGACGATGTTGGCTGGACTCACGGTAGCCGGCGCCACCGTGGCGCTGGGTTTCGCGCGCTACTTCAACTACTTCTGGCCCATCGGCTCACGTTTGGCTGGACTCGGTTTGCTGGTGGCCATGAGTTCTCTGGCCGCACTCGGCATCCGACGCTCCACGTGGGTCGTGGTGGCCTTCAGCGTGATTCAGATCGGCGGTTTGCTCTTCGTGAGTGCTGGTCGGTCGGTTCGAACTGATTGCCAGCGCGACCGACGTGGCGGTGTACGCCACGTTCTTGTTCGTCAACTTCATCGTGATCGCGCTGAGGGTCCGTCGACCCGACATGGTCCGACCCTTCCGCGTGCCCATCAGCATCGGTCGTATCCCGGTGGTTCCGGTGGTGGCCACCGTGGTGACGATCTGGATGGTCGCGCTCCTCGAACTCCGGGCCATTGCCGTGGCCGGAGCGATCATGTCGGTCGGTCTCGTGATGTCGTTGGTGCGGGGGAGTCTTCCAAAGAGCGTTCGGTGAGGGCGATTAGGGTTCGGACGTGATCGACGACGAATTCCCAAGCGTTGACGAGCCCTTGCCGATCGCGGCCCGCCTGATGCTGGATCGCCGGGAGGTGGGTGCCATCGGTTTTGGTTGTTGGCGACTCACCGATCCTGACATCGGTCGGTCGGTTGCCCTCGTGGAGCGGGCCATCGACCTCGGGATGAACCTGATCGACAACGCCGACGTCTACGGACTCGATTGGGGCGGACGCGGTTGGGGAACCTGCGAAGAGGCTCTGGGGGAGATATTCCGTCGACGACCGGGTCTACGAGATCGAGTCGTGCTGGCCACCAAAGGCGGCATCGTGCCCGGCGTTCCGTACGTGAGCAGTAGGAAGTATCTGGAGCGCGCGTGTGAGGCATCGTTGCGCCGACTGGGCGTCGATTGGATCGACCTGTATCAGATCCATCGCGCCGATCCGTTCACACACCCCGCCGAGGTCGCCGAAGCCTTGGTGAGCCTGCGCGATCGCGGTCTGATCCGGGCCGTCGGCGTCTCGAACCACACGGTCGAACAGACGCGAGCCCTCCAACATCACGTGCCGTTTCCCTTGGCGGCGACGCAACCCGAGTTCTCGGCGGTGCAATTGGCACCGATGCGCGATGGTCTCCTCGACCATGCGCAAAAGTCGTCGTGCCGACCATTGGCATGGAGCCCGTTGGCCGGCGGACGATTGGCGACGGGGGAGGGTGTGTCGGCCGAACTCGTGACCGTGCTCGACGACATCGCGACGCGCGAGAACGTGACCCGCGGCGCGGTGGCGGTGGCCTTCGTGCTGAGCCATCCGAGTCGGCCGGTGGCCATCGTGGGTACCCAGAACCCCGACCGTCTCGGCGAACTCGCCCGAGCGGTGGACGTCCGGCTCGATCGGCGTGATGTCTACCGAATCGTCCAGGCCAGTGACGGGGTGCCGCTGCCGTGACGACGCGGTGCGAGGTCAGTTGGTTCTCGGCTCTGTGCGACGACGACTACGAACAACTCGGCGTGGTCGACGCGGATCTCCTGAGTTCGTGGTCGCATTGCCGCGACATCGTGTTGCGGGCCGAGTCGCTCGGCTACGACAACATCCTCTTGCCCTCGGGTTACGCGCTCGGTATCGACGCCACGGCCTTCGCCGGTGGCATGGCCGCCATCACCAACCGCATTCGACTACTGCTGGCCGTACGTTGCGGAGAACTCTGGACGCCCCAACTCGCCCGACAGATCGCCACCCTCGATCAGATGCTCGGTGGCCGACTGACCGTCAACATCATCTCGTCGGACCTCCCGGGTCGGGAGGAGTCGGGCCCGGTGCGTTACGAGCGCACGGCCGAGACCATGGGCGCTCTGCGACTCTTGCTGAGCGGAGGTTCCACGACTGCTCGACCGCCGTATGCCGATTTCGCCGTGAACGCCCCACGTGTGGCGCCCGGCCATTGCCCTCCGCTGTACTTCGGTGGTTTGTCGGAGGAAGCCCGTGACGTTGCAGCCCGCTATGCCGATGTGTACCTCATGTGGCCCGACACGCGCGCGAATGTCGCCACCCTGATCGACGACCTGAACAAGCGGGCGGCTTCGCATGGTCGGACGTTGCGTTTCGGGTATCGAACCCATGTGGTTGTGCGGGAGACCGAGGACGAAGCGCGTGCGGCCGCCCACCACATCGTGGCCGCGCTCGACGACGAGACCGGCGATCGCATTCGCGCACGCTCGCTCGACAGCCAGTCGACGGGCGTTCGGCGGCAGGCCGAACTCCGCGATACGTCCGCAGCGGACGGTTTCGTGGAACCCTTCTTGTGGACCGGAATCGGGCGCGGCCGCAGCGGTTGTGGAGCAGCGATCGTGGGCGATGCTGCGCAAGTGCGAGCCAAGATCGAGGACTACATGAGTCTCGGTATCGAGGCCTTCATCTTGTCGGGCTATCCGCACCTCGAGGAGTGTGAACGATTCGGTCGGATGGTGCTCCCGCACCTCGACCACGGCCCGCTGGTCTGATCCGACCCCGAACTGAAATCAGCGCGTCCAGCGGCGCATCTCGACGACTTCGCCATCGGTCGGAAGCGGGATGGAGTCCTCTTCGCCACCGATCGCCTCGATGAACTCGTCGACGTCGCCGGGATCGCCACCGATCAGCCAAACCACGCTCTCACCGTCGTGATCGGCCGGGTCGCGGGGGAGGATTCCTTCCACCACGTACTGATCGACGGTGATCATGTCGTCTTCGTCGACCACGGGGGCCACGATCGCCATCTCGATGATCGCCTCCGGATCGAGGTCTCGGAGGATGTCGATGAGTTCGGCGACGTTCACTTGTTCAGTCTCGCACGGACCCCGGGTGGCGGGCGATCATTCCTCGCCGAGCCAGCCGGGTGCGACCTGCAAGAGATACAGGCTCACGTCACGGCACCGGTCGAGGGTTCCGCAGAAGACTTCGTCGTCGTTGTGGTACACGTCAGCGAGCGGAACCTCGAGCCGGGCCACGATCGAGAGTTTGCGCTCGGGGGCATCGGTGACCGACACCGTGGAGTCGATGGCCGAGACCTCGAGTGGCAGATCGATACCACCGATTCCGGCGAGTTCGGTGGCGAGCACGAGCAGATCGGGCGGATGTCGCAGCGGCGGTAACGCCCACGTGAACAAGAGCGGGAACGAGAAGCCGGTGGGCGGCTCGTCGACGTCGGGGACGAGTTCGGCCACGGCATCTTCGAAACCGAGGAGCGCACGCGGATCGACCTCGAGCGAGAGGTGGAGGTCGATCGGGCCGTCGCAGGCCTCCTCGGGATGAAGGTCGACCTCCCAGAGTTGGCGGAGTGAGTACGTCTCGACGAAGTGCCGCTCGTCGTGGACGTGGAAGCCGTGATCGACCGCGTGACTCTTCATGTCGGCCACGAATCCGGCCACATCGATGACCGCCACGAAGACCTCCTCGTCGCCCGGGCTCGTCTCGACACTACCCTCGTCGTCGTGGAGCCCGCCCGAGTCCTGGAGATGCTGCACGACGTGGCCGATGACGTCGCGACGGCTTTGGCCGGTGTGTCCGACTGGGGTCCGTCGGGGCAACGGGATGGTCAATACGCGGCCGATCTGATCGCCGATGACGTTGCTCTTGCGGCCTTGCGGCGGGCCGGGTTCGGAATCGTGTCGGAAGAAAGCGGCGTCGAGAACCTCGATCGCGAACTCGTGGTGATCGTCGATCCGCTCGACGGATCGACCAATGCGTCACGCGGAGTTCCGCACTTCGCCACCTCGCTGAGTGTGGTCGACGGCGACGGTTGGGTGGCTTCCTTGGTGGCCCATCAGGCGCGCGACGTTCGGTGGTGGGCGCTTCGGGACGGTGGTTCGTTCCGGAACGGTGAGCGGTTGTCGATGCCCGTCGAACGAGATTGGTCGACGGCCGTCGTGGCCGTCTCGGGTCGGCCCGCCCATGACCTCGGTTGTTGGCAGTTCCGAGCGCTCGGCGCGTCAGCCATCGACATCTGCTCGGTGGCCGACGGAACCTTCGACGCGTTCATCGACCTCGTCCTCGATGCGCACGGCGTCTGGGACTACGCGGCCGCCGCACATGTGTGCGCCGAAGTCGGATTGGCCGTGGTCGACGCGGCGGGACGAGATCTCGTTGTGCTCGATCACGCGGCCCGTCGCACGCCGGTCGTGGGAGTCGGGTCCAACCACCACCATGCGATGACGGCCCGACAGCGTCAGCCGCTCTGAGCCGAGTAGCGAGGGTGGTCGAGGAGGCTCAGCCGGCGTCGGCGGCCTGCTGGCCCTGATGCCACACGCGCGACACGCTCGGGTGGCGAAGTTTGCCGAGGGCCCGAGCCTCGATCTGGCGCACGCGCTCACGGGTCACCCCGAGGAGGTCGCCGATCTCGGCCAGTGTCCGCGGCGGACCGTCGATCCCGAAGCGAGCGCGCAGGACCTCTTCTTCGCGTTCTTCGAGCCGACGGAGTTGCTCGATGAGGGCCCGACGTTCGAGGGCGGCCGCGGCCGCATCGAAGGGGGAGATCGCGGCGTCGTCGGCGATGATCTCGGCGAGTTCGGTGTCGCCCTCGTTGTCGAGCGGAGTCGACAACGACACGAGCGGACGGCGGTGCTGGCGGACGAGAGCCACTCGCTCCGCACTCACACCCGACAACTCGGCGACTTCCTCCACGGTGGGTTGACGGTCGAGCTCGGCGGCCAATTTCTCGGTGGATTGATCGATCAGTGAGTAGACCTCACGGACGTGTGAAGGCACCCGGATGGTGCGCGACGAGTCGGCCAGAGCCCGGCCGATCGACTGGCGAATCCACCACGTGGCATACGTGGAGAATTTGAAGCCCTTCTCGTGGTCGAAGCCTTCGACCGCGCGCATCAGGCCGAGGTTGCCCTCTTGGATGAGATCGAGGAGACCGAGTCCGGAGCCTTCGTAGCGACGGGCCACACTGACGACGAGTCGCAGATTGCATTGGATGAAGGTCTGGCGCGCGGCATCACCGGTGCGCACGGCCTTGTTTAGGATCGTTTTCTCGCGCCCGGCCGGCTTCGGATCGGCATCGAGACGAAGTTGGGCTTCGCGGGCATCGGCGATGGCGCCGGCCAAGCGACGTTCGTCCTCGGCCGACAAGAGTGGGTAAGCCCCGATGTCATCGAGGTATTGCCGGAGCAGTTCGCTCTCTGCATCGCTCGGACGGGGGGCCACGAGGAAAACGGTAGTTGCGCGGGTCGCATGGCTGGTGGATACCGCGTCGGACCCGATGAGGCCCAAGGTCCTCGCCGGTAGTCTGCGAGATCGTCGGGCGCATAGCTCAGTTGGCTAGAGCGCTTCCCTTACAAGGAAGATGTCGGGGGTTCGAGTCCCTCTGCGCCCACCGGATCCGATCGTGATGGACACGAAGGTTTGTCGGGTATGACGCCTTCTCCGGCGTATGGTGTGCCCATGCGCCTCGCCATTTTCTCCTGGCGTCGCGAATCGGCGCGGGAGGCGGCCGAGCACCTCGATTCGTGTGAAGGCTTCGATGGAACGGCCCCGGTGTGCTCACTCGCCGAGCTCCATCTCGTACTCGGCGCGGGCGGAATTGATGCCTTGGTGGTCGGCCACTTCGCCGTTTCACATTTCATGATCGTTCAGCCGGCACTCGAGCGTGAAGGGCTCATCGACTTCCCGCGTGTGATCGGTACTCGTGGTGAGCCGCGGAGTACGGCACCGGAGGCCACGGCCCTCGGCTTCGAGTCCGTGGTCGATCTGGGTCTCCAGACGACCGCCGCATCCTTCCGGCCCGTCATCACCGAGATTTGTCGCGTCGGCCGGAACGGATTCGTGCCGATGAACCTCTCGGACGATGATCACCGGAGCATCCGGCAGAGATTCAGCGTGCTGTACGCCGACGCGCTCGATCACGCAGTGGGAGCCTTTGTGTCCTCCGGTGAATCCGATGCCGTCATCGCGACACGGTTGCGCATTCCGGAGGCCGAAGTTCGCTCCCGCATCGAATCGATCATTCAGCGGAGTCGCCTTCTCGATCGGCGCGAACTCGGTGCCTATCACGCCGGCGCGCTCATCCTCGACGGCAGCATTTCGCCGACGATGTCGGTGCCACCTCGATCACGTTGAGGCTCAACGCGCACGCTGTTCCGGGCGAATACGAACGGCGCGCGTCGCGGTTCACCCGATCCTGGCGCGATTGACATCTGGTATCTCGTACACGTTCGACGCCGAAAGTCTGGCGGCGGCGCTGCTTGTGGATCAGCCGACGTCATCATCGTCGGGATGTTCTCGACCGGTGGCATCGTGACCGACGAAGACGTCGCAGCCGAACCGGGTTTATGGTGAGCGTGGGCATGACCGATCGCGAGATCGCGGCCACCGTTCATCTCGCGCCACAGACAGTTCGTAATCGCGTTTCGGCCATCCTCGAACGATCACGGCTCATGAATCGGACCGACCTCGCGATTCACCATCCCCAATCGAGTGTGAAGTTGTGGGAGATCGATCAGCTGTCTCACTGAGCGGCGCGTACGACGGTCCGGTAGCGGTCGGCGTTGGGGCGACTGGGATGCGGCTCACCAGCCGGTCCGGTGGCGAAGGCGCGTAGAACATTGCTGGTCGATCGGCGCACGAATTCGGTCGTTCGTGCGTCGTCCCAAACTTCGCGATCGAGCGCGTTGATCCAGCCGATCGTTCCGGTCGCGAAGACTCCGGCCCCGGATTCGGTGGAGTAATACGTCATCGCGTGTTCGTAGACGCTGTCCTTGAAAGCGATGGGTGACGACGCCAGGACCTCCAACGCGTCGGGCTCCACGCTCTCGGGCCCGAGCCCATCGACTTCGATGTCGATCAGGCGCCGGAACTTGGAGCCTCGCTTGACTCCGGTTCCCTCGAAGATCCAGTTGTCGGGAGTCACGATCGTGAGCGTGCCGGTGACACCGGCCGCGAAGTACTGCACGCCGATGAGTTCGGATTCGGGTCGCACGAGTGGCTTGTTGCGCCACTGGACGGTGGCCTGCTCGGGTTCGGTCTCGGTGATCGGGTCGGTGCCGGCCAGTCGATAGTTCGGCATCTGGCGATGGGGAAGACCCTCCGCGTTTGGTTCGAGTCGGATGTGGCGGTACACCGCATTGGCGCCGAAGAACGCGAGGTTGACGCCACGATCGCGCGCCTCCTCGAGGGTCGTGCGCATGGGCGTCGAGTAGTACTCGTCGTGACCGGTGGTCAGCAGCGCCGTGCGTCCGGCGAGTACGCGATCCAACGAATCCTCGGTGTCGCCGCTACTGGCCGTGTGGAGATCGATGTCGGTCACGTAGGTGCAGTCGAGGCCGAGTTCCTCGATGAGGGAGATGAGTGGGAGTTCGTGGGTGAGGAAGTCGGCGGAACCCCAGTTGTAGGTGCGCGCGTACGGCCGGTCGAACGACACGACCTCCGAGCGCCCGGAATCTTCGAAGCATTCGTACAGCGTGCAGCCACCCCACGGGTTGTAGGCCTGCCACGTCGTGACCGCGGAGACGACGCACAACCCACCCACGGCATCGTCTCGGCGAACCGTGAGAGGCACGTAATGGTGTCGATCAGCGCTCGAAACGAGCTTGAGGAGATACGAACCGGGCGGCCAGTCGTCGTCGATGGTGATGGTGAGAGATGCGTCCCATTCGGCGCGGAACATCTTGGTTTCGCGGTCCGCCGACGTAGTGAGTTGCCATTGCGCATCGATCTCGTCCGACTGCCACACGAGTCGTGCCATGTCGCCTCCGTACCAGCCCATGCGATAGGCCTCGACGTGCCACGACGGGGCGTCACAGGCGACGCGAAGCACGACGTCCTGACCGGGACGCGCGCTCGTGGTGTCGGCGTAACCCTCGAGCCAACCGTCGCGCAGCTTGTCGCCACCTTTGGGCACCCTGTCCTCGATCCGCCAAGCAGTGGTTCCGGGCCGGGCGTTCTCGGCGGCGAGCCAACCGGCGGTGGTGTAGGGGCGGGGCGCCAGCGTCGTCGAAGTGGTGGTGGTCGAAGTCGACGGCACGGTGGTGGGAGTCGACGAACTCGTCGTGGAGGGAAGAGCGCGTCCATCTCGGCAGGCATTGGCCAAGGCGATCAACGCGGCCGACGCAGCCGAGCCGGTGATGAGACGACGTCGACTGATCATCGGTCGCGCCAGAGTTGCCAAGGGGTCAGCGCGCGGTCGCAGCCCGACGGAACCGGCACCCACTCGGCATCTCGGGCCGCCGAAACGTACGCGGCGCAGACGATCTCGAGCATCCAACGGCCGAACTCGACGTCCATGTTGCTGGCGTGCCCAGAATCGAGGCCGGCATCGAGGGTCCGCAATTGTTCGGCGTAACCGAAATCGTCGATGAGCGGAACCTTCCAATCCGAACCACGAAAGCCGACGTCGTCTCCATCGACCTCGAGGGTCAGATGCGGGCGCAACTCGAGCCTCACCACCGAACTCGATGACGAGACTTGGGCATCCCAGATTCCTGCTTCGGGACCTTCCCAACTCGAGACAACTCGCGCGCGCAATCCCGATGCGAACTCCACGTCGACCTCGGCGTGGGTGTCGGTGTCATCGCCCGACAATCGGGCCGAAACTCGCTCGACGTCGCCGTTGCCGGTGGCGCGGGCCACGAGCACCGCGATGCCGAGCGGATGTACCCCGAGATCGAACAACACGCCGCCACCCCAGTCGGGGGAGAGGAAGCCGCCCCATGTGGGAGCCGATTGGATCGTGCGGAGTTCGAAATGTCCGATCGGGCCCACGGTCACCGTTCGCCGGACGAACTCGCGAACGATCGGTGCGAAGGCGAGATTCTCGGCGTACACCAGACGGGGTCCGGGCCGGAGTGCGCACAGTTGATCGGACTCTTCGAGCGTGCACGTCATCGGCTTCTCGAGCAACACGGCCGCGCCTCGTTCGAGGGCGTGACGAGCATCGTTCAGATGACGAGCCGGGGGAGTGCTCACCACGACGATGTCGGCCCCGGCGGGCAGATCCGCATACTCGACGACCCGAGCGCCCACGAGGGCGGCGCGCTCACGGGCGGTGGCGTCGGTTCGTGAGGCAACGGCCACGACCGATCGACCGATTCGATTGGCGGCGAGCAGATGAGCGCCCGAGATCATTCCGGCGCCGCAGAGTGCGACGGTCCGCGGGGCCATCAGTGACCGGCGAGAGCCTCGACGACAGGGGCGAAGGAGTCGATGTCCTCACTGCCCACGATGATGTACGAGAAGCCCCAGCGTTCGCGCCGAGCGAGGAGGTCCTCGGCGATCTTGCTCGGCGGGCCAACGAGCGCGAACGGGGTTTCTTCGACCATCGATTGTTCGACGCCGATCATCGACGCGATACCCGCAGCCGCGGCGTCGGGGTCATCGGTGATGTTCACGAGGAAGGCGCGAACGTTCAACTCGATGTCGGCCCAGCGATCGCCGGCCACGGCCCGCACGATGTCGACCTTGTCGTCGACGGCGGCCGCGGTCATGGTTAGGAATGCGTCGGGGCCGACCACTCCGGCACTCATGGTCGCGTTGATGCCCACGATGTCGGCCTCGCGGGCGGCGATCGACAGAACGCGCTTGCCACCACCTCCGATGAGTACGGGCGGACAAGGTTTCTGGATCGGCTTGGGGGTGCCGTTGTGTCCGGTGATGGTGTAGTGCTCGCCGGTGAACGAGTAGGGCTCGTCGGCCATGAGGCCCTTGATGATGTGCAGACCTTCGACGAAGCGGTCGATGCGCACCTTGGCCGAGTCGTACGGGATACCTGATTGCTCGTAGTCGGCGATCATCCAGCCGGCACCGAGGCCGATCTCGAGACGGCCCTCCGACAACACGTCCATGGTCGCGAGTTCCTTGGCGAGGACGAGCGGATGCTTGTAATCGTTGTCCCACACCAATGCGCCGACCCGCAACGTTGAAGTCACCGCGGCGGCGGCCATGAGCGCCGGCACCGGAGCGAGTTGATCGTCGAGGTGATCGGGCATCGTGAGGCAGCTGTAGCCGCGGTCCTCGGCCCGTCGCGCCGTCTCGGTCCATTCGCGGGCAGTGCTGATGCCGCGTGTTTGCACACCGAAGCGGAAGGGTCGGGTTGCGGAGCGATCTGAGGAGGTCATGCCGTCACGGTAGTGGGTGACCCGAAGCGATGAGAGGTGGCAGGTACGGTTGAAGTGCTGTGCGTCTTCTGTCTTGGTGGTTGCGACTCGTCGTCGTGGTGACGGCCGGGGCCCTGCTGGTGACCGCGGTCGTCGTGGCCGTCGGACCCCGACTCTGGCGGATCGCCAACGCGCACGAAGAAGTGCCGGTGGTCCTACCCGAAACCGAGACCATCGCCGACCGGACCTACGTGTACGACCGCGCCGGCAACGAGATCGCCGCCTACGAACTCGAGAACAGTCAGCCCGTCTCGATCACCGAAGTTCCGAGCGCAGTGATCGCCGCCGTGCTCGCCGTGGAGGATCGCGAGTTCTACCGACACCACGGTGTGAACGTGCGCAGCCTCTTCCGGGCGTCGTTGTCGAACTTCGAAGGCGGTGCGCGGCAGGGCGCGTCCACGATCAGTCAGCAGGTCGCCAAGGTCGATTATCTGGCCGGCCTCGAGCGCGATGGTCGCTACAAGTTGCTGCAGATCCTCTACGCGTTGCGCCTCGAGAAGGTTCGCACGAAAGCACAGATCCTGGAGCGTTATCTCAACACGATCTATCTGGGTAACAACGCGTACGGAATCCAGGCGGCGGCCGAGGTCTACTTCGGTAAATCGGTGAGTGAACTCACTCTCGTCGACGGAGCATTCCTCGCCGGTCTCATCCAGGCCCCGACGAGTTACGACCCCATTCGACGACCCGAGCCGAGTCGTCGTCGGTTCGTCGAAGTTCTGAACGCCATGGTCGACGAGGGTCTGATGCCCGCCGACCAAGCACAGGGAGTCATCGAGTGTCTCGAACCGCGCGAAGCCGACACCGACGCGGCCAAGGCCGCCCTCGACGCACGGTGTGAGGGCAGTTGGCAGATCCCCGAAGTGGTGAAGACCGTCCAGACCAAAGCCATCACCCGCACGCATTTCAGTGAAGAGGTCAAATCGTTCCTGCTCAATCGCAGCAACATCCTGGGCGACACCTACGAGGAGCGCTATTACCGCCTCTTCCGTGGCGGCCTCAAGATCTACACCACCCTCGATCCGGTCGTGCAGGCCGCGGCCGAGGCGGCGAAAGCCGCACAGTTGCCGGCCAACTCGGCCGGAGTGGAAGCGGCGGTGGTCACCCTCGACTCGATGAACGGTGCGGTGAGGGCCATGGTGGGCGGCAAGCCGTTCGCCGCCGGGCGTAACGAACTCAATCTCGCCTTGTCGACACGCCAGACCGGATCGAGTATCAAGATCTTCGTCCTGGCGGCCGCCGTGCAGGCCGGGGTGCAGAACGACGATCTGCTCGACGGCACTCTGCCGTGCGTTCTGCCCAACCCTGACGATCCCGACAACCCGTTCGTGATCGGTGAAGGAGTGTCGCGCGCTCTCGGTCCGGTGGAGGAGATGACGTGGTACTCGATCAACTGCGCGTTCAGTCGACTCGCGCTCATGACCGGACTCGACCGAGTGGTCGACACCACCTATCGCATGGCGAGCAGTTCTTATCTGTATCTCGGTCAGTCTTCGGCCGAACGCGAACCCATCCGTCCCTATGCGAGCTTTGCGACGGGAGCGAACGAGATGAGCCCGCTCGACATGGCGGCGGGTGCGCAGACGCTCGCCAATGGCGGCGTGCACAGCGAGCCCTACTTCGTGCAACGAATCGAAGGGCCGAGTGGTGTGATCTACGAACACCAGGATGTGAACACCCAGGTGCTCACTCCCGACGCCGCCGCGCGCACGACGTCGATTCTGGAGGGAGTTCTGGTGAGCGGCACGGCTCGTCGTAGCGCTCTCGACGGCCGCGTAGCGGCCGGTAAGACCGGCACGCAGGACAACAACACGAATGCTTGGTTCGTCGGCTTCACACCCGAACTCACGACCGCGGTGTGGGTAGGGCACCCCGATCGATACCTGCCGATGAACGACATTCCCGAGTTCTCGGCGGTCGGTGTGCCGCGAGTGCAGGGTGGCACCTTCCCGGCTGCGATTTGGAAGGCGACCATGGACGTCGCCTTGCGCGGTTTGCCGCCGAGCACCTTCCCAGTGCCGTCTCCGAATCCGCGTGCGGGGGCACGACTCGTGTTGCCGGGCGTCGACTGTCCGGTGGCTACCACCACGCTTCCACCCGAGCCCGAAACTCCGATCGAGCCGGAGGATCCGCTGGCCTCGACGACCACCACTCGAGCGCCGCGGACCACGACCACCATCGCGATCCCGGAATCGTCGCCGCTGACGACCGTTCCGCGTGGTGTGGTCGACGCGACCTGGCCGGTGCCGACCATCGATCCATCGGCTTTCGAAATCGAAAGGTGCGCCACGGCACCAACGGCCCCACCGAACCCCCGCTGACCGGCCCTCTGTACAGTCGGCTCATGGATCTCGGGGCCATGAACGATCTGCAGTCGATCGACACCGCGATCGAACAGGCGACCCACGCGCGAACTCGTCTCCCCGAGATCGTCGAGCACGACGCAGTCGTGGCCGAACGGGAAGCCCTCGATGTCCACATCCAGCGAGTCCGACGTGCCCAGCAATCGGCGCAGAACGAACTCGATCGGCTCGAACGCGAATCGGCCGAGATCGATGCTCATCGCTCCCGGCTCGAGAAGCAGTTGAAGACGATCATCTCGCCACGTGAAGCCGAAGCCCTCCAACACGAGATGCAGGTGCTCGCGGCGAACCGCAACGAACTCGACGATCGGGGTATCGAGCTGCTCGAAGGATCATCGGCGGCCGATGATGAAATCGTCGGGCTCGAGTCGCGGGCCGAACGAACCCGAGCCAGTGAGGCAAGCCTGGCCGAGCGTCGACGGATGGCCGAGGAGCGAGCCGACTCCGAACTCGGCAGTCTGGAGAACCGTCGGCGCGATGCCGCGGCCGCCTTGGATCCCACCGATCTCGCGGTTTACGAACGGCTTCGCAAGGCGCTCGGTGGCATAGCGGTTTGCCGCATCGAGCACGGCGCGTGCACGGGGTGTCGGATGGAGATCTCGATCGCCGAACTCGACTCGATCAAGCGCCAATCCGCCGAGGTCGCGGTCGAATGCCCCAATTGCACGCGCCTTCTCGTACGGTGACTCCGTGTTCTTCTGGTTCATCGGTACCGCCGTTCTGGCCGTCTGGTACGTGTTCCACGACGCGCGCTTCGACAACAGGTTCCTGATCGTCGGTGCGCTCGTGCCCGACGTGATCGACGCGATTTGGGGAGGTGCGCGGGGCTTGCACTCACTGATCGGGAGCGTCGCGGTTCTCGTCGTGGTGATGCTGACCACGATCGGTCGGCGGGTCGTGCGCCGACGTCTGCTCGCCGTCCCGATCGGACTTTTCTTGCATCTCGTGTTCGACGGCGCCTTCGCGAACACCGGAGTGTTCTGGTGGCCTTTCACCGGGCTGTCGTTCGATTCCGCCCGTCTGCCGGTGGCCGAACGGGGAATGCTGAACATCGCCCTGGAAGTGATCGGTGTCGGCCTGTGCGTGCATGCCTGGCGGATCTTCGGACTCGGTCGGCCCGATCGACGTCGGGACTTCGTTCGAAACGGGACGCTCACTCGATGACGGGTCAGATCATCCTGGTGCGGCACGGCCGAACGGCGCTCAACGCGCAAGGTCGGATGCAGGGTCGCCTCGACGAACCGCTCGATGACGTCGGTCGTCGACAGGCGGCGTCACTCGGTGCGTATCTGTCGGCCGAACTCGGTCCCGACGACATCGTGGTGAGCAGCCCGTTGCAGCGCGCGCGTCACACGGCCGAGGCGATCGCCGCCGGTCGCGAGGTGATCGTGGACGAACGCTGGATCGAACTCGCCTACGGCGAATTCGACGGCCGACTCCAGAGCGACGTGCCGGCGACCACGTGGGCGCAGTGGCGCAACGACGATTCCTTCGCTCCGACCGGGGGTGAGTCCTTGCAGGAGGTGTCGTCGCGGGTGGTGGACGCCTGCGCACACTGGGTCGCTTTCGCCACCGATCGCCGAATCGTGGTGGTGAGCCACGTTTCGCCCATCAAGGCCGCCATCGTGTGGGCGCTGGGCGCCGATCTCGCTCTTTCGTGGCGGATGCGCCTCGATACGGCCGCGGTGTCGCGCTTGGCGGTGGCCGGAGAATCGGCATCGCTCACCTCGTTCAACGAAACCCACCACCTGTAAGGACTTCGGCCGGTCACTTCTCGGGCTGAACGGGGCGACGACTACGCTCTCGTCGTCCCATCGACAAGGAGTAGTCATGCCCGAAGCAGTGATCGTCGCCACCGCCCGCAGCCCGATCGGCCGCGCCCACAAGGGTTCGCTGACCACGTTGCGAACCGACGACATGGCGGCCCAGATCGTGAAGGCCCTGATGGCCAAGGTCCCGCAGGTCAAGGGATCCGATGTCGAAGACCTCATCATGGGTGTGGGACAGCCGGCCGGCGAGGCCGGATTCAACCTCGGTCGCATCGTCGCCCTGCTCGCCGGACTTCCGGAGGCGCCCGGTGTGACGGTGAATCGCTACTGCTCGTCGTCGTTGCAGACCATTCGGATGGCGGCCCATGCGATCAAGGCGGGAGAGGGTGACTGCTTCATCGCCGCCGGTGTGGAGGCCGTGAGCCGCTACGGCTCGGGCGCGAGCGACACCGCTCCGAACGCGATCTTTGGAACACCCGGTGAGCGCAGCAAGTTGCGCTCGGGTGGTGGTCAGCCCACGTGGACTCCGCCGGCCGGACTTCCCGACGCGTACATCGCGATGGGTCAGACCGCCGAGAACGTACGCGAGGTCGAAGGAGTGACCCGCGAAGAGATGGATCAGTTCGCCAAGTTGAGTCAGGATCGCGCGAGCGCGAACGTGGCCAACGGTTTCTTCGCCGATGAGATCACGCCGCTCACGTTGCCCGACGGCACCGTGGTCGACAAGGACGACTGCCCGCGTGAAGGCACCACACTCGAGGGTCTGGGTTCGCTCAAGCCGGCCTTCCGTCCCGATGGTCAGATCACGGCCGGAAACGCGTGTCCGTTGAACGACGGCGCGGCGGCGGTCATGGTCATGAGTGACACCAAGGCCAAGGCCCTCGGACTCAAGCCGCTCGCGCGAGTGGTGTCGTCGGGTGTGTCGGCGCTGAATCCCGAAATCATGGGTCTCGGTCCGATCGAAGCGAGCCGTCAGGCGCTGAAGCGAGCCGGCCTCTCGATCGATCAGATCGATCTGGTGGAGATCAACGAGGCCTTCGCGGCCCAGGTGATCCCGTCGGCCAAGCACCTCGGGATCTCCTGGGACAAGTTGAACGTGCACGGTGGCGCGATCGCCCTCGGTCACCCCTTCGGCATGACCGGTGCGCGCATCATGACGACGCTCATTCACGGACTCCAGGAGACCGACAAGCGATACGGCCTCGAGACGATGTGCGTGGGCGGTGGCCAGGGTCTGGCCATGATCGTCGAGCGTCTCAGCTGATCATCGGCGCCGGAAGTTTGCGCGCCAAGTAACGCGCGGTCATACCAATCAGCAACAGCCCGAGTCCGGCCACACCGAAAATGGTGCGGGCCGACAGATGTCCGTATCCCCATGTGGCGAGCATCGCCACCGAGGCCGCGATGAGTTGATTGCACGCACCCGCCAAGCCCTGGGCCGCGCTCGCGCGTCCGGGCGGGGCGCCGTTGGCGAGCATGCCGCTCGCCGCCGGTTGGGCGGCGGCTTGGAAACTCGCCTCCACCACGCCGAACATGATCGGGGCCCACGGCACGGAGAAGAGTCCGTAAGTGGCGGTGAGGGGCGCGATGAACAGCAACGACACGAAGGCCACGCGCACTCGGTTGGTGCGATCGGCCAAACGTCCTCCGAAGCGCGACAACAGTACGAACGGCGCGGCGTAGGCGGCCAGACTCAGGCCGACGACCATGTCACTCGCACCGATATCGGTGAGATAGCGATCCCACAGGCTGTCGTAGATACCGACCGGCAGAGCGATGGCCACGAGGAAGAGAATCGGCACGAGAACAGAGCGCTGACGCAGGAGTCCGAAGGCGAGACGATTCGACTCGCCGGTGCGCACGAGTTTGGGCAGTTTCTGGCTGCTGACGATCAAGGTCGCGAGCGTTGCGGTACTGGCGAAGAGTACGAACGGCCAACGAAGGCCGAGCGGACCCACGAGGAAGCCGCCGATCACGGGCCCGGTCACGAATCCGCCGAGTTCGATGCCGCGCATCGCACCCATGCGTTCGGAGGTTCCGCTCGTCGACAACGACGCCATCAGCGCGTACGCCGGGGGCATGAAGCATCCGGTGGACATGCCACCGATCGCCCGGGCCAGCACGAACACCCACAACGACGATCCGGTGGCGAAGATCAGATTGGCGGTGATGGCGAGCAGCGTGCCGACGATCAACAGTGTCTTGGCGTGGCCGCGATCGGCCAGCGGCGCGACGAGCACCATCATCACGAACGACGACAAGAAAGCGGCCGCGGCGATGAAGCCGAGGCCGGCGTCGGTGAAACCGTATCGATCCTGCAGGTTGCCCATGAGCGCGAACACGAGGCTGTTGCTGGCGGCCAGGATGAAGGCGGACGAGAGAAGAACTCGTTCGGTGGTGCGGGTCGAGCTCACGTCAGCCACGCGCCCAATCGATGGCCGCATCGCTGAACTCGGGCCAGAGACGCAACGCCTCGGCCGACCACTCGTCGAAGTCGCGATTGGTGAGGGCCACCACCGCGAGGTCGAGTTCCGGGTCGACCCAGGCCATCGTTCCGCTACCTCCGAAGTGTCCGAAGGTTGCTGGCGAATTACGGGTGCCGGTCCAGTGGGGCGACTTGTCGCCACGAATCTCGATGCCGAGCCCCCACGGATTGGGCAAGTAGGCGCCGAGACCGGGGATCACGCCGCCGAGTTCGGCGAATTGCACCGTCGTGGCCTCGCGCGCGGTCTCGGGGCTCACGAGTCGCGGGCGCATGAGTTCGGCCACGAAGGCCGCAGTGTCGTCGAGGGTCGAGAACACGTTGTAGGCCGGAGAGCCTCGAAGTTCGGACCCGGACATACCGAGGGGGACGAACACGGCTTCACGCAGGTAATCGGCGAACGGCATTCCGGACCGGTCGGCCACATGGCGGGCCACGGTTTCGATGCCGGTGTTCGAATAGATGCGCTTTCGACCGGGCGCCATGAGTGGTTTGTCGCCGTCGAACCCGAATCCCGATGCGTGAGCAAGGAGATGACGGACCGTCGCCGGCGCGACCGGCTCATCGAGTGAGGTGATTCCTTCCTCCACGGCGATGAGCACCGCCCAGGCGGTCATCATCTTGGAGATCGAGGCGAGCCGAAACGACGCGGTGCGATCGCCACGAGATGCGACGGCCTCCCCGTTGCGCAATATCGCTGCTGAAGCCCGTTCGACGGGCCAGGTGTCGATCAGCGCGAGGACATCGGCGGCTGTGCGATCAGGCAAAGCCGGACGAGCGGATCAGTTCGGCCACTGCGAAGGCGAGATCGAGGCCTTGGCGCGCATTGAGGCGCGGATCGCACACGGTGTGGTAGCGGTCGACGAGGTCGGCCACTTGGAGGTCGTCGGCTCCACCGAGACATTCGGTCACGTTGTCGCCGGTGAGTTCGACGTGGATGCCACCCGGCCAGGTTCCTTCGGCGCGGTGGGCGTTCACGAAGCCGGAGATCTCGCGAAGGATGTCGTCGAAGTGCCGGGTCTTGTGGCCGCTGGTCGAGGTGAAGGTGTTGGCGTGCATCGGATCGCAGGCCCACACGACCGGATGACCGGCGTCGGTGACGGCGCGCAACAAGGGCCGCAGTGCATCCTCCACCTTGTCGGCACCCATTCGGCTGATGAGGGTGAGACGACCGGGAACTCTCGCCGGGTTCAACGCTTGGCAGAGTTCGAGGACGTAGTCGACGTCGGTGGCCGCCCCGATCTTGCAACCGACCGGGTTGCCCACGCCGCGAAGGAACTCGATGTGCGCGCCGTCGAGTTGGCGGGTGCGCTCACCGATCCAGAGCATGTGCGCCGAGCAGTCGTACCAGCCGCCGGTGAGTGAATCCTGACGGGTGAGGGCTTCTTCGTAGCCGAGAAGGAGTGCCTCGTGGCTCGTGTAGACATCGACTTCGTGGAGCGACGAGGTGTTCTCGGTGTCGACTCCACAGGCGCGCATGAAGCGAAGCGCACGATCGATCTCGGTGGCGAGTTGTTCGTATCGCTGACCCTCCGGACTCGAGCCCACGAACTCCTGCGTCCAGGCGTGCACCCGCGACAGGTCGGCGAAGCCTCCCTTGGTGAAGGCACGCACGAGATTCAGGGTGCTGGCCGACTGGTGGTACGCCTGTACGAGTCGGTCGGGGTCGGGAATGCGCGCCGCCGGTGTGGGGGTGGGGTCGTTGACGATGTGACCGCGGAAGCTCGGAATCTCGAGGTCACCGATCTTTTCGGTGGCACTGCTGCGGGGCTTGGCGAACTGGCCGGCGATGCGCCCCACCTTCACCGTGGGCACACCGAGGCTGTAGGTGAGCACCACCGCCATCTGCAGGATCACCCGCAGTTTCTCGCGGATGTTGTTGGCCGAGAAGTCGTCGAAACTCTCGGCACAGTCGCCGGCCTGCAGGAGGAATGCGTTACCCGCCGACACTTGGGCCAGCGCGTTCTGCAATGAGCGAGCCTCGCCGGCGAACACCAGCGGGGGATAGGAAGCGATCTGCTTCAGCGCCCGCTCGAGGTCGCCCTCATCGGGCCAGTCGGGCTGCTGCACGACGGGAAAAGCGCGCCATGAGGTCGGGGTCCACGTCGAGGGCATGAAAAAAGCCTAACGACCCGGCACCAGAAGGCGCCGGGTCGTTTTGGAAAGGGAACGAATGGGGACGAAGCCCGATGAATCAGGCGGCGAAGATGCCGTCGGCTTCTTCCTTCAAGCCGGCCACGGCGCGGCTCACGAGTCGGCGGGCCGCCTCGGCCGTGACGCCCAACTTCTCGCCGACTTCACGGAAGCTCTTGCGCTCACCGTCGATCAGACCGAAGCGGGCTTCGACCGCGTAACGGGCGCGGGCATCGAGGGTGTCGAGAAGCTTGGAGAGCTGCTCGGTTTCTCCCTGAGCGATGATGTGGTCCTCGGGCGTCGGGTCGCCGTTGGCCATGAGATCGCCGAGGGTTGCGTCGCCGTCGTCACCGATCGTCTTGTCGAGCGACACCGGTGTGGTGAGACGGTGGAGTTCAGCATTGGCGATGTCGAGGGTCTCGCCGTCGCCGCTGGCCTGACGCAGCGCGGCGCGCAGGCTGGCCGATCGATCGCCGGGGATTCGAATGAGGCTTGCCTTCTGGTCGAGGGCGCGGCCGATGGCCTGGCGGATCCAGAAGGTCGCATAGGTGGAGAACTTGAAACCACGGCGCCAGTCGAACTTGTCGACTGCGTGCTCGAGACCGAGGTTGCCCTCCTGGATGAGATCGAGGAGATCCATGCCCTGGGGGAGCGGGTAGCGGCGGGCGATGGAGACCACGAGACGGAGGTTGGCGCGGATGAAGCGATCCTTGGCCTTGGCGGCTTCGCGGATATCGCGGTTGATCGCCGCACCCTTTTCGCCCGAGGCCTTGCGGGCGGCGGCTTCGCGGCCCTTCTCGATGGCCCGCGACAGGACGCGCTCGTCTTCGGCGGTGAGCAAGGGAACCTTGCCGATGTCGTTCAGGTAGATACCGATGGAGTCGTTCATGATGTTGTTCTCAGCTGTTCGTCTGTTCTCTTCGTTCCCCGACCTCTCGTGAAGTCCGGCACATCGGCTCGAACTCCACCCGCTGCTGGGCAATAGAGGACAAGGGGGTCGTTATGTGGGGGTCAAGAAACTCGGGTCGGAACTGGGGGGTCCCGAAGAGGGACCCGAAAGTTATCAGTTTCTTTGGGTTGTGGCTAGTCGGATGTGGGCGGTAACTTCGCCCGGATTTTCGGCCAGAAGCCGGCCGGACTTGAGGAGATTTCCGAGATTTTTCCCGGACACGGTTCCGACCCCCCTGACCTGCGGAAACAGGGGCGAACCGTAGACTCGCCGACCGTGCCCGCCCCGTCGTCCGACCATGCGCCCCGGATCGGCCTGTTCGGGGGCACCTTCGACCCGGTTCACGTGGGGCACCTGGTGACGGCCGTGAACGTCCGCCATGCCCTGGGCCTCGATCGGGTGATTCTGATGGTGGCCAACATCCCCTGGCAGAAAGAGGGCCAGCGTCGGATCACCCCGGCCGCCGACCGGCTGGCCATGGTCGAGGCCGCCGTGCGCGGCGTGGAGGGTCTGGAGGCGGGTCGGTGGGAGATCGATCACGGGGGTGAGAGTTATACGGCGGACACGTTGCGGGCGTTGCGGGATGCGCAACCCGAAGCCGAACTCTTCACCATTGTCGGTGACGACGCGGCTTCAGGTCTGACAACGTGGGAACGCTTCGAAGATGTGCTCCGTCTGAGTCGCGTCGTGGTGGTGGATCGACCGGGCGCCCCGGTGCAGTTGTCGTCGATGATCGACTGGATGCGCGTGGAGGTTCCGCGACTCGAGGTCTCGAGCACCGATCTGCGGGCACGTTTCGGTGACGGTCGACCGCTCGACTACCTCATCACCGACGAAGTTCTCGCGGTGATTCGCGAACGTCGTCTCTACGCGATCGGCTGTGATCGCTCATGACCGTGCTCGTGCGCCGTCGTCGCCGGCGGACTCTGATCGCGCTGGCGAGCGGAATCGCCGTGATGGCCTGTCTTCCGGTCTCGGCTGTGGTTGCTTGGCGAGCTGTGCGCGACTCGAAGGCGGCCGAAGCGGTGGTGGCGTTGCCCACGGTGGCGATCCCCACCACCCCGACCGCAATTCTGGCGACCACCGACGAGCAGAACTATCTGGCGTCGCTCAGCATTCTGGCCATCGCGCCCAACGGTGCCGGGGGCACGATCATGTCTTTACCGGTCGGGTTGGCCATGAACGGTCAACCGGCTGGTGAGCCCAAGCGACTCGCCGACGTCTATGGATCCGATGGGCCCGAAGCACTGAAGGCGGCGGTCGAGAGTCTGACCAACACCCAGATCGATCTCGTTGCGGTGGAAGGTGTGGACGGCACCGGTGACCTGCTCGCTCGGGTGGGCACGATCGAGGCCCTATTCTCGGCCGACGTTCTCGACTCCGAGGACGATCGGATTCGCAAGGTGGCCGATCAGGGCCCGAATTCGTTCACCCCGTTGCAGGCGGCCGCGGTGCTGGCGGCTCGAGATGGCGATCAGCCCGAATCCGAGCGGCTGCCCTTCGTCAAGGCGCTGTGGGACGGAGTGGTGAATGCAGTGGGTTCGGGCAAGATCGGCACGCAGCCAGCGCCCGTGATCACCGATGTGGGGGCACAGGTACCCGCCGACATGGCGAGTTTCATGTCGGCACTGTTCGCCGGGCCGGTCCGCACGTGGCAGATCGCCTATCAAAGGGTCGATGACGCTGAAGCCAACCCGGACGATCTCGACGTGTACGGATACGACCTCGGCGAGATCGTGATGGTACTCGCAACCGTGGCCCCGAGTTCGATGGTGGCGGTCTTCCCCACGATCACCGTGCAGGTGGACAGTCCGTTCCCCGAATCGGAGACGGTTCGCCAGGCGGTGTATCGACTCCTCTACATGGGGGCCAATGTGATGTTGGTTCGCAACATGAACAGCGTGCCGCCCGAGGTGACGACGATCCGCTACTCCGACGAGATGGATCGGGGTATCGCCGAGCCGCTGACCATCCTCCTCGACGAAATCGACTGGGAGAAAGCCACCGATCGGGTGGCGGGAATCGATCTCCAGATCATCCTCGGTCGGTCGTTCACGGGCTTCTTGGACGAGACTGCATCGATGTCGATGGACGAAGTGCTCGCCGCCGCCCAGGAATCATCGACCGATGATTCGATTCCGGAATCGTCGGCACCCTGATGGTCGTGAAGTCGGACAGTCTTCAGGTGGCCGTCACTGCGGCACGCACGGCCGATGACAAGCAGGGTCTCGACACCATCGTCGTGCAAGTGGGCGAGATTCTGGCCATCACCGAGTACTTCGTGGTGACGAGCGCTCCGAACCGGCGGTTGGTTCGCGCCATCGCCGACGAGATCGAGACACGCGTGAAAGAGGAGTGCGGTCGCGCTCCGGGCCGGGTCGAAGGGCACCGCGAACAGCAGTGGGTGCTGATCGATTACGGCGACGTGGTGGTTCACGTCTTCCTGCAGGAGACCCGCGACTTCTACGAGATCGAGCGTCTCTACAAGGACGCGCCGCGCTGCGAATGGCGCACCTGACCTGCGAAGCATGCGGCCGGTTCGTCGCCGACGTGACCGACACCGGCTGGCGGATCACCCGCAAAGCCGATGGCGTGGAAGTGGTCGATTCGAGTGAGTCGACGGTTGATGCGCATTCGGCGTCGATCTGGTCGGATTTCGACGTGGTGGAGGCGCGGGCCGAGGAATGGCGCGACAAAGGTGTGTACGACCCGTTGCCTCCTCCGCCCGAACCGCCGAATTGGGCGCTGGTGCTCATGTGTCCGTGTGGCCGGACGACGGAACACTTCCGACCCGGGAACGTGTGAGGGTTTGGGTCGTCGGCGGGTGGTTGGTATCGTTCACCCGTCCCATCAGGGGCTGTAGCTCAGTTGGCAGAGCGCTTCCATGGCATGGACGAGGTCAGGGGTTCAATTCCCCTCAGCTCCACTAGTGAATGCCGGAAGGCCGCATCGGCCCCGGTGGTGGCTCTCGGCGTGACATCCTGTTCGGTATGTCGACGACCATCGAAGTAGTCCGGGACGTAATCACCACCAGTCGCATCGCGACGCGTACGAATGCCCCGTTGGAGGAAGGCCAGGCGCGACTTCGAGTCGATCGATTCGCCCTCACCTCGAACAACATCACCTACGCCGCCTTCGGAGACGGGCTGCGTTATTGGGACTTCTTCCCAGTCCCGACCGGCGATTCCCACGACGACGGTCGGCCGTGGGGTCGGGTTCCGGTGTGGGGCTACGCGACCGTGATCGAGTCGCGCAGCGCCGATCTCGCGGTGGGTGAACGCGCCTATGGCTACCTGCCGATGTCCGATGAACTCGTGGTGCAGCCCGGTCGTCGCGACGCGTCCGGGTTCACCGACGTCGCCGAACACCGCCGACCCATGGCCGCGGCCTACAACCGCTACGTGTTCCCCACGGCTGATGCGAACGACGACCCGGCCTTCGAGCCGCATCAGATGGTTCTGTGGCCACTCTTCATGACGTCGTTCATGATCGACGATTATCTCGCGAGTGAAGGAACCGATCGTCCGGAGATGTTCGGCGCCTCCATCGCCGTGATTTCGAGCGCATCGAGCAAGACCGCCATCGGTGCCGCGCAGTTGCTCGCGGCGCGGGCCGGCATTCGAGTGGTCGGACTCACGTCGGCCCGTAGCGCCGAATTCGTACGTGGTCTCGGCTGCTATTCCGCCGTGCTCAACTACGACGAGATCTCGGCTTGCCCGCCCGGTGATGCCGTGTACGTCGACATCGCCGGTGATCGAGCGGTCAACCACGCGGTGCACTCGCACTACGGCGACTCGCTGGCCCACAGCCTCGTGGTGGGCGGAACCCACTGGAACACCGATGCCGCGGCATCGGGGCCCCTGCCCGGACCCAAACCCGAGTTCTTCTTCGCTCCGGCCCAGATCGCGTTGCGCACCAAGGAATGGGGTCGCGACGGTCTCGATCAGCGCGTCGGAAGCGCTTGGCGCCGCTTCGCCACGTGGAGCAACGATTGGCTCCGGTTCGAAGAATCACACGGAGCCGAGCCCGTTCGGTCGCTCTACGAATCACTCGCTGCTGGTGTGGTCGACCCACGGGTCGGCCACGTGTGCTCGCTTCTCGTCGACTGAACGAGTCCTCGTCAGCCGACGAGTGAGTACGAGTTCGCCAGATCGTCCTGGAGCACTTGCGCCGGGGCACGATCGGCACCCACCACGAGATCCTCGGTCAGAGTCTCGCTCGCGTACGTCCAACCGGCCGGGAGCGCGAGTCGCGACCCGAGGCCGGCGAGATCCGACTCGACGAGGTTCGGATCTCGCTGTTGGCTCCAGCTCTGCATCACGAAACGTCGGCCATCGGGGGCGGTCAGTGAGAAGATCGTCGAGCCGGCCCGGAACATGAAGGTGGCCTTGCGGTCCACGGTCTGTGGGGTGAAGGGATTGCCCACCGACTTCGGATCGGTGATCGTGACCGTCGCATAGCGGTTCATCTCGATGCCGCTCAGGGTCTTGGTGATGACGTCGGCGGTGTCTCGGCCGACCTCGTCCATCAACCAGTACCGAGGTCCGTTGGCCAAGGCCAAGACGACACCTTCGGCTTGGGCCACCGCCGGCGGGTCGATGCTGGCCCATTGATCAGCCGGGCAGTCGTTGAGCGGGAACGTGTTGTACACGGTGGCCACGATGCCCCCGTCGGTGGGGGCGAGAAGCAGGAACTCGCAGTAACGCTTGCCGCGCATCGATTCGGCGACGACCGCAGTAGTGGTCGACTCGGCGACCGATGATTCGGTCGCGGCTGGCGCGGCCGAGTCCTCGTCGATCGGGGTCGGTGTCGTCTCGTCGTCGCCACCACCACATGCAGCGAGGGTCACGAGCGATGCAACCACGAGAAAGATACGAGACAACGATCGGCTCATCGAACGAGTGTGCCATAGTGCCCGAGGCACGACCAAGGAGGTCCGGTGACAACCGACTGGATGGAACTCACCCGGCGAGCGTCGTTCGTCTCGCATCGGCTGATCGGCTGGATCTACTGGGACCCGCGGGCCATCGAGTACTTCACCGCACTCGGGGTTCCCAACGGTCTCGGGTACTACACCGCGAGTCGCGCCGCGCCACTTCTGCCGGCCGGCCCGGGTGCGGTGTCGGCCGCGTTCTATTCGATCCACCCGGCTTTCGTGAAGCTCACCGTCGAACACGCGCTCCAACACACCGACTGGCACTCGATTCATGAAGCCCGCAATCGCGCGGTGGGAGAGGGACTGCGCGACTTCGTGCCCGAAATCGTCGATGCGCTGGTCGCCATGGGCCCGCAGTTGTGGTCGGCGGCCGAATCGCTGCCGGACTCGGGCCGAGTCCTCTTCGCCGTTCATCGGGACGCGCCGCGACCGGACGACCAACTCGTATCGGCCTGGCTGGCCGTTAACTGCCTGCGCGAATGGCGAGGCGACACGCACTTCGCCGTCTTGGCCACCCACGACATCAGTCGGGTGCAGGCCGGCATCCTCCACGACGCGCACCTCAATTACGGCGGCTGGATCCCGCGCAGTCGGGGAGCCGACGATGCTGCGCTGGCCGGGGCCTTCGCCGAACTGGAAGCGCGGGGTCTGGCGAGCAATGGAGCCTTGAATGCGGCCGGGCTCTCCTTGCGCGACGACATCGAACGGCGGACCGATGAGATCTGTTGCGCGATGTGGAAGGCGGTGGGCGAGGCGACGACGCGAGCTTTCATCGATCTCGTCGAACCAGTGGGGGAGCGCCTCCTGCGGCGGATCGACGACACCGCGGGGCCGGACTGGATGCCGGCCGCGCGCGAACGACGACCCGACAAATGAAAAGGGCCGGTGCCGCACGAATGCGACACCGGCCCTTTCGGGGGGTTCTTGGCGACTAGGCGCGCAGTCCCTTGTTGATCGCGTTGAACACGGCATCCTTGAGCGGGATCATTCCCGCCACGATGGCGCCATTGGCAACGACATTGATCCACTCGTCGTCGTGGCTCCAGCCCCAACCAGCGAGTACGTGGCCCCAATCACCCATCAGCCAGATCATGAGGATCGAGATGCCGAGCGTGAGGTTGGCGCCGATCACCGGGAGCTTGCCCACCGTGTCTCCGAGGCCGATGGTCCCGAGGATCGAGTGGAGCACTTTCATGACCGCCTCGAGGAGGATGGCCATCACGATGAACAGTGCAACTGTGTACATGTGTTTCCCTTTCGGTAGGTGCGGTCCGTGGCCGCGTGGGCAAGGTATGAAGACGAAATGTCAAATGTGGTGGATGTCACAGAAATTGACCCCATGAGCAGGACATTCGTCCTCGAGTGTCCGGCGCGACGCCCATCGACGGCAAGGATGAAGTGATGAGGGCCGTCCGCCGAGCCAGCGATGGAGTTCGCGTGGTGGACGTCGACCTGCCCCGAGGCGACGGCGTGGTCGTTTCGGTCGAGGTGGCCGGGATCTGCGGGAGCGACGTGCACATGCTCGCGATGGGTCCGAGCCCGATCACCATGGGCCACGAGTTCGGTGGCCGTCTCGCCGACGGAACCCTCGTGGCGGTGCGCCCGACGGGCATGTGCGGCATCTGTCGCATGTGCACATCGGGCCGCTCGAACATCTGCCCCGATGCCATGGCCCGCTTCTTCGGTGGAGTGCTCGACGGAGGATTCGCCGATCAGGTCCTCGTCGATCCCAATTGCATCTTCCCGATGCCCGTCGGAGCGACTCCGGGCGCCGCCGCGCTGGCGGAACCGATCGCCGTCGCCGTGCACGGCGTTCGGCGGGTCGATCTCGCGCGCGGCCATAAGGTCGCGGTGATCGGCGCCGGGAGCGTGGGGCTCGCCGTGGTGGCGGTGCTCGCGCACCTCGGTGTGGAGGCGCACGTGGAGGCGCGATACGACCATCAGCGACGTGCCGTCGAGGCTCTCGGTGGGTCGGTCGGGGTACGTGGACGCTACGACGTCGTGTTCGATGCGGTGGGTTCGCAGTCGGCGATCGACAATGCCGTTCGGGCTTGCGAAACGGGTGGCTCGATCGTCGAACTCGGCGTGTTCTGGGACGACGTGGCCCTCCGTCGCGATCTGACCCTGCGCGAAATCAGCCTGTTGCCCGCGGTCTTCTACGCCCACGGGCACGACGACAACGACTTCGCGACCGCCATCCGTGTGCTCCACGAGACGCCTCGGATCGAAGAGATCTTGGTGACCCACCGCTTCCCGCTCGATGAAGCTCGCCGCGCCTTCGAGGTCGCCACTGACCGCGCAAGTGGAGCGCTCAAGGTTCATCTGGTTGTATGAACCCATGACGATGATCATCATGCGGTACGACCTGCGCGTGCCGCCCTCGGACAGTCCGGCCGCCGGAGTCTCCGCCTCGGGGCAGTATGGGGCCATGCTCGACCAAGTTCGCTGGGCCGATCGCATCGGCCTCGACATGGTGGTTCTCTCCGAACACCACGGGACCGAAGACGGTTTCATGCCGGCGCCGGTGACCCTGGCCGCCGCAGTGGCGGCGACCACCGAACGAATCGGCATCAACGTCTCGGCCGCGCTCGTGATCATGCACGATCCGGTCCGCCTCGCCGAACAACTCGCGACCGTCGATCTGGTTTCCAAAGGCCGCACCAGCGTGATCTGCGGAACCGGATATCGACAGGAAGAGTTCGAGATGGCCGGCCTCGACTTCACCAAGCGATTCGGGGTGCTCGAAGAGACGGTGCGCGTGATGCGCGACGCCTGGACCGGCGAGTACTTCGACTACCTCGGTCGGCGGGTGCGGGTGCGCCCGCTGCCGCACACCCCCGGCGGACCCTTGTTGATGATGGGCGGTTCCACGCCGGTCGCCGCGCGCCGGGCGGCCCGCCTCAAGTGCTTCTTCCAATCGGCCAACGACGATCCAGCCGTGGCCGAGGCCTACAACGACGAGTGTCAGAAGGTGGGGTTCCAGGGTTTCGTGATCCTGCCGCCCAAGGCCCCTGGTTTCGTGCACGTGACCGACGATCCCGAGCGCGACTGGGAGCGGCTGGCGCCCTACGTGATGCACGAAGCGCGCACGTACGCCCAGTGGCAGCGGCCCGGTCAATCGTCGGTGGTGCACGTGCACAATTCGACGACGATCGACGACGTGAAGGCGAGTGGCGTGTACGCCATCGTGACCCCCGACGAATGTGTCGACCTCGCTCGTCGTTTCGGTTCGCTCACCATGCATCCGCTCATGGGTGGGATTCCGCCCGAAATCGCGGCCGAAAGCCTCGGGCTCCTCGAGTCGAAGGTGTTGCCGGTTCTGCGCGGTTAGCGAACTTCAGAACGAGTCGATCACGCGCCCCACGACATCGTCGACCAACGACGAAGAATCCTGGAACGAAGCCCGATCCCAGGTGAAGCGTCCGGTCGAATCGTTGCCGAGCACCGGACGCAGACGCGGTCCGGCGCCGAACACGAGGACCGACGACCGCCGCCACGAGCGCCACGCGATGGCCAGGCCGATGATCGCCATCGCCCGATGCTGCGGATCGCTCGGTGGAGACTCGGCGAGGTCGAGGGCTCGCAGAACGAGCGCCGCGCCCTCACGGGCCGCGTTCGCCCAAGGCCCCACCGCCGGATCGTGGCTCTCCATCGTGGCCACCTCGGCCCACCACTCGCGAGTCGGCCGGGCACCGGGCCAATGTTCGTCGTCGGGGAACGCGGTCGCCTCGGCGAGTCGCCGCCAACCAGGGGCATCCACGTATTCGTTCCACGCCGCGCGGTGATCGCGCCCGGCGCACCAGGCGAGCGCGCTGCACACGGTGGGCATCGACGCCCCGGCGAACTCCATCGGGTTGATCAGCACCCCGGCGATGATGTCGCGAAGCTCGGCTTCGCGCCCGGTGTACGGACCGAGATGCAGTGCCTCCGACATGAGTGCATCGTTCACCGGTGTGTTGTCCCACACGAGGGGCCGTCGACCACCCGTCGCGTCGGTGCGACCGCGGGCGTCCTGGGCGGTGATGCGGTCGTTCACCACGTGAGCCCCCGTCCACATCACGAGAATGCGCGGGTCGAGCCCGGCACACAGTTCGTCGAGATACGGCGAACGTTCCGAGCCTGTGTAGTGCGTCGGTACGAGCCAGACCTCGGTGGCGAATCTCGATGCGATGTCGTTGGCGATTTCGCGCTGACGACGACCGGCGCCGAGGGCCGGTAGATCGTCGAAGCAGAGGGTGATTCCGTGGGCGCCGGCGTCGACGATCGGTTTCAACTTGGCGGCGACTTCGGTCGACGTGGCCTCGGATCCGGGAGTGAGTCCGATCGAGATCCGCACGCTTGTCCGCGTGGCGAGCGTGGCGAAGCCGTCGATCTCGTCGGCCGTGAAGGGCTCGTTCCACAACTCTCGGTGTCGGGGCTCGCTCTTGGGCGCCCACACGTACCAGTTGCCACCCCATTCGGCGATGCGGTCGAGACACGCGGCGCGTTCGGCGAACGACCACGGAGGGCCGTAGAACCCTTCGATGACGCCGGCGATCATGACGACGGGAAGTGACCGTCAGATCACGAGGTTGACCATGCGTCCGACGACCACGATCACCTTCTTCGGATTCGCACCGGCGAGCGCGGCCACGACCTTCTCGTCGGCCAGGGCGATCGACTGCACGGTGGCCTGATCGGCATCGGCGGGTACGACGACGCGCGCCCGCACTTTGCCGTTGATCTGAACGGGGTACTCGATCGAATCGTCGACGAGTAGCGACGGATCGGGCTGCGGGAAGGGTTCGTACGTGACCGAGTCGGAGTGACCGAGCATGGCCCAGAGTTCGTCGGCCAGATGCGGGCACAGCGGCGAGAGCATCTGCACGAGCGAACCGGCCACCTCCGCGGGTGTGGAGCCCGATCGCGTGACCTCTTGGGTCAGCGCGTTATTGAGCTCGATCAACTTGGCGATCGCGGTGTTGAACCGCAGGTTCTCCATGTCGTTGCGGACGCCGTCGATCGAGCGGTGCAGGAGTCGACGAAGTTCTTCGGGGGTCGGCGTGTCGGCGACGCGCAGGGTCCCGGTGTCCTCGTCGACGAGATTGCGCCACACGCGCTGGAGGAAGCGCTGCATGCCCACGACGTCGCGAGTGTTCCACGGGCGACTCGCTTCGAGCGGACCCATGCTCATCTCGTACAAACGGAAGGTGTCGGCCCCGAACTCGTCGTACATCTCGTCGGGTGTGACGATGTTCTTCAGGCTCTTGCCCATCTTGCCGTACTCGCGCGCGACACGTTCGCCGTCGTACCAGTAGTCACCGTCACGTTCCTCCACGTCGGCGGCCGGCACCGGTTGGCCTCGCGGGTCGCGGTAGGCGAAGGCCTGGATGTAACCCTGGTTGAAGAGACGGTGGAAGGGCTCGCTGCTCGACACGTGACCGAGATCGAAGAGGACCTTGTGCCAGAAGCGGGCGTAGAGAAGGTGGAGCACGGCGTGCTCCACGCCACCCACGTAGAGATCGACGCCGCCGGTATGGCCCGTGCGTCCGTCGCCGCCATCGGTCGGCCCCATCCAGTAACGCTCGACTTCGGGATCGACGAAGTGGTCGGTGTTGGTGGGATCGAGGTAACGGAGTTCGTACCAACACGATCCGGCCCACTGCGGCATGACGTTGATCTCGCGCCGATAACGGCGCGGACCGTCCCCGAGATCGAGGGTGACATCGCGCCACTCGGCGGCGCGAGCGAGCGGCGGAATCGGGTCGGTCACGTCGTCGTCGGGATCGAGGGCCTGGGGTTTGAAGTCCTCGAGTTCGGGCAGGAGCACGGGCAGCATCGAGTCCGGCAACGCGACCGGCCGACCGTCCTCGTCGTACACGATCGGGAAGGGCTCACCCCAGTAGCGCTGGCGGCTGAAGAGCCAGTCGCGCAGTTTGTAGTTGATCGTGGCATGACCGAGGCGGTGGGACTCGAGCCACGCGTTGACGACGCGTTTACCTTCCTCGACCGAGTCGAGTCCGTCGAGTGACAAACCCTCGCGTGAGGAGTTGATGTACACGCCATCACCGACGAAGGCGCCCGGCCACTGTGCCGTGTCGACTCGATCGTCGACTGGTGTCGGGATCGAATGCGCGTCGAACCACGCCACCGGCGGCCGCTGAATGGCCGGAATCGGCAGGCCGAACTGGCGGGCGAACTCGAAGTCGCGTTGGTCGCCGCACGGAACGGCCATGATCGCCCCGGTGCCATAACCCATCAGCACGTAATCGGCGATCCAAACGGGAATCTCGGTGCCAGTCAACGGATTGACGGCGTACGAGCCCGTGAACTCGCCGGTCTTCTCGCGACCCTCGGCGGTCCGATCGAGGTCCTTGGTAGCCGCCGCACGCGCGCGATGGGCCTCGACGGCGTTGCGACGGTCGGCAGTGGTGAGCGATGCGACGAGCGGGTGCTCGGGTGCGAGAACCATGAAGGTCGCGCCGAACAACGTGTCGGGGCGAGTCGTGAAGACGGTGATGGCGCCGGCCGGCGACGCGAAATCGACGCGAGCACCTTCGCTACGACCGATCCAATTGCGCTGCATCAACTTGATGGGTTCGGGCCAGTCGAGTCGGTCGAGATCGTCGAGCAGGCGATCGGCGTAGGCGGTGATGCGCATCATCCACTGGCGCATGTTCTTCTTGAACACCGGATAGTTGCCGATGTCGCTACGACCATCGGCGGTGACCTCTTCGTTGGCGAGGATGGTGCCAAGACCGGGGCACCAGTTCACCGGTGCCTCCGAGAGATAGGCCAGTCGGTGCGCATCGACGATGTCGTTGCGTTCGGCGGTGGTGAGATCCGACCACGCGCGGGCATCGGGCGTGGGGCGACGGCCCGACTCGAATTCGACCACGAGTTCGGCGATCGGACGGGCGCGCCGGGCGTCGGCGTCGTACCACGAGTTGAAAACCTGGAGGAAGATCCACTGGGTCCAGCGGTAGAACGGCTCGTCGGTCGTGCTCACGCTGCGACGCGCGTCGTGGCCGAGGCCGAGGCGGCGCAATTGGCGACGCATGTTGGCCACGTTCGACTCGGTGTTCACACGGGGGTGTACGCCCGTGGTGATGGCGTGCTGTTCGGCAGGCAGACCGAAACTGTCGTAGCCGAGTGCGTGAAGAACGTTGAAGCCCATCATGCGCTTGTAGCGCGCGTACACGTCGGTGCCGATGTAACCGAGCGGATGTCCGACATGGAGCCCCGCTCCGCTCGGATACGGGAACATGTCGAGAACGAAGAGTTTCCGTCGCCCGGCGACTTCGTCGGGGGCGGCGAGCGGACCGGCGGGATTCGGTGCCTCGAAGGTTCCTCGCTCCTCCCAGATGTCCTGCCATTTGGTCTCGATCCGCGCGGCGAGAGCCGAGTTGTAACGGAATCGCGGGGTGTCGTCGCCGGATTGGTCCGGGGGAGGAGCCATGCCGAAAGGGTAACGCTCGAACCCGATAGTCCCTGCTGAAACGCCCATTCGATGTCGACGAGGTGATGGATCAGACATCATCGGAGGGCCGACGACTAGGTTCCCCACGTCGTCATGAGCACTCCATCTGGACTCCTGAGCGCCGGCAGCGTCGTCGAGCGTCTCGAACTGGCCGCCGACACCGGCACCGGTGTTCGTTTCGTCGGCGCGAGTGTGGCGCCCGAACCGACTTTCGTCTCATGGCGCGAAGTGCACGACGAGGCTTTGTCGGTCGCGGCGACCTTGCAGTCGATGGGTGTCGCACCGGGTGATCATGTGGCGATCCTCGGTCCGACGAGTCGCAACCTGCTCACGATCGTTCGTGCCTGCTGGCTGAGTGGGGCCGCGAGCATGGTGTTGCCACTGCCCATGCGCATGGCATCACTCGACGCCTTCGTCGAGAGCACGCGGTCGCGTATTCGTCACGGTGAGGCCAAGCTCGTTTTGATCGACGATGCCCTCGCCGCGTTCTACGAGGCGGCACCCGGCGATCCGCCGATCGTGTCGATGGAATCGGTGATCTCGGGTCCGGGCCGGACTCCGGCCGCGCGCTGGGAGCGACCCCTCGACGATCCCGAGCGACTCGTGATCCTGCAGTACACGAGTGGATCGACCTCCGAACCCAAGGGTGTGATGATCCCCGAGCGGGTTCTGTGCGCCAACATCGACGGCGCCGCCGACGCGGCATCGTTGCGCCCCGACGAAGTGATGGTCTCGTGGCTTCCGCTCTATCACGACATGGGACTCGTCGGGTTCCTGTCGATCCCGATGTTGAAGGGTGTGCACCTCGTCCAGGCCGCCCCGCAGGATTTCATGGCCCATCCCGGATCGTGGATGCAGTGGATCAGCGATTGGCGGGGGACCGCCACCGCCGGCCCGAACTTCGCGTGGGTTCTGGCGACTCGCGCTCTGAAGCGCGCCACCGATCTCGATCTGTCGACGCTCACGCTTGCTCTGTCGGGGGCCGAACCGGTCGATCCGCTCGCCGTGGAGGCTTTCGTCGCCGAGGCCGGGCGTTTCGGATTCGCGGCCGGAAGTGTGTTCCCGGCCTTCGGGATGGCTGAAGTCGCCATCGGCGGAGCGTTCCCTCCTCGGCACCGCGGACTCGTGTGCGATGCAGTGGATCGGATCGTGCTCGAACGCGAGCGCTATGCGAAAGAAGTCGATCGTGACGATGACGACGAGGTGCATGTGCGTCGGCTCCCGCTCCTCGGTCGTCCGGTTCCCGGACTCGAGATGCGGGTCGTCGATCCCGAGACGCGTGAGGTTCTACCCGATCGACAAGTGGGCGAACTTCTCATCCGCGGGACCAGCGTGACTCCCGGCTACTTCAAACGGCCCGAGGCCACGGCGGCGATGTTCCACGATGGCTGGCTCTGCACGGGCGATCTCGCCTACATGCTCGACGGGGAGCTCGTGATCTGTGGGCGTATCAAGGACGTCATCATCGTGGGTGGACGCAACGTCTTCCCCGAAGACATCGAGCGCGCGGTCGGCACGATCGAAGGCGTCCGCGCCGGGAACGTGATCGCCTTCGGAGTCGAGGGCTACAAGGGTAAAGAGACGGTCATCGTCGTGGCCGAGGTCAAAGACGCCGAGCTTGACGGCGTTCGTCGCGCCATCCATCAGACCGCGCTCGAAGTTTCGGGTCTGCCACCGCGCGACGTGATGCTCGTGAAGGCCGGCACCCTGCCCAAGACGAGCAGCGGGAAGTTGCAGCGCGCGAAGTGCCGCGAGATGTATCTCGCCGACGAACTCGAACTCGTCGGCTCGTAGCCGGCTCGCGGTTCGCTACGCGTTGCTGACGGCCGCGATGACCTTGTGCCAGCGCTCGGGGTCGCTCTTGTACGGCGCGTAGAACGAGATGCGCTCGATCACGTCGCCGTAGCGGTGGTGTAGTTCGGGAGCGATCGACTCGGGCTCGCCGACCACGGCGAACGTGTTGAGGATCTCGTCGTTGATGAGGTCGCCCATCTCCACCCACTTGCCTTGCTTCGACAAGGTGTTGAGACGGTCCTGAAGATCGCCCCAACCGTGGAGGTCGAGTACCGGTCGGTAGGCGGGAGTCGATCCGTAGAAGGCGATCTGTTGGCGCGTACCGGCGGCGGCCTTGGCGAGTTCCGACTCGTCGTTTCCGGTCACCACGAAACTCGGTCCGACGATCTCGAATCCGTCCATCGTCTTGCCGGCCTTGGCTCGACCGCGTTCGAGGGCGGGGATCGTGACTTCGCGGAGGTACTTCTCGGTCGTGAAGCCGTGGCAGATGAATCCGTCGCACACTTCACCGGCGACCTCGGTCATGAGTTCGCCCACGCCGGCCAGGAAGATCTTGGGAGTACCGAACGCCGAGATGTCGGAAGCGGCCGGGGTGAAGAACGGTGTCATCAGCGTGTGCGTGTAGAACTCGCCGCGGAAGTCGAGCTTGGTTCCGTTCAACCAGCAGTCCCAGATCGCACGAATGGCGAGCACCATCTCGCGCATGCGGGCGGCCGGCTTGCTCCAGGGCATCGAGAAACGTTTGGTGATGTGCGGCTGGATCTGGCTGCCGAGACCGAGAATGAAACGGCCCTGTGAATAGGCCTGCAGATCCCATGCCGTGTTGGCAAGTGTCATCGGACTACGGGCGAAGGCGACGGCGATTGAGGTTCCGAGTTCGATCTTCTTGGTGTGCTCGGCGGCGAGGAGCAGCGGAAGGAACGGATCGTGGCTCGTCTCGGCGGTCCAGGCACCCGAGTAGCCGGCGGCCTCGGCATCTTTCGCGCTGCTGACCGCGTCGTGCAGATTGCTGCTGATTCCGCCGTCGACCTTCATCGTGATCCCCCTGACATCGCATCCGGTTCGGCTTTCGCCGACTCGACGCAGGCTAGACCAGTGCTTACTGGCCGTCGGGATTGGAGTCGCGCAGGAAGGCTTCGAGTTCGGCGGCGAGTTCTTCGGGACTCGGGATGTCCTGCTCGCGAATCGCGGCGGGTTCGAGCGGAAGCATCGGCTGGACGGTCGCGTCGTAGGCCGCTTCGAGTTTTTCGACCATGTCCTTGTGCTCGGGATTGCGCGCCACGAGGCGATCGAGCCGATCGCGCTGGATGATGGCCTCGTGTTCCAATGCCTGACGGTCGAATTGGAGGCCGGCGATGGTGTGCAGACCCTCGAGGAGCGCGACCGACGCCGCCGGATAGCTCATGGCGGGGATGTATTGCGGGACTTGGGCCCACAGCGTGATGGAGGGAATGCCGTCACCGTAGAGAACCTGCTCGAGCACCGCCGTGGCTCCGGCCGGTACATCGACCGATGTGCGCAGGAAGTCGCCGCGCTGGAGGAGTTCGAGTGAAGGTGTGGTGCACGAGAGTCGACTCGGGCGCGTGTGCGGAGTCGGGAACGGATACGCGCCGAGTCCGACCATCTGACTGACCCCGAGTCGCCGACCGAGGTCGCGCACCGCGGCCGAGAAGCGATTCCAGGCCGAGTCGGGTTCGTGTCCGGTGAGGATCAGGACGTCACGTCCCGATGCGTCCTGTCCGGAGTAGAGATCGATGGATGGCCAATCGATATTGGTGTTGCGGCCGTCGCGGATCTCCATGACGGGGCGGCGGGCGCGGTAATCGATGAAGACATCGGTGTCGAACGAGGCCACCGGGAACGGATCGATCTGCCCTTCGATGGCCGACATCGCTTCGTCGGCCGATTCGGCGGCGTCGATCCAGCCCTTGAGCGAGACGATGAGTACCGGCGCATTCAGCGTCGGCAGTTCCCCGTGCAGTTCGTAATCGGTGCCCTCACTCACGGGAGCCTCGACAGGAGTTCTTCGGCGCGCTGGGCGGCGCCGATCACTTGTTGGTTGAAAGGTTCGAGTTCGGCCGGGTCGCGCTGACCCAGTGCGCCACCGAGATAGCGCGCGTACACACCTTCGAGGATGCAGGTGAGTTTCCAGAACGCGAACGCGACGTAGAAGTCGAGTTGCGACGTGTCACGACCGCTGACCCGGGCGTAACGCTCGGCCATCTCGGCGCGGTCGAGGAAACCGGGGGCGGTGCACGCTTGACCGCCGTTCCAAGCCGACGCGTCGTCGCCGGGACCGGTCCAGTACACCATGAGCAGACCGAGGTCGGCCATGGGGTCGCCGAGCGTGCAGATCTCCCAATCGAGCACCGCGATCACGTTGCCGTCGGCGTCGATCATGCAGTTGTCGAGTCGGTAGTCGCCGTGCACGAGGGTGGCCGGGCCTTGATCGGGAACCCGTGCGAGTAGTTCGTCGTGCACGCGGTCGACCGCGGGAAGATCGCGGGTCTTCTGCGCGTTCCACTGGCCGTACCACCGCTTGAGTTGACGGGCGATGTAGCCCTCGTGGCGTCCGAGGTCGTGGAGTCCGACCGCCGCCGGCGATACCGAGTGGATCGCCGCCATGGTGTCGACGATCGACTCGCTGGCTCGACGGCGGGCCGCTGGACTGAGCAGCCGCTCCGACGTCTCGCGGTCGCGGATCACCAAACCGTCGACGAAGTTCATCACGTAGAACGGCGCGCCGTTCACATCGAGGTCGTCGCAGTAGCCGGCCGCCGGGGCGACTGGCACCGGTGTGTCGCGCAGAGCGGCGATGATGCGGTGTTCGCGACCCATGTCGTGCGCGCTGGCCAGAACGTGTCCGAGGGGAGGACGGCGAAGAACGAATCGGCGCCCATCGGCTCCGGTGACCCGATAGGTGAGATTGGAGTGCCCGCCGGCGATCACTTCGAAACCGAACGGACCTCGGGCGCCATCCACGTGCGTTTCGAGCCACGCCGTGACCCGGGCGATGTCGACGCCGGGAACTTCTCCGCTCGTCGGGCCCGACTGTCCACTCACGGACCCGTACGGTATCCCGCACTCGGCGATCTGCGACCGGGCTGTCGCTCTCGGTATCGTCGTTCGCATGGTCATCGACGTCACCGACGCCAC
>SYCI01000135.1 GCA_005787035.1 Actinomycetota bacterium | reverse complement strand
CGTCGAACGGCGGAGGAGTCCTCGAGGAAGAGGTTCCGGTGCGGTGGGAGTTGGCGTCCGACGTCGAGTTCACCGACATCGTGAGTTCCGGGGACACCATCGCGTCGGCTCGTTACGGTCACAGCATCCACGTCGACGTGTCACCGCCAGCTGGTGTCGTCGCCTACTACCGTTTCCGGGTGGGGCAGTTCACCAGTCCGGTGGGTGCCACGCGCTTGGCACCGGATGCGTCGTCGACGGAGCCCGTGCGCATCGCGACCGCGTCCTGTCAGAACTACACCGACGGTTTCTACACCGCGTACGACGACATGGTGAAGCAATCCCCCGATCTGGTGGTTTTCCTCGGTGACTACATCTACGAGGGCGGCATCGGAACGTTGGGTGCCGACACCGTTCGATTGCACGACAGCGACGAGATCACCGACTTGGTGGCGTATCGCAACCGCTATGCCCTGTATCGAAGCGACCCTCTATTGCAAAATGCACATGCGGCCTGCCCGTGGGTGGTCACCTGGGACGATCACGAGGTCGAGAACAACTACGCCTCGCTGACCCCCCAGGACGTTGCCGACACCGACGGCTTCGTCGCACGGAGAGCCGCGGCGTACCAAGCGTGGTGGGAACACATGCCGGTTCGCTTGGATCCACCGGTCGACGAGAACCTCAGCATCCACCGGCGCGTCACCTGGGGTGGACTTCTGAACATGCTGGTCGTCGATGGTCGGCAGTATCGCGATGACCAAGCGTGTGGTGACGCGGTGCTGCAGGTGACACCGGCGTGCGACGAAGCCGGGGATACGAATCGTTCGATGCTCGGCCCCGAGCAGGAGACTTGGGTCGCCGAGAACATCGGGGGGTCGGCGATCTGGAACGTCGTGGCCAACCAAACGGTGATGACCGACATCCGCCTCGGGGCAGCGGTGCTCAACTACGACCAATGGGACGGCTACGCACCGTCTCGCGATCGGTTACTGGAATCCGTCGCCTCGGCCGACAACCTGATCGTCCTCACGGGAGACATCCATTTGGCCGGCGTCGGACAACTCACGACCACCGCCGATCCGACGACGTCACGGGGAATCGAATTCGTCACCACCTCGATCTCGTCGAGCGGCAACATCGACGCCTCCACCGAAGCGCTGTTGGTTGCTCTACCCAACATCATCGACGCCGAGGTCACTCATCGGGGGTACACGTTGCACACCATCGATGCGACGTCGTGGACCGCTGATTATCGGATCGTCGACAACGCTCTCGTCGAGGGTTCGGCGGTCACCACCTGGAAGACCTTCGTGGTGACGGCAGGATCACCCACCGTCACCACGGTCTGATCTCAGCTGCCGAGTTCGGCTTCGATGCAGGGCTGGACGGCCTCCATGAAGGCCGCTTCGCCCTCGGGGCTCGGGTCGCCGCCATCCATGATCGCCTTCATGTCCTCGGCGTCGAGGCTGGCGATGGTGGCGTCGGCGATGCACTCGGCCATCTCTTGGGTCATGTCGCCGTCTTCATTGATGAGCGCGATCAACGCATCGCGGTCGACGTCTCCGCTGCCACCGTCGTCGCCACCGCAGGCGGCGAGTCCGGCCACGGCCACGAGAGACGCGGCGATTCCGATGAACTTCTTCATGATTGCTCCTTGTTCGACACGGTGTGCCGTCGGAAAGACCCTACTGAACGGCCGAGCGACCAAAGGTGATCGACTCTCTGTGATCGATGAAGAAACGCTCTGGAGTTCGTGAAGGTGTCAGGTCGCCGCGGCGAGCTTCGCCAATTCCTTCTCGCGTCGCTTCTGCGCCACCTGCAGACGAATACCACCGGCGATTCCCTCGGGATTGGTGATCGCGGTGAAGATCAACAGCACGCCACCGATGAGGGCTTCCCAACGGCCCAGTCCGCCGATGACCTGATTCATGCCGTAGAACATCACGCCGGCCGTGGCCGTGACCCCCGCGGTGACGGCACCGCTGACGCTCGTGATGCCGCCCAGATACGCGACCGACAGGGCGGTCAGCGATGCCATGACCCCGTACGAGAGGTCGGACACCGAGCCGAATCGGTACGCGATGAGAGTTCCGCCGACACCGGCGATGAACGACGAGAACGCGAACATCGTCATCTTCACGTTCGTGACGTTGATGCCGATGGCGGCGGCGGCACGTTCGTTGCCCCGCACCGCGAGCATCACGCGCCCCGAACCGGCGCGTCGAATGTTCGCCACCGCGATGCACAGCAAAACCAGGATCACCACGAGGAAGACACCGAAGATCGGTCGCGACACCTTGTCGCCGAAGACCAGACCGAAATCCCACGATCCCAACTTCGGATTGGGGATCTTGGCTCCCCCCGATTCGATGTCGCCGATGACGGCGGGATTCTTGAAGACGAACTCGGCGATGGTGACACCACCGGCGAGGGTGATGATGGCGAGGTTCGTGCTGCGCACCCGGAGAGCGGGGAAGCCCACCAGCAAACCGAAAAGCATCGCGCCGAAGGCGGCGAGCAACGGAGCGATGGGGAAGGGGATGTCGTATCGCATCGCCAGCTTCGACAACGCGAAGCCGGCCACGCCGGCGAAGGCCATCTGCGCCAGTGAGGTCTGACCCCCGAAACCGGTGAGGACCACCAATGACAGCGCCAACACCGACGCGATCACGGTGGTCATCAACGCCGCGCGCCACAACGGACCGAAGGCGAAGAGACCGATGACGGCGAGGACGATGGGAATCGTGACCGAGACGACGGTGACGTTGGCCTGGGGAACGGACGGAAGTTTCCAATTGCTCACCGCGCCACGTTCGGGGAGGCGTTCGCCGAGCACCACCATGGTGACGATGATGACGAGGAAGGGAATGCCCTCGCGGGCTCCGTACTCGGGGAACCAACTGATCTCGTTCTGCAGTTTGGTGCAGATGGATTGACCCATACCGATGAGGACACCGGTGATGAGCGTGGGCCAATAGTTCTGGAACTTGCCGATGAGGGCCGAGCCCAGGGCCGGGATGAGGAAGGCCAAAGTGAAGATGGTGGGGTTCAACTGCACTTGCGGCGCCGCGAGAATCGCGACGAAAGTGGCCACGACCGTCGACACCACCCAGCCGAGCGAGGCCAGGAAGTCGGGCGAGTACCCGAGGAGAACGGCTCCCTTTTCGTTCTCGGCCGAGGCCCGCGTGGCCAGACCGATGCGCAAGAACTTGCTGGCCATCCACAACGCACCGGCCAATGCGATGACGACGGCCAACAACCACAAGCCGTCACGGGGCACGGGGAGATTGCCCGTGATGGTGACCGGTTCGCGCGGAAGGATGGGCGCCACTCTCATGGCCGTCAGACCCTCGAATCGCTTCTCGACGAGGGTGATGAAAACGATGATGAGACCGACGCTGGCCACCACTTTGGCCAAGGCCGGTGCTTGCCGTAGCGGTTTGAAGACCAAGGCGTACACGACGAGACCGAGCAGGGCCGCCGTGAGCAACGCCAGGATCATGGCCCAACGAAAACCGACGTCCTCGCCGAAGTGATAGCGGTCGGGCAGGCCCGGGATGGGAAACACGTACGCACCATTACGCAACTCGGCGTAGACGTACGTGCCCCACATCGCCATGGAACCGGCGGCGAAGTTGACGACGCCGGATCCCTGATACGTCACCACCATGCCGAGGCCGAGAGCCGCGATGATGGCCCCGGCCCCGCTGCCGAGCAACAGGTAGAAGAGATAGTCGGTCATACGATCGTCTCAGTCGTGTCCGTTGCTCGACAGCGGGTTCACGGTCAGGGCAGGTACGGGCTGCTGTCGACCAGATCGGATCCGGTCACTGCCTCGAGGTCCGCGATCGGTCCGACCTTGCCGTCACCCAGGTAGGTGGCGAAGGGGAACACGAACGAGCAGACCGCGGGGTAGCTGGTGTTCGAACCGCACGCGATGGGGGTGACTCCACCGAACAGGTAGAGACCCTCGGCCGACTTCAGGAACGAATACAGGCTTTCGCCCGTCAGATCGGTTCCCTCGGCGACCATCTTCTGCCCGTAGTCGATGAGCGACATCCACAACACGTAACCCAGTCCACCCAGGCCGAGCGACGCTGCGGTCACTTCTTCCTCGGGAATGCCCATCACCGGGGCCAACGTGCGCTTGAGAACGGCGCGCTCCGGCGTGTCCTTTTCTTCGGCCAAGCCCGCGAAGTACCAACCGGTGGCATCGTCACCCACGGCGTCGATGACGTCCTTGTCGGCGCAGATGTTGGTGGTGATCACCGGAATCGTGATGCCGAGCGACGCACGGGCGCGCATCGTGCCGATGCAGCCGGCATCGGAGTAGAGCGACACCAGTACGTCGGGGTTGCCCTCGGTGGCCTGCCGCATGAGACCCTGGAAACCGGCGTCGGTCTCGTTGTCTCCACCCTTGACGGCGGTCCATTCGATACCGGCGATGTCGAGCGCGGCCTCCAATGATGCGGCGGTCGAGTTCGCACCGGCGTTGTCGGCGTGGATGATGCCCACCTTGGTGGCGTTGAAGTAGTCCTTGGCCAGAGCCGCCGAGGCGGCCTGCGAGGTGGCGTTACCACCGGTCAGGAACAGCGCATTGGCGGTGTAGTCGGGCGGCAGGATCGGCAACACGCCGATCACCGGGATGCCCGCGGCGTCGTAGGTCTTGTAGTCCGGGAAGAGGTCGAGACCCAAGAGGATCAACTCGACGTGCTTGCCCACCAGGTCCTGCGCGCACGCCTGTGACGTCTCGGGGTTGCCCTTGACGACGCACGACTCCAACTTCACGGGGCGATTACCGAGACCCCCGTGCGCGTTCGTGTACTCGATGGCCGCTTCCATGAACCGACGGATGTCGGGGAAGTCCAAGCCACCCGCACCGCCTTCGGTGTTCACGAGGCCGATGACCATCTCTTCACCGGTTGGTGCCGGCAGTTCGGCCGGGGCGTCGCTCGTCGCGGGCGCCTCGGTGCCGGCCGGGGCGTCGCTCGTCGCGGGCGCCTCGGTGGTCGCCGGTTCCTCGGTCGACTCACCATCGTCTCCGCCGCCGCACGCGACGACGAAGAGACTTCCCGCGATGACCGCGGCCAGCGCACGATGGCGCCGCCGTGATCCCGAGGTCCCCAAACCCGTGGATCGTTTCATGTTCCCCCCTCAATTGTCGCCGCGGTTGCGGCGGTTTTCAGTTGGCCACGTTGGCCGGTACCCAACTGCCATGGAACCCGAAGGGCACGCGCGGCAGGTGGACGGTTGCGATCGGATCGGCGCTCATGGTCTTGGCGTCGAAGATCACGTACTCGCTCGTGTCCGACGCGGCGTCGTACACGAAAGTCATCAGATAGCCGTCGTCCTCGGCGGTCGCCCCCGCGGCCGGCGCGAACACGGCTTCTCCCGACACCCGGCCCTTGCCCAACTCGATCGAGGTGCGCGTCCCGGTCTGACGGTCGTACTTCAAGATGGCTCCGGCATCGACTTCGCCGAAGCCAGCGTTGCCCATCGACATCTCGTATCCGAAGCGATGCTTCTTGCCGATGACGGCGTCGTTCACGCGCGGGAACTCACCCGAGCGATCGTCGATCTGCTCCTCGGTCACCTTGCCGGTGCGGGTGTCGATCACCCAACGCCACAACAGGGGCAACGGGAAGTCCATGGCGTCCTTCTTCCAGATGTGCTCGAAGCGCGCCACGTCGAGGACGATCTTGTCGCCGTCCTCGTAGCTGTTCATCGGGTGGAAGACGTAGCAGGGATTGATGTCGTACCACTTCACCTGGGAATCGTTGCCGTTGCGCGGCATGACGCCGAGGCGCGCCGGATAGGAATCGCTCCACTCGATGGGCATCTTGCCCTCGAGGGCCAGATCCAGATTGAACACCGCCGGGAGATCCATGAAGATCACGTAGTTCTCGGTGATGTTGAAGTCGTGCATCATCGTGGGGCCGGTGACGGTGATGGGCTCGACCTGCGCCAGTGTCCCGTCGGCCGCCACGCGCAGGTACGTGAGGTAGGGCGGCAACGGCGCGTAACCGAAGGCCAGCATCTCACCCGTCGTCGGACAGATCTTGGGGTGCGCGGTGAACGGGCCCTTCAACACGCCGTTGTAATCGGTCGGTCCGACGGTGTTGAGGTCACCGTCGAGGACGTACGGGAAGTGACCCTCTTCGAGGGCGAGGATCTTGCCCGCGTGACCGACGATGTGCGTGTTGGCCTTCGAGCAGGTCATGTCGAGGGTCACGTTCGGATCGAGGATGTCGATGGACGGGTCCTTGATGAACGGCGTCTGCACGTACCGGTTGCGATACCACTGGGCCTTGCCGTCGCGCAGGCGCACGCCGTGGATCATGCCGTCGCCGAAGAACGGGTGATCGCTCATGCCGGTCAACGGATTGGCGCCGTTGCGCAGGTAACGACCGTCGAGTTCGGCGGGAATGCGACCGACGACTTTCAGATCGGTGAGCGTGAGTTCTTCTTGCGTGGGACGTCCGTTGCCCTGGAGGTGGGCGGGAACTTCTTCGGTCATCGACATGGTGGTCTCCGTTCGTGTCGGTTGGTGGTTGCGGTTACTGCACGGCCTCGGGCGAGCGCGCCCACATGAGCGTGGCATCGAAACTGAGGGCGTAGTCCGGGATGAATTCCATGATCACGCGATGCGGCGAATCGAGGAACTTACGAAACGCCTCGGCGGCGGCGGG
>SYCI01000134.1 GCA_005787035.1 Actinomycetota bacterium | reverse complement strand
GTCGCAGTCCATCATGAGACCGATGGTCCCGGTCGGGGCGAGCACCGACGCCTGGCTGTTGCGCACGCCGTAGTCCTCGCCGTCGCGCACCGCCGACTCCCATGCCTCCTGGCCGGCGCGGATGAGTTCGGCCGGAACCGACTCGGGGTTCTCCACCTGGTAGCTCGCGTCACGGTGCATGCGCAGGACGTTGAGCATGTAGCGCTCGTTCTCGGCGAAGCCGGCGAAAGGTCCCATGCGGCTGGCCGTGCGGGCGCTGGTGGCGTACGCGTGTCCGGTCATGAGGCTGGTGAGCGAGGCCGCCCACGCGCGTCCGGCCGCCGAGTCGTAGGGCAGACCGAGCGCCATCAGAAGTGCGCCGAGGTTCGCGTAACCGAGGCCGAGCTGGCGGAACTTGCGGCTGTTCTCTCCGATCTTCTCGGTCGGGTAATCGGCCCGGCCGACGAGGATCTCCTGGGCGGTGAACACGGTCTCGATCGTGTGCTTGTAAGCCTCGATGTCGAAGGTGCCCTCTTCGTCGAGGTACTTGAGGAGGTTGATCGAGGCGAGGTTGCAAGCCGAGTTGTCGATGTGCATGTATTCGCTGCACGGATTCGAGCCGTTGATCCGACCCGTCGCGTGGGCCGTGTGCCACTTGTTGATCGTGGTGTCGAACTGCAGACCCGGATCGGCGCACTCCCACGAGGCCAGGGCGATCTGACGCCAGAGGTCGCGGGCGCGAACCGTGCGCACGACTTCACCGTTGGTCACCGCACGGAAGCTCCAGTCCTTGTCGTCCACGACCGCCTGCATGAAGTCGTCGGTCACGCGCACGGAGTTGTTGGCGTTCTGGTACTGGATGCTGAAGGAGTCGACACCGTCGAGATCCATGTCGAAGCCGGCATCGCGGAGCACGCGCGCCTTCTTCTCTTCTTTCGACTTGCACCAGATGAATTCTTCGACGTCGGGGTGATCGACGTTGAGGATCACCATCTTGGCGGCACGACGCGTCTTGCCACCCGACTTGATGGTGCCAGCCGAAGCATCGGCACCGCGCATGAACGACACCGGTCCCGAGGCCGTGCCGCCACCGTTCAAGAGCTCGACACTCGAGCGGATCTTGGAGAGGTTGATACCCGAGCCCGAACCGCCCTTGAAGATCACGCCCTCTTCGCGGTACCAGTTGAGGATCCCGTCCATGGTGTCGTCGACCGACAGGATGAAGCAGGCGCTCGCCTGCTGCGGCACACCCTTCACACCGATGTTGAACCACACCGGGCTGTTGAAGGCGGCGCGCTGGGTGACGAGGATGAACTTCAACTCGTCGGCGAAATTGGCGGCCTCGGCGTCGTCGACGAAGTAGCCACCCTCACGTCCCCACTGGGTGACGGTGTCCACGACGCGGTCGATCACCTGGCGCAACGACGACTCGCGCTCGGGGGTGCCGGGTGTGCCGCGGAAGTACTTCTGGGTCACGATGTTGGTGGCGTTCAGCGACCATGTGACCGGGAACTCGACTCCGAGTTGCTCGAAGGCGACCGAGCCGTCCTTCCAGTTGGAGATACGGGAATCGCGCTTCTCCCACACCACCTGGTCGTAGGGGTGAACACCGGGGGTCGTGAAGTGGCGACGGATCCCGATGGCCAGGCGGTCGGGTGCGAGAGACATGATTTCTTCCTTTTCTGAAGGTCGGTTGAGCGATGATCGGGTCGGTGGCGAGACCCACAAGATGTGGTGGTTGCGGTCCCCCTCCGCGGTTGTCACCACTAGTGGTTGTGAGATTACAGCAGTGTAGTTACGCCTTTGTCAACGATCTCCGGGTTCCCCCTGCTCAGGGCCTACGCGGGCCACGAGCAGGGCTGGTCGAGGGGGTGGTGCCAAGCCACAGGTTCAGAGCGAACGTCGCTCCAGCTGCCCGACCACGGAGGTGAAACACCCCCACCGAGTCGCCCTCGCCGCAGTCTGACACCACCCCTTCGAGGGCGTCACGGTACGGGTTCAACCCTGTGGGAAGGAAGTGGACAACCGTGTGAATTTCCTGAATGTTCCGGGGAAAACCCTGTGGAACTCCCTGTGTACGGATCGCCGTTTTCTGTGGAGAAAGCGCTGATCAGGACCCGGCAATCGGCGCCACGGTCACGGGAATCCCGTTCAGGACCGATGTCCCCGACAACGGGTCGATCGCTTCGTGATCGGTGAGGACATTCGAGTTCACTCCGGCGCGTTCGGCGGCCACGCGCAGACGCGTACCGGGCACACCGTGACCCCAACCGTGCGGAAGGCTCACGACTCCCGGACGAATCGCTTCCGTCACTTCGACCACCGCGTCCACCGAACCGACGCGTGACGTCACGCGCGCGACTCCGCCATCGCTGACACCGAATCGGGATGCGTCCTCCGGATGCACATGAAGTGTGCATCGCGCTTTGCCCTTCACGAGAACTTCGATGTTGTGCATCCACGAGTTGTTCGAACGCAGATGCCGACGGCCGACGAGTACAAGATCTCTGTTCGACAGTTCATCGATTGCCTTGCGCAGTCGCGGTACGTCGGCGAGCAACTCCGGTGGCGCCAGTTCGATCCGACCGGACTTCGTGCGTAGAGCATCGGGCAGTCGCGGTTCGAGCGCTCCGTAATCCACGCCGTGCGGATTGGCGAGCAACAGATCCAGACTCGCGCCACCCGGATTCGAACCGAAGGCCGCTCCATACGGACCCGTCTGCAACATGTAATCGATCGTGCGCGCCGGACCCTTGCGACCCGATGCGTCGAGAGCGGCGATGATCTCTTCGGGATCGCGACCGTGGATCGGCGAACCGGAATCCGAAACTCCGTGTCGGACCAAACTGTCGATCGTCGCGTCATCGGCCGCGATCGGATCGGCATCAGGTCCGAAACCTTGCGCGATCAAGGCCAGTTTGAGAAGTACTTCCCACTCGTCGGGTTGTCCGTCGTCGAGGGGCAGCACCCGTTCGCTGAAGTTCGCCACGTTGCGAATGGCGAACGGGTACAACGCGACGTCGTAGTGCTCACGTTGGAGCTGCGAAGGAGGGGGCAGCACGACATCGGCATGACGAGTCGTCTCGTTGAGATACATGTCGACGCTCACCATGAAGTCGAGTTGCTCGAACGCCTTGGCCAACTGATCGGAATGCGGTGTCGACAACACCGGATTACCGGCCACGGTCACCAGTGCGCGCACCCGCTGCTCACCGGCCTCGGTGATCTCCTCGGCCAATGCGGCCACCGGATACTCCCCCATCACCTCGGGATAGCCCCGCACCTGTGTCCGGCCGCCTCCACGTCCGATACGGAATCCGGCGCCCGACCCGGACTTCCCACGAGTCGTCGGGCCACCCAGCACCGGCTTGGTGAACATCGCCCCACCCGGGCGATCGAGGTTGCCGGTCAGTACGTTCACGACATCGACGAGCCACGAGGCCGTGGTTCCGAATTCGGTGGTCGTCGTCCCGATGCGCCCGTACACCACGCTGGTGGGCGCTGCCACGAGATCTCGGGCGAGAGCGCGCGTCGTCGAGGCATCGATTCCGGTCGCCGATGCCACGACCTCGGGTGCGAAGTTGGCCGAGGCGGCCCGTATCTCGTCGAGACCGGCCACGAGCCCGGCGATTCGCTCGTCGAGGTTCACGAGATCCTCGGTGATCAAGGTGTGCACGATCGCCATGAGGAAGAGCGCGTCACTGCCCGGACGTATGGGCAACCACGTGTCGGCTTCCTCGGCCGTCCGGCTACGCCGCGGATCGACCACCACGAGCCGACCACCGCGCGCCCTCATCGCTTCGAGCCGACCCGGGAAGTCGGGGGCCGTGCAGAGACTGCCATTCGATGCATACGGGTTGGCACCGAGCATGAGAACGAAGTCGGTCCGATCGAGATCGGGAACCGCCACGCTCACTCCGGTCCCGAACATGTAACCGGCCGCGACCTGCTTGGGCATCTGATCGACCGTCGACGCGCTGAACCGACGACGGGTTCCCAGACCCTGCAGTAGCGAGCGGTTGTACAACATCGCCGACAGGCTGTGAGCACCCGGATTACCGAGGTACGTCGCGACCGATTCGCGGCCGTGCTGTTCGATGATCTCACCGAGACGTCCGGCAACCTCGTCCCAGGCCTCCGCCCACTCCACTTCCACGTGCACGCCATTGCGCTTCACGAGGGGCTTGCGAAGCCGGTCGGGATCGTCGTGCAGTTGCTTGAGCGTCGATCCCTTGGGGCAGATGAAACCGTGCGAGAAGACGTCGTCGCGGTCGCCTCGGATCCGGGTCACTTCGCGGCCCTTGGCGGTGATCGACACCGTCACCTCGAGGCCGCACGTCGCCTCGCACAGCGGACAGGTTCGAAAGAAAGTCTGGATGTCGCTCACACGGCGACTCTACGACGCATCAGGAGTGAGGGCGTCAGGAGATGGGCGACTTGTCGAGAAGCGCCACTTCACGCTGGAAGTCTTCGGCCCCGTCGAAGTTCTTGTACACACTCGCGAATCGCAGGTACGCGACGTCGTCGATTTCGCGGAGACGTTCGAGAACCGCCAAGCCGATGCGGGTGCTCGGAACCTCACTGGCCCCGGTGAGTCGGAGTTCCTCTTCGATCGACTCGGCCAACAAAGTGGCTGCCTCGACGTCGATCGGCCGTCCCTTGGCGGCGGCGAGGATTCCCGAGACGACCTTGGCCTGGTCGAAGGGCTCGCGACCACCCTTGGTCTTGGCGACCATGAGGGCGACTTCGTCGATGCGCTCGTAGGTCGTGAAACGGTGGCCGCATTCCGGGCACTCCCGGCGCCGGCGAATGGCGGCACCCTCTTCAGCGGTGCGGGAGTCGACGACTTTGGTGTCGTCGTGGCGACAGATCACGCAGCGCATGGCCGCAGGGTAGCCCCCGAGGCCGTGAAGTTTCTGTTCAGCCCCGCGGGAGGGCGAGGCGCTGACCCACATCGATCGAGGCTCCGCCGTTGAGGGAGATCAGGTCAGCGACGTAGTCGCGGATGCCGTCGTCGGTCAGTGACGAGGCGATCGACCACAGGGTGTCGCCCGGCTGGACGATGTACACACCGTCGTTCACCACGTAGGCACCCGATACGTCGACCCCAGCCACGGACACACCGGGCGTCACCGCGGAGACGGGGGCAGCTCCGTCTCCGCGGCTCGCCAGTGAGCGGATGCCAAGGCAGGTGGCAACCGCTAGGAGGGTGACCAGAAGGCCGGCGACGATCCGACGACGCACGTAGATCTCGTGGTCGAGACGGGCCGGGGAGGCGCTGAGGTAGCGCGGGGTACGGACTTCGACGACGTAGCGGGGATCGAGTGCGAGGGCCATGTCGGTTCCTTTCCGGGTCTGAACTGGTCTGACGAGTTCGGTGTTTGGGTGTCCGATCGGACGATTCCACTGTGCCAACGGGGTGTGGCAGAGAGGACCGAACGGACCGAACGCTTGTTCGTAGGCTATGGGAACGCCTGTTCGGTGTCAACCACCGACCGAACAAATGTTTGACTGGCTGGGCGAACACCCGTACGATGCCGGGCATGAGCGAACAGAACCTCACCGACCGCCAGCGGGGCATCCTCGAGTGCATCGAGGCCAGCATGAGCGACCGGGGCTACCCGCCCTCGGTCCGCGAGATCGGCGAAGCCGTCGGACTCACCTCCCCCTCCACGGTTCACAACCACCTCTCGACCCTCCAGCGGTTGGGATACCTCGAGCGAGATCCCAACCTGCCCCGGGCCATCAAGGTCAACTGGGACCGCAATTCGGGTGCGATCATCGCCCGCGGGCGAGTCCATCACGTCCCTCTGGTCGGCGACGTCGCGGCCGGTACCGATGTGCTCGCCCAGCAGAACGTCGAAGAGCTCCTCCCCCTCCCGGCCGATTTCACGGGTGATGGCGATCTCTTCATGTTGCGCGTGCGAGGCGACTCCATGATCGAAGCCGGCATCCTCGACGGCGACTACGTCGTCGCGCGTCAGCAGAGCGTGGCCGACAACGGCGAGATCGTCGTGGCCGGCATCCCCGGCGACGAAGCGACGGTCAAGACCTTCTCGCGTCAGGGTTCGCAGGTGATCCTGAAGCCCGCCAACGCACGGTTGTCTCCCATGCAATTCGACGCCGGCGACGTGACGATCTTCGGCAAGGTCGTCACGGTTCTACGCCGACTCTGATCCGACGATTCGGTGGTGTCAGCCACCGAGACGGCGAGCGACCAGTTCCACTCGATCATCGGGTTGCACCACGGCCACGCGAACGAAAGTCTTCGATTGATTTCCGTAGAAATCACCCGGACTCACCAACGCCCCGCCTTCGCGAGCCAGACGCTCGGCATACGCCCATGCGTCACCGACTTCGTACCAGAGATAAAAGCCACCGGCGGGTAGCGGAACCTCCACTCCCGACCAACGTCCGAGCACCTCGGCCAGACGTTCCAATCGCTGGCGATAGAGGGCCCGCTGCTTGGCCACATGATCGTCATCGGCCAGCGCCACCGCGGCAGCAGCCTGGGCCGGACCCGGAACCATCATGCCTACGTGCTTGCGCACCTCCGAGAGATAGGTGACGAGTTCGGCATCCCCGGCGTAGGCACCGACCCGCAGACCGGCAAGATTCGATCGCTTGGAAAGTGAATGGAGCGCGATCACTCCGTCGTTGCCGTGCTGCAGGATCGACTGAGCCGGGCCGTCCCAAGTGAATTCGGCGTAGCACTCGTCGCTGAAAACCGGAACGCCGTGACGTCGACCCCACGCGGCCGCCGCACCGAGATCGTCGAGATGACCACTCGGATTGGCCGGACTGTTGACCCAGAGAAGGAGCGCACGCTGCGCATCATCTGCCGCGATGGACGCGAGATCGAGGTGTCCGTCGTGCGTCACGGGCACGGCCACCGCGCGACAGCCGGCGAGAACCGCGCCCATTTCGTAGGTCGGGTACGACACCGCCGGATAAAGCACCGTGTCGCGCGACGGGGTACGGAGTTTCATCCACTGCGGAAGCGTGGCCACGAACTCCTTGCTGCCCACACAGGCCGCGATCTGAGTCGCCGGCACATCGATGTCGAAGCGTCGACGCATCCACGACGAGAACGCCGTGCGCAAGGGTTGGGTGCCGATGGAGGCCGGATACCCACGTTCGGCGTTACTCGACGACAAGGCGGCGATCACGGCCGGCGGTGGCGGATCACACGGAGTTCCGATGGAGAGATCGACGACCCCACCCTCGAGCGCTTCGGCCAACGGCTTGAACGAATCGAGTCGGTCGTACGGATACGGGGGCGGAACGAAACCTTCGGCCGGGCTCATGACGAACCCATGTTGGTCGCCGAAGCGGTCTCGGTTCCAACGGAGTCCTCGGCCACCACGAACTCGGCCAATCGGCCGGCCGAAGCCTCCGAGAGTCGGGCGCGTACCCGGGTCCCGGTGTCCTCGGGCACGATCGACACCACTTCGCCTTCGCGATGGATCGCCGCGAGGATGTCGCCGCGTTCGTAGGGCACGACGAGTTCGGTGACCGTGCTGAGCGCCCGCAGGCGATCGGCGAGAGTTCGAAGGAAGACGTCGATCCCGTCTCCGGTGAGCGCGCTCACACCCACCGAACCGGGGTGACCGTCGACGAGTTCGCGCACTGCAGTTCGGTCGAGATCGGCTTTGTTGAACACCAGAAGTTCGGGCACCCGATCGGCGGCGATCTCCCGCAATACCGTGCGCACGGCTTCGATCTCTCCATCAGGATCGGCCGACGCGCCGTCGACCACGTGCACGAGGTAGTCGGCCTGGCTCGCCACCTCGAGGGTGCTCTTGAAGGCCTCGACGAGTCCGTGCGGTAGCCGCCGCACGAAACCCACGGTGTCGGTCAGAAGCACCGGTTCGCCACCGGGCAAAGCCAATCGACGCGTCGTCGGATCGAGGGTCGCGAAGAGTCGGTTCTCAGCGAGCACGCCCGCCTGGGTGAGTCGATTGAGCAACGTGGACTTTCCGGCGTTCGTGTAACCGACGATCGTCACCGAGGCCAGACCACTTCGCGTGCGACCTTTGCGCTGCAGTTCGCGGGTGCGACCCAAGTCGGCGAGTTCGTGTTCGAGGCGCGAGATCCGCTTCTGGATGCGACGGCGATCGACTTCGAGTTTGGTTTCGCCACTACCGAAACGGGCGCCGACACCACCGCGCTGCTGGGAGAGTTTCGCCGTGGCACCGCGCCGCAGACGCGGCAGTCGATAACGCAGAAGTGCGAGTTCGACCTGTGCCTTACCTTCGAGGGTGCTCGCGTTCTGGGCGAAGATGTCGAGAATCACCGCCGTACGGTCGATAGCCGTACGGCCGAGCATCTTTTCGAGGTTGTACTGCTGGGCCGGCGTGATTTCGTTGTCGAAAACCACGGTGTCGGCGTCGACGGCCAGACACAGTTCCTTCAGTTCCTCGGCTTTGCCCTTACCGACGAACCACGTGTGATCCGGGGTGTCGCGTCGCTGGGTGAGCCGAGCCACGACGTCGGCTCCGGCGGTGTCGACCAACAACTCGAGCTCGTCGAGACTCAGATCGGTTTCGTCTTCGTCGTGTCCTTCGAGGGTGACTCCGACCAGCACGATCTTTTCCCGAATCGTGCGCTCGATCAGTGTCTGACCGAGCGCCTCGTTGTAGGGAGTCGAACTCACAGATGCACCGAAACTCGGGCCACGAACACCGACGGACCGGTGAGGGTGACCCGACGCGATGTGGGGTCCACACCGACCCGGGCGTCTCCGCCTTCCATGTGCACCAGAACTTCGTTCAAACTCGCCGGCACGAGCCCCCAGGCCTTGGCCGCCTCAGCCGCCGCACAGGCACCGGTTCCACAGGCCATGGTGATTCCGGCCCCGCGTTCGTGGACGCGCATCGTGATCGCATCGGGCTCCGGACCGGGTTCGACGATCTCGAGGTTGACCTGAGGCACCCGCCCACCGAGGTCACCGAGATCGACGGCATCGACATCGTCGACGCCGACGACCGAATGCGGATTGCCGAGCGAGACATGACGCACCGGTCGATCCGGGTGGCATTGGAGGGATTCCCAGCCGTCGGGAGTCGGAAGGTCGGCCACGGTCCCCATGTCGACACGGAGTTGGAGCGTCGCGCCGATCGGGGCACCGACCACGGCGACTTCGCGCGGTCCGGCATCGGTGTCGACCACGTACACCGCATCACTCGGCGAACCGTCGGCGAGATGAGCGGCCTGCACGAGACAACGAATGCCGTTACCACTCATCTCGGCTCGGCTGCCGTCGGAGTTGTGGAGAACCATCTCGAGCCGACGATCACCGACGCGCGTCATCAGCAGAAGACCATCGGCACCCACGCCGAGACGTCGATCGCACAGGTGCCGTGCACGCTCGGCCCAGTCTCCAACGCCGACCGGTTGTGCGACATCGAGCACCAAGAAGTCGTTGCCGAGCCCGTGATGCTTGGTCAGAACGATCGGGATGCCGGAAGCCGAGGACATGGTCGGATCCGACACTACGCCACGTACCCGACGAGACGGGGCGTGAGTTCGGCCACCGGATCGGACTCGACGTCGAACCACTGAATCCGTGGGTCACGACGGAACCAACGCTCCTGTCGCACTGCGAACTGCCGCGTTCGCAGAACGATCGTGTCGACCGCAGCCGAGAGAGAGATTCGACCTTGAACGTGCTCGATGAGTTCTTTGTAGCCGAGAGCCTGAGCCGCGGTTCGCGACAGAGGTACCGAACCCGCAGTTGCGACGAGTCGACGTACTTCCTCGACCCAGCCGGCTTCGATCATCGCGTGAACCCGCGACTCGATGCGGCGAGCCAACACCTCACGAGGCCAGCGGATGCCCACCTGGATCACGTCGGATTCCACATAGGTATCGAACCCGGGCCCGAACGCCGAGAAGGGTCGACCACTGCCCTCGACCACTTCCAGAGCCCGCACGATGCGCCGCACGTTGGTCCGCTCCATGCGCGATGCCGCCAAGGGATCGCGTTCGACCAGCCGCGCGTGCAGAACCTCCGGACCGAGTTGCTCGGCTTCGGCCTCGAGACGCGCCCGGATCTCGGGCCATTGACCGGGCAAGGTGAGACCGTCGGTCACGGCTCGCAGGTACAAGCCGGTGCCGCCCACGAGTACGGCGTGATGTGCCCGATGATCGATGTCGGCGAGCGACTCGACGTAGGCGGCTTGGAACTGGGCCAGGGTGAATTCGGAGGTCGGCTCCACGAGGTCGATCAGATGATGGCGAATCTCGGCGCGTTCGGTCGCCGAGGGAGTCGCCGTCCCGATGTCCATACCTCGATACACCTGCATGGCATCGATCGAGACGATCTCCGCGCCGCCGACCCGCCGACACAATTCGAGGGCCACCGACGATTTCCCGCTCGCCGTCGGTCCGATGATGGCCAGTCGCCTCACGACGCCCACGTTGCGATCAACCGACGGCGACCGGAATCCGAACCTTGTGCGCCGGTTCGGCGATCAGCTCACGGAATTCACCGCGCAGATGATGCGGAGCGGCGCCGGTGATCTCGACCGTGCCGTACGAGCCGGTGCGAATCGGTTCGGACGGACGGAAGTGCACGAGTTTGTTCTGTCGGGTACGCCCCGAGATCAAGGTGGGGTCCTTCTTGGACGGTCCTTCCACGAGCACTTCCTCGACTCGTCCGATACGCGCTTCGTGCTTCAGCAACGCCGAACGCTCGACGACCACCCGCAGCCGGGCGAACCGTTCGGCCACGACGGCCGGATCGACGAACGACTCGACCATGGTGGCGGCCTCGGTACCGTCACGCGGCGAGAAGATGAACGTGTAGGCGTAGTCGTACTCGGCGGCCGCCGCGACCTCGAGAGTGCGCGAGAAATCGTCCCCGGGCGCCCCCGGGAAGCCGACGATGATGTCGGTACTCACGGCGAGATCGGCCACGAGCGAACGCGCCTCGTTCAGACGATCGAGGTAGCGCTCGGCCGTGTAACCACGATGCATCAGCGCCAACACGCGATCACTCCCCGACTGCAGCGGATAGTGGAGGTGTTCGCACATCGTCGGAGTGCTGGCCATGGCCCGGAAGGTCTCGGTACGCATGTCCTTGGGATGCGGACTCGTGAAGCGAACTCGTCGGATCCCCGGCACCGATCCGACCGCTCCGAGCAGATCGGCGAACAAGGGGCGCAACGCTGCGTCCTCACCGTCGCGACGACGGGCGAGCTGTAGGTCGCGTCCATAACTGTTGACGTTCTGTCCGAGCAAGGTCACCTCGGACACGCCTTGGGCGGCCAGCGACCGCACCTCGTCGACCACGGCATCGAATGGTCGGCTGACCTCGGCGCCGCGCACGGAGGGCACGATGCAGAAGGCGCACGAGTTGTCGCAACCGATCTGGATCGTGACCCAAGCGTCGTACGAGTTCGTGCGCTTGGCCGGCAACGCGGAGGGGAAGAGCGCATGATCGTCGAGAACGGCCGCGTCGAGGATCTCGGTCACCGGGCCGTTGATGATCGACTCGGCCATGAGTTCGGTCGTGCGGTGCACGTTGTGGGTACCCAGGACCACATCCACCCAGGGGGCTCGCTTGCGCACGAGATCGCGATCCTTCTGGGCGAGGCAACCCGACACCACGATCTGCCGGTCGGGTCGTTCGGCTTTCCAACGGCGGAGCATGCCGAGGTGCCCGTAGAGCTTGTTGTCGGCGTTCTCGCGGATGCAACAGGTGTTGAGCACGATCACATCGGCGTCGTCTTCCGAATCGACCGAACGAAGACCGTCGTCTTCGAGCAGACCCGCGATGCGTTCCGAGTCGTGCTCGTTCATCTGGCAGCCGAAGGTGCGCACGACGTACGAGCGCCCCGCCTCCGAACCTGCCTGCGACATGCCCCGAAGGCTATCGGTGACCGGTTTCAGCCTTCCACGTAATCACGCAGCGAACGGCTACGGGCCAGATTGCGCAGCCGGGACAGAGTGCGGACCTCGATCTGGCGGACCCGCTCCCGTGTGATGTTGAACGCGTTTCCCACTTCTTCGAGCGTCGCGCCGTCGGATCCGTCGATGCCGAAACGCATTCGCATGACTTCCTGCTCACGCTCGGGCAGGTCCTGGAGAACGTGTCGTACGGCCTCACGAAGTTGATCACGCTCGATGGAGTCGCTCGGATCGACCGCCGTGGCCGACGGTATGCGGTCGGCATACGTGAGATCACCGTCGTCGCGGCTCGGCTGATCGAGGCTCGTCGTATCCGAGGCGAGATGGATGAGTTCGGCGACCCGTTCGGTCGGGTCGCCCAATCGATCGGCGATCTCCTCGGTGGTCGGTTCGCGCTGCAACGACTGCATGAGTTCGTTCTGCGCCCGCTGGATCCGGTGGATGTGCTCGATGGTGTGCGCCGGCAGACGGATGTTCCGACTTTCCTCGGCCACCGCTCGCGAGATCGCCTGCCGGATCCACCAAGTCGCATACGTCGAGAACTTGAAACCCCGTGCGTGATCGAATCGCTCCACCGCTCGCATGAGTCCGATGTTGCCGCTCTGTATCGCGTCGGCGAGCGGCATCGTCGGCCGCACGAATCGCTTGGCGATGCTCACGACCAGTCGGAGGTTGGCGGTGATCAATTGCTGGCGAGCCTTCTCGCCGGCCTCCACCGCCCGCCGCAGCCTTCGACGTTCGGCGAAGGCGACGTCGTCGCCCCTACGTGCGAGTTCGTCCCCCGCGCGAGCACCCTCATCGATCAAACGGGCGAGTCGCCGCTCCCCTTCGGCGTCCAGTAGTGGAATCTGACTGATCTCGTACATGTAGAGCCGGACGGCATCCTGATCGCCCCCGTCACCGAGACGGGAGTTCGACGACCGACGCGGCCGTCCACCGGGCACGAGTCCGGCATCGATCAGCGGCTTACGCAATTCCCCCGAGTCGTCGAGGTCGAACGTCTGGTCCACGTGCACGCCGTGGTCTTCGATCGCACGACGAATGGTGTCGATGATGTCCTGAGTGAGTTCGATCTCGCGGACGACGTCCACGATCTCCTCGGTCGTCAGACTTCCGTGACGACGACCGTGCTCGATCAGGCTCCGCCATTCGCCCAGATCGATGCGTTTCAGAGGTGGAGGCGTGACACCTTCCGCGTCACTTCTCGAACTCGACACCCCCACCCCCCGGCTATTGGGATCGCTCCGTGAGCCACCATAGCAATGCCTCGGCGGCCGCTTGAGCGGTGCGTTCGGCGTCGAGTTCTTCGAGTCGTTGTCGGGCTTCGCGGTCGGCGCGGATCTCGTCCGGATCGGACACCTTGGTGCGCTGGGCCAGTCGTCGCCGGACGGCGACTCCGATGAGATCGAAGGCCACCGAAGACGGGGCAACTTCGATGTCGGCCACGGCCGCGCGCTCGAGCAACTCCACGACTTCGGGGTCGGCGGTCGTCAACGCGGCGTCGAGAATGCTCGAAGCTTCGGCATCGGAGGCGGCGGCCAGGGCTACGAAAGCCCGGCGTGACGCTTCCGAAGCGAAGAGATCCTCGATCAACCACGGAGCGATGTCGTCCCACCGCTGGATGAGCAGCGCCACGGCGGCGAATTCGGCATTGAACTCGGGCACCGGGGCGATGCGCACCTCGGTGGACTCGCTCACCGGCGCCGAACGACGCGTCTCGGCCTGGCGCGCGAGGTCGGCCACCGGAATTCCGATCCGCACCGCAACCTCGCCCGCGTACAGCTTGCGCACGTTGACGTCGGGATGCTCGTTGATGACCTCCAGAGCCCGCGCCGCCACACGCGCCCGGTCCTCGGGGCTTCGGAGCGGAACACCGGAAACCACGCGGTCGATGCGGAAACCGAGGAACGGCATGGCTTCCTCGATCGCCACCGCCAATGCCCCCGGGTCACTCGATGCGAGATCGCCCGGATCCTTGCCATCGGGGAATCGGGCCACCGACACTTGAACTTGGTACTTGCGTTCCCATTCGTAGAACTTCTCGGCCGCACCCTGACCGGCTGCATCGGCATCGAAGGCCAGAACCACGCGGTTGGCGAATCGCTTCAGGATTCGCACGTGTTCTTCGGTGAGCGCCGTTCCGCAGGTAGCGACCGCGCGCGTGACACCCGAACGGTGGAAGCCGATGACATCGGTGTACCCCTCGCAGATGATCACCTGATCCTGAGCGACGATGTCGTTCTTGGCCCAGTTGAGTCCGTAGAGAGTCTTCGACTTCATGTACACCTTGGTCTCGGGCGAGTTCTTGTACTTCGCCGGATCGGTGCTGCCCGGGAGTATGCGCCCACCGAAGGCGACCGGTTCACCGGTGTCGGTGAAGATCGGGAACATGACCCGCGCTCGGAACGAGTCCTGAAGCCGACCGGACCGGTTGTTGAACGCCAGACCGGTGTCGTGGAGAACATCGGGAGCAAAACCACGCTCACGCAACTCGCGACTCAGGAGATCCCAGTCGTCGGGTGCCCATCCGATCCGGAATCGGCGGGCGACATCGCCGGCCAGACCCCGCGAACGCAGATAGTCGCGGGCCGCGCGGGCATCGGGAGATTCGAGGAGACGTTGGTGATACCAGTCGACAGCCGCCTCGAGCGCCAGCACCAATTGCTTGCGCCGACTGCGATCACGGCCCTCGCCGCCCGTGGTGTAGCGAAGAGTGATGCCGGCACGCGACGCGAGTTTCTCGACCGCGGCGACGAAGTCGACGTGCTCGATCTCCTGCACGAACTTGAAGACGTCCCCGCCGGCCTGACAACCAAAACACTTGTACCGACCGGTTTCTTCGCGCACGTTGAACGAACCCGACTTCTCGGCGTGGAACGGACACAAACCGACCCAGTTGCGGCCGGTCTTGCGGAGGGCGACGTACTGCTGCACGACATCGACGATGGACACACCCGAGCGGACCCGCTCGATGTCCTCTTCGTGAATCGCCATGGACGCAGGCTAATCGCCCGGTGTTGCCGGCGATCCGGCCCCGGTCAGTGCCCGGACGGAGCGTCGTCGTGAGGTGCAGTCGGCAGCTCGTCTTCGGCCGCCGTTCGCGTGCTCTGAAGGGAGAACCCGATCGCGGCCACGAGAACGATGGCGATGACCGTGAGCGAGAGCCACGTGGGGATGTGGTACCACTTGTGCACGATCATCTTGACTCCGACGAAGGCGAGAATGATCGCCAGCCCCTCCTTCAGATAACTGAAACGGGCGTGAGCGTCGGCGAGCAAGAAATACAACGCACGTAGACCGAGAATCGCGAACGCATTCGACGAGAACACGATGAATTGCTCACGGCTCACGGCCAGGACAGCCGGTACCGAGTCGACCGCGAAGAGAACGTCGGTGAATTCGACGAGGAGCAGAACGGCGAACAGAGGCGTGGCCACCCGGTGTCCGTTGATCCGCGTGAAAAGCTTCTGGCCGTCGAGTTGATCGGTGCTCGGGACGAGGCGATTGACGAACTTCAGAAAACGCGAAGACGACGGGTCGATCTCGTCGGCCCCGCTGAAGATGAGCTTCAGAGCCGTGTAGATGAGGAAGCCACCGAACACATAGAGGACCCAGTCGAACTTCTCGATCAGGGCGACGCCGGCGAAAATGAAAATGGCCCTCATCGCGAGCGCTCCGAAGATTCCCCAGAAGAGGACGCGGTGCTGATACTTCGACGGGATCGCGAAGTACGACAGGATCAGGGCCCACACGAAGACGTTGTCGACGCTGAGACTCTTCTCGATGAGGTATCCACTCACGTACTCACCGGCCGCGGCCCCACCGAAAGCAATCGCGATCACGGCCGTGAAGGCCAGCCCCACCGAGATCCACACTGCACTCTCGATGGCCGCCTCGCGGATGTGGACCTCATGGGCCTTGCGATGAATGACGAGAATGTCGAAAGCGAGCAGGAACGCGATGAAGGCCAACAACGCGATCCACGCCCAGCCCGGAACGGTGAGATCGACGAAGTTCGCCTTCGAGTCGGCGGCGGCGAGATGGAGGCTCATCGTGATCAGTCCCTTCCGAAGATTCCGCCGAGGCCCGACGATGATCCGCTGTTGGAGGTTCCGAGCGTGCTCTGGATCCAACCGACGAGCTCGTTGGGGTTACGGGTCTGGGTCCAGACCCGGCCCGGACCGGTGAAATCGAACACCAGTCCCTCACCGCTCTTGAAGGTCTGCACGAGCCCGCCCGTCGCCGTGCGCATGTTCATGCCGACCGACGACTCGTAGGCAACCATGTGCCCGGTGTCGACCGTGATCGATTGCCCCGGCTCGAGATTCCAGACTTCGAGGGCTCCGTAACACGCGAAGACGACCGGTCCGGTTCCCTCGACGCGCAGGATGAACGCGCCCTCGGAACCGAAGAGGTTCTTGAAACCGCCCCACTGCGTATTGACCTCGACCGTGGTCGCGTTGGCCAACCACGAACCCTTCGAGATGAAGAGTGGCATGGCCGCATCGAGATCGAACGACACGACGTCGCCGGGCAGGCGAGCGGCGACGTCGACGAAGCCGCCTTGGGCCGGCGCGGTGTAAGAACTGATGAAGAAGCTTTCGCCACCGAGGGCGGCCCGCTTCAGGCTCTTCAACACACCGCCTTCGGCTTTCGATTGCAGTGTGACGCCGGCCGACATGGCCATCATGGCCCCGCCTTCGACGCGGACCGTTTCGTTGGGCGCGAGATTGATCCGCGCCACTCCGAAGGCCGGCCCCTGACGGGTCTGGATGTCCATGTGTCTCCGACTGTTGAGTTGTGGGCTTACTTGGTTTCGGACTTCTTGCCACCGGCCGCGGCGATCACGGCCTGGGCGGCGGCCAGCCGGGCGATCGGGACGCGGAACGGCGAGCAACTCACGTAGTCGAGTCCGACTCGGTAGAAGAGGTCGATCGATTCGGGATCGCCACCGTGCTCACCGCAGACTCCGAGTTTGATGCCGGGCTTGGCCTTGCGACCGCGCTCCGAGGCGATGCGGACGAGCTCGCCCACTCCGTTCTGATCGATGGTCTCGAACGGATTCCGCTTCAGGAGCCCGGCTTCGAGGTAGGCCGGCATCATTCGACTCTCGACGTCGTCGCGGCTGAAGCCGAACGTCATCTGGGTGAGGTCGTTCGTTCCGAAGCTGAAGAAGTCGGCTTCTTCCGAGAGTTCGTCGGCCCGCTATGCCGCCCGCGGCGTTTCGATCATGGTGCCGATCGAGACCTTGGGCTTCTTGGCGGCCTTCTTGGTCGCCTCGGCGATGCCTTCCACGACCCACGAACGAGCCAACGCGAGTTCTTCGCGCGTGACCGTGAGCGGGATCATGACTTCGACGATCGGTTTGCCGCCCTTGCTCGCCCGATCGGCGGCGGCCTCGAGCAACGCTCGCACCTGCATGGCGTACAGACCCGGCTTCACGACGCCGAGCCGGACACCGCGTGTTCCGAGCATCGGGTTGAACTCGGCCCATTCCTTGGCGACCGAGAGGAGCTTCTCCTCTTCGGCATCGAGTCCGTGCTCGGCACGCTTGATCTCGAGTTCGTCGACGCGCGGGAGGAACTCGTGCACCGGCGGATCGAGCAGTC
>SYCI01000016.1 GCA_005787035.1 Actinomycetota bacterium | reverse complement strand
CGATTGGAGATAAGCGATCTCGCGCATTCGGATCCTGCGCGCGACGGTCGGGTGACCTTCACCGGCCGTTACGCCGCCGGGCTCGTGGATGACGATCGCAATCTCGTCCGACGCGCGTTGCACTACGCGGGTCGGCGCGCCGACGTGATGCTCGAGAAGAACATCCCGCACGGTGGCGGACTCGGTGGCGGTTCAGCCGATGCCGCCGCAGTGTTGCGGTGGGCCGGGATCTCGGCTGAGCGTGCGACCGAACCGACCATGTCGACCGATCTGGCCACCGATCTGGCCATGAAACTGGGTGCCGACGTGCCGTTCTGTCTGGCCGGGGGTCGCGCTCGGGTGAGCGGGATCGGCGAGATCATCGAACCGGTGGCCCATCAGCCCGACGTGGTGACCCTCGTGGTTCCACCGTTCTCGGTGAGCACTCCAGCGGTGTACCGAGCATGGGACGAACTCGGCGGTCCGAGGTCGGATGGTCCCAACGACCTCGAGCCGGCTGCGTTGTCGGTCGAGCCACGGCTCACCATTTGGCGGGACGTCATCGCGTCGGCAACCGGTGTGCTTCCGACCTTGGCCGGCAGTGGCGCCACATGGTTCGTCAACGGTGACCACGTCGATGGCATTCGGGCCGCCTTCGCTTCAGCCGCGCGAACCGTGCCCGACCAGAACCTCCAGGGCACCCAGGTTCTCCGCTCACGTCATGCGTGAGCGCGCGAGTCACTTACGACGCTGGTGACGCGTGCGGCGAAGCATCTTCTTGTGCTTCTTCTTGCGCATCCGCTTACGTCGCTTCTTGATCAACGAACCCATGGGTACCTCTCGGTCGACTGACTTCGACACGCTAGCGACCACTCCCTACCGGCTCCAACGGGCCCCAACGAGCTCCAACGGGCTCAGATCCGGATCCGAGCCCGGCAGCCTGCGCCGATACGCTGATGGGCGTTCCGTCCGGGGTCGTTCAATCGGTAGGACAGCGGATTTTGATTCCGCGAATAGGGGTTCGATCCCTCTCCCCGGAGCCAGAGTCGCCGACAGCCTGCTCGCTCCGCTCGTCCGTGCTATGACCTCTCCATGCCGGTTTACGCCATCGTCCTCGCCGCCGGCGAAGGCCCCCGCATGCGATCCGACCGCCCCAAGCCCCTGCACCTGATCTGCGGGCGGCCCATGGTCATGCACGTGATCCATGCACTCGAGGCCGTCGAGCCCTCACGAACGGTCGTGGTCGTGGGCCACGGCGCCGAAAGAGTCACCAAGCGAGTCCAGAACGACTCACCAGAGTGGGCCAACGTCACCTTCGCCGAACAGGTCGTACAGCGCGGCACGGGTGACGCGACCCTCGTCGGACTCGACGCGCTCGAAACATCGACCTCCTCGCGAGTGTCGAGTGATCTCGACGACACGTCCACGGTGCTCGTCCTGACCGGCGACACACCGCTTCTCCGCCAGGAGACCATCGACGATCTCGTCTCGTACCACGAGTCGAACGCGCTCGGGGCCACGGTCCTGGTGTCGAACATGCCCGACGCCACCGGCTACGGGCGGATCATCCGGGCCAAGAGCGGACGCGTGCAACGCATCGTCGAACAACGAGACGCCACCGACGAAGAGAAGCGCATCACCGAGTTCAACACCGGCATTTACGCGTTCCGGCGCGACCTTCTGGGTCCGGCGCTGCGTCGGGTCTCGCCCAACAACTCGCAGTCCGAGTACTACCTGACCGATGTGATCGCCGTGCTCGCCGGCATGGGTCATCAGGTCGGCGCCGTCTCGGCCGAGGCCGCCGAGACCCAGGGCGTGAACGACCGTTGGCAGTTGGCACTGGCCGAACGTGAGTTACGCGCGCGCACCAACCGCCACTGGCTGCTGAACGGCGTCACGATGCTCGATCCGCGCCAGACCTTCATCGACATGGACGTCAAGATCGGCCGCGACGTCACTCTCTTTCCGGGGACGATCATCCAGGGCCGCACGGTCGTCGGCGCGGGTTGCGAGATCGGCCCGCACACCCGACTCGTCGACTGCGTCATCGGTGACGGTGCCGTGATCGAGAACTCGGTCGCACGCGACTCCGAGGTCGGGGCCGGCGCGCACGTCGGACCCTTCGCCCATCTGGACGCCGGATCCCGCGTGGCTGAAGGCCGACGAACCGGTGCGTTCTATGCTTCGTCGGCGAACGATTGACGCAACGAGTCACACACGGCCACGGCGGAAGGAACCTCGGGGGAATGGACAAGCTGACGACCAAGCGGATGGCTCTGTACTCGGGCCGCACGCACATGTCCCTCGCCAAGGAAGTCGCGGATCATCTCGGTATCGGTCTCGGTGATCCCAATCTCGTCGAATTCGCCAACGGTGAAGTGCGGCCACGTTTCGGCGAGAGCGTGCGTGGTTGCGACGTCTTCATCATGCAGACCCACTTCGGTTGCGATGGTCGCAGCATCAACGACTCGATCATGGAGCAACTGATCATGATCGACGCCGCCCAACGCGCTTCGGCCAAACGCATCACGGCCGTGTGTCCCTTCTACGGCTACGCCCGCCAGGATCGCAAGGCCGAAGGCCGCGAACCGATCACGGCCCGTCTGATCGCCGATCTGTTCAAGGCCGCCGGAGCCAAGCGCATGGTGTCCATCGACCTCCACAGCGGACAGATCCAAGGTTTCTTCGACGGACCGGTCGATCACCTCACCGCCATGCCCGTCATCGAGGACTACATCCGCAAGAACGCGAAGGACCCGGTGATCGTGTCGCCCGATGCCGGACGCATCAAGGTGGCCGAACGCATGCAGCAGCACCTGAGCGCCGATCTGGCCTTCGTGTACAAGCGTCGCCCCAAGGGCACGACCAACACCGCCCAGGCCCTCGACGTGATCGGCGAGGTCGAGGGTCGGCTCTGCATCCTCACCGACGACATGATCGACACCGGCGGCACCATCGTGTCGGCCGCCCACCTTCTCCTCGACAAGGGTGCGACCGAGGTCTGGGCCATGGCCACCCACGGAGTTCTGTCGGGACCGGCCATCGAACGGCTGAGCGCCTCCCGGATCGACCGGGTGGTCCTCACCAACACCCTGCCGCTCGCCCCCGAGAAGTTGATCCCCAAGATCGAGGTCATCTCGATCGCCCCGATCATCGCCGACGCCCTGTCGGCGGTGTTCGACGACACCTCGGTGTCGGAGATCTTCGGCGGAGAGAACCAGGCCTGACCCCCGGCGCCCGACCCCCGGAACCACGGGTGCGAACCACCCGACCCGACCCGTAGTATCGGAACCTGTTTCTGAAACAGTCTGTGAACCACCGAGCCCGACGGCTCGGGTCGAAAGGCCGCTGAAATGTCCACCACTCTCATCGTGAAGTCGGGTCGCCCCGAAGGTTCGGGCGCCGCCCGTCGTCTCCGTCGTGAAGAGAAGATCCCGGCCGTGCTCTACGGCCTCGGCATGACCCCGGTCTCGGTGGCCGTCGATCGTCGCGATCTGCGCGCCGCCCTGTCGGGACCGGCTGGCATCAACACGATCCTCACCATCGAAGTCGATGGCAACTCGTACCCGGCCGTGGTCAAGGACATGCAGCGTCATCCGGTTCGTCGCACGGTCGCTCATGTCGACTTCCTGCGCATCGACATGAGCGAAGAACTCACCATCGCCGTGCCCGTTCGTCTGGTGGGTGAAGCCAAGGCGGTTCTCGCCGAGGGAGGTCTCGTCGACCCGTCCGAGGACACCATCGACATCGCCACGACCCCGGCCAACATGCCCTCGGAAATCTCCATCGACATCTCGGGTATGCACGTCGGTGACGTGATCCGTCTCTCGCAGATCGCCCTGCCGGCTGGTTGCCGTGCACTCGGCGACCCCGATCTCGCCATCGTGACCGCTATCGCCGGTTCGCGCGTCGAGGCTCCGGCCGCCGCCGCCACCACCGAGGCTGCACCGGCGGGCGAGGCCGCACCGAAGCCCGAAGCCTGATCCCGATGGGCCTCTTTGGCCGCTCGGATCGAAATTCGGCGCCCACGTTCGACGCACTCGTCGTCGGACTCGGTAATCCCGGACGTCAGTACGCCCGCACTCGCCACAACGTCGGCGAGGAAGTCGTGGCCCTTCTCGCCCAACGCCACGGGACCGCGCTCACCCCGGGTCGGGACTCCGCCCTCGTGGCCGACACGCGCATCGGAACGCATCGCGTCGTTCTCGCTTTCCCCACGACGTTCATGAACGACAGCGGCAAAGCCGTCGCCAAGTTGATCCGCCGACACGGATTCCGCGACGTGGGCGGACTCGTGGTCGTCCACGACGAGCTCGACCTGCCGCCGGGCACCGTTCGGGTGAAGGTCGGAGGTGGTCTCGGTGGCCACAACGGACTCCGCAGTATCACCTCGACGACCGGGACCCAGGACTACATCAGGGTGCGCATCGGCGTGGGCAAGCCGACGAACAAGGAGCAGGGCGCGAATCACGTCCTGTCACGCGTGCCAGCCGATGAACGCAAGATTCTCGATGTCGCGGTTCAGGTGGCGGCCGATGCCGTGGAGGCCATCGTGACCCAGGGTGTCGACGCGGCGATGAACACGTTCAACTCCCGATGAACGACGACTCGCGATGAACGACGGGATTCTTTCATCGTTGCCCACTCGTCTGCGCGACGAGAGAGCCCTCATGTCGTTGCTCGGCTCGGCCGACGGTGTGGTGGCCGTGCCCGAGGCCGGTCGCGCGATCTGTCTCGCCGCGCTCGGCCAGATCTCCGGACGCCGTCCACTCGTGATCGCCTGTCCGACCGGAACCATGGCCGGCCAGATCGCCGACGATCTGCGCGTTCTCATGCCGGCCCGTTCGGTCGCGTTGTTTCCGGCCTGGGAAACACTGCCGTTCGAACGTGTGAGTCCGAGCGTCGAGACCATGGGCCGGCGCCTCGAAGTCCTGTGGCGGATCCGCGGCGTAGAGCGGATGCCGCAGGTGATCGTGGCCAGCATGCGGGCCCTGCTCCAACGACTCGGTCCGAACACGACCGACATCGAGCCGATCGTGATCACCAAGGGCGCGGTGATCGATCCGACGGCCCTCGTGCGGCGACTCGTGGAATCCGGTTACCGACGCGAGGACCTCGTCGAACACCGCGGCGAAGTCGCGCAACGCGGCGCGATCGTCGACGTCTTTCCGTCGACGGCCGACGCTCCGATCCGCATCGACCTGTGGGGCGATGAAGTCGACCGTCTCACCACCTTCTCGGTCCACGATCAACGAAGTGAAGCCGATGTCGACGAAGTTCTGATCTTCCCCGCGCGCGAACTCATCCTCGACGAATCGGTACGCGCCCGAGCCGCCGATCTCGTGGCGAGTGAGCCGTGGGGACGCGAGCAGTGGGAACGTCTCGCCGAGGGTTCGCTTTTCGACGGCATGGAGAGTTGGCTCCCGTGGCTCACCGAGAAGCCGCAACTCCTGACCGATGTTCTGCCGACCGACGCCAAGATGATCCTCGTCGAGCCGCGTCGTCTGCGCGACCGGGCCGAAGATCTCCTGGCCGAGGAGGACGACCTCGCGCGAGCACTCGCTTCCACGTGGGCTCGTGAGCCCGGACGCACGTTCCCACGGTTGCACGCCGCCCCCGATCACCTGCTCGGTTCGCGTCGTGGTTCGTGGAGTCTGATTCCGGTCGCCGACGGACCCGACGTCGCCCTCGTGGAAGCCAGCGGCTGGGGGGCCATCGCCGGAATCGGAGACGGACTGGCCGGGCGACTCGGTCAACTACTCGCCGATCGGTACCGCGTGGTGATCGCCGCCGACGGCACGGGCTCCGCCGATCGGTTGGCGTCGCTCATGTCCGATGCCGGCCTCGCCTTCTCGGTCCTCACGACGGGCTCGTCGATGAACACGTCGACGAACACGTCGACGAACCTGTCGACGGAACCACCGGACGCTCCTGATCTCACCGGAGGCGGCGGAGTCATCGTGGTCGCTCCTTTGCATCGGAGTTTCACCATTCCCGCGGCGAGGTTGGCCGTGATCGCCGAGGCCGACATCACCGGACGACGACGCGCCCACCGCCAACCGCGCAAACAGGCACGTGGCAGCACCACGACCTTCGAAGATCTCCAGCCCGGCAATTACGTGGTGCACTACGTGCACGGCGTCGGCAAGTACGAAGGAATGGTCAAACGTTCGATCGGCGGCGTCGAACGTGACTACTTGTTGCTCGCCTACAAGGGCGGTGATCGGCTGTACGTGCCCTCCGATCAGATCGACACCATCCGTCAATACGTCGGTGGTGAAACACCGGTCCTGCACCGCTTGGGTGGGGCCGACTTCGCCAAGTCGAAGTCGCGCGTCAAGAGTGCGGTCCGCGAGATCGCCCAAGATTTGGTGGTCCTCTATCAGAAGCGAGTCACCGCTCGCGGCCATGCGTTCTCACCCGACACGCCGTGGCAGCACGCCATGGAGGACGCTTTTCCGTTCGTCGAGACCCCCGATCAGCGCAAGGCGATCGACGAGATCAAGGTCGACATGGACCGCGAGTACCCCATGGACCGCCTCG
>SYCI01000133.1 GCA_005787035.1 Actinomycetota bacterium | reverse complement strand
CGAAGATCCGCACGAACAACTCGCCGATGATCTTGCGCGTGGCTTCGGGTTCGGTCACGCCGGCGAGGCGCTCGAAGAACTGCGAGCCCGCGTCCACGTGAATGAGTTCGATCCCCATGTTGCGACGAAAGGTCTCGACCACTTGATCGCTCTCGCCCTTGCGCATGAGACCGGTGTCGACGTACACGCAGGTGAGCTGCGCGCCGATGGCGCGATGCACGAGTGCCGCGGCCACGCTCGAGTCGACGCCGCCCGAGAGTGCACAGATCACGCGCTTCGCCCCAACCTGCGCGCGTACGGCCTCGACTTGTTCGTCGATGATCGAACCCATCGTCCAGGTGGCTTCGCAGCCGGCGAGTTCGTGCAGGAACTTCTTCAGCACGTCGGCGCCGAACGGCGAGTGCACCACCTCGGGGTGGTACTGCACACCCCAGATGCGTCGTGCGTCGTTCTCGAGGACGGCCACCGGGGCATCGGGAGTCGAGGCGGTGGCCGTGAAGCCGGCGGGCACACGCGACACGGCATCGAAGTGGCTCATCCACACGTCTTGTTCGGCCGGCAACCCGGCGAGCAGCGTCGTCGGACCGGCCACGCTCAATCGGGTTCGGCCGTATTCGCCCCGCGATCCGCGACCCACCTCGCCACCCAACTGGTGGGCGATGAGCTGCGCGCCGTAACAGATGCCCAAAATCGGCACCCCGGCGTCGTAGACCGCCGGATCGAGGCGAGGGGCGCCGTCCACGTGCACGCTCTTGGGGCCACCCGAGAGGATGATGGCTGCTGGCTGGCGTCGGGCCACTTCGGCCGCGCTGATCGTGTGCGGGACGATCTCGGAGTAGACGTTGTGCTCACGGACCCGACGGGCGATGAGTTGGGCGTACTGCGCACCGAAATCCACCACGAGGACGGTGCGACGGGCCGACATGCGACGATCGTAGTGGCAGGTGGCACCGCGCTCCCTGCCCGCTGGGCGCCCGGGCCACGCACCTGTCACGATGGGGCGATGGCTGCGATCACCCGACGAATCACCATGTTCTTGGGTGCGCTCGTGCTCGCCGGTACCTCGTTCGTGCCGGCCGCGGCCGCTACGACTCCCCCCGATGGTCAGCCCCCCGCCACCAACGACTTCCTCGATCTCGAACGTGATGTCACCGAGTGCATCAGTTCGATGCCCAAACCCGGTTGCGGTCGCGAGCCAACGAGCAATGGTGATCGCGGTGGCTGGCAACAGACGCTCGTGTTCGGCGTGCTCATGATCTCGATGGCCGGCATCGGAACGCGCGTCGCTTTCGCGGTGCGCAAGCGCGACCGCGCCTGACGCGTTCACACAGTTTCGGAATTCGACGCGACATCGTCTCACCCGCGACGTAAAGTCGTCTTGTCCATTCAGAGGATCCGAGGGACCCGGCCCGTTGACGATCCGCCAACCACCCGCAAGGGAACGGTGGCACCGCCGGGTGCAATGGAGGAGAAATGCCCATCACACCGCCCACCGGCTCTCGTGCCGCCCTCGAGCCCGACACGGTTCTCCTGAACCTCAGTCGAGCCGAGATCGCCAAGATCCTGCACTATGTCCACCCGATTCCGGTGGGCAAGGGATTCACCCGTGAGTTCTTGAACAAGAACCATCCGGGTTGGAAACTCGGCGACCTCATGAAGTGGTTCGAGGAGGCCGAGATCATCAGCGGCCACGCGATGAGTTCGTTCAAGGTCGAACCGAAAGTAGCTGGCCTCATCGTGTTCAAGAACAAGACCTTCGAAGTCGTATGGATGACCGACGACGAGTGGGCCGCGCATCTCGCTGAGCAAGCCGGCACCGATCCACTACGTCGCGAAGGTGGAGGCCGCGTATTGCTGCCCGGTCGTTCACTCGACCTGAGTTCGGAGGCATCGATCGAGATCACGGCTAGGTCGATCGCCGATCAACTGCTCAGCGATCCTCCCCCGCCACCGTCACGCCATCGACGCCGACCCACCTGATCGGCACCGCCCGGCCACATCTTCCACACACCATCTCTGATGAGTGCCGGCTTCATCGGCCTCTTCACGGTGATGGTCACCAAGTTCTGACCTCGCCGCGACTCGCTCGCAGCTCGCCCACAGGCGCACCCTCGCTACGTGTGGCGCGGATCGTGAAGAAACGTCGAGGTGGCCGACACCAGTACGTGCGGCGCCTCCCACGGCACGAAGTGCCCGCAATCGCGCACCAAGAACGGTCCCACGCACTTGCCGAACACCTGCTCGGCCATCCGATCGAACGCCGGATAGATCACGTGGTCGCTCGGCCCGAACAACACGAGCGTGGGAGTCACCTCGTTGCGCCCCATCAACGGAGTCTCCGATCGTTTGGCCGGGTCGAACACCGACTCGTATCCCCCGAACGACGCCCGCAACACCTCGGCGCGGGCGAAGGGTTCGGTGTGGAAGTTGACCTCTTCGGAAGAGAACGTGCCAGGATGCGCCCAGAAGCGACTGCCGTAAAAAGTGGCGATGTAGCGACGACGCGCCTCGGGAGTGGCGAGTTCGGCGGCCAAGCCATCGGCACCGGTGCCCTGGCGAATGAAATAGTCGGCGGCTTCGCGCGGCGCACGCGTGCCCTCGATGCCGGCCATGCGCTCCTTGTCGAAGGGCAACGGCGAATTGAAGAGCACCATGCGGTCGACGAAATCGGGCCACCGCAGTGCCATCTCTTGGATCACCGGTCCGCCGAGATCGCCACCGAGCAACACGCACGATTCGTAACCGAGTTGGTCGTGCACGAGCGAATACACATCGGCCGCGTGCGTGGGTGTGTCGTAGAAGCCATCGGGCGCCAGCCCACTGTCGCCGAAGCCACGCAGGTCGGGCACGATCACGTCGAAGCCGGCCGCCGCGAGCGGCTCGATCACCTTCCAGAAGATGCGCTTGGATTCCGGCCAGCCGTGCACGCACACGAGCGCCGGGGCGTCACCGCCGTGCCTCGCCCGCTCGTGTACGAAGGCCTGATCGAAGCCGCGCAAACGCGAATAGTGCGTGGCGAAACGGCGCGGGTCGACGGACGATTCCATGCGAGAACCGTAGCGATCCGTCACTAGCGTCGTTCACATGGACGCCGACGATTTCCGCTCGCACGGCCACGCCGTGATCGAGCTGATCGCCCACTATCTGGAGACCGTCGAGCAACGCCCGGTCACGAGTTCGGTGGCTCCGGGCGATGTGCGGCGCCAGTTGCCCGAGCATCCGCCGGCCGAACCCGAACCCTTCGAGCGCGTTCTGGCCGACGTGACCGACATCGTGATCCCTGGCCTCACGCATTGGCAGCACCCACAGTTCTTCGCCTACTTCCCGGGCAACTCGAGTTATCCGTCGATCCTCGCCGACCTCCTCACCGCCGGTCTCGGCGTGCAAGGGATGAGTTGGGTCACGTCGCCCGCGTGCACCGAAGTGGAAACACTCATGCTCGACTGGATGCACGAACTCCTCGGCCTGCCGGCCAAGTTCCGCTCCACCACCGACACTGGTGGCGGGGTGATCCAGGGTTCGGCGAGCGAAGCAACTTTGTCGTCAATCTTGGCTGCGCGTTGGCGCGCCACTGGCGGCGCGGTGAACGCCACCGGCAACACCTCACGCCTCGTCGCTTACTGCACGTCGCAAGCGCATTCGAGTATCGAGAAGGGTTTGCGCATCGCGGGCATCGGCACCGACCGCGTGCGCATCGTCGAACACGACGAGAACTACGCCATGATCCCGGCGCGACTCGACGCGCGTATTCGCGAAGACATCGCCGCCGGCCTCGTGCCGTTCTGGGTGTGCAGCACGCACGGCACCACGTCGTCGGGCGCCTTCGACCCCACGGGAGCCATCGGCGCCATCGCGCGCGAACACGGGCTCTGGTTGCACGTCGACGGCGCCATGCACGGCATCGCCGCGCTCGCCCCCGAGTTCCGGTGGGTCAACGACGGCCTCGAGTTCGCCGATTCATATTGCACCAATCCGCACAAGTGGATGGGCGTGAACTTCGACTGCGAT
>SYCI01000132.1 GCA_005787035.1 Actinomycetota bacterium | reverse complement strand
TGCTTGACGATCACGCACGCCGGCTCGGTGAACGAGTCGACCAGATTCCATGCGGCATCGGTGTCGTAGACGTTGAGATAGCTCAGTTCCTTGCCACCCCACTGACGGGCTTCGTCCCACCAGCTACGTCCACCTCGAAACCGATAGCGAGCACCTTGCTGGTGCGGGTTCTCCCCGTAACGGAGATCCTGCGCTTTGTCGGCCACGAGGGTCAGGGTCGACGGCAGAGGCTCGTCGTCGGCCGTGAGCCACTCGGCGATCCGCCGGTCGTAGTCGGCGGTCACCGAAAACGCGATTCGTGCCAGGTCGCGTCGGGTCGCGTCGCTCAGGGAACCGGTCTTTTCGATCTCGTCGGTGACACGTCCGTAGTCGTCGGGTCGGACCACCACACCGACGTGCGCGTGATTCTTGGCTGCACCGCGCACCATGGCCGGACCACCGATGTCGATCAGTTCGACCGAGGGCGACTCGGAGAACGGATACAGGTTCACGACGACGAGCGAGATCGGATCGACTCCCAGGCGAGCCAGGTCGTCGCGGTGCGACGGCTCGGACAAGTCGGCGAGGATCGCCGCATGGATCCGCGGATGCAACGTGACCACACGATGACCAAGAATCGCGCCACTGCCGGTGATGTCGGCGACGTCGGTGACCTTCACGCCGGCTTCGGTCAGAGCCGCGGCCGTGCCTCCGCTCGAGATGATCGACCAACCGCGTGATTGCAACGTCGACGCGAGTTCGGCGACGCCGCTCTTGTCGTAGACGCTGATCAGCGCGGTGGGCACGGGGTCAGCCGCGGCGCCAGAAGCGCCAGCCGCGGCCCTTCGACTTGCCGCTCTCGAGTCGGGCGATGATCTCGGCCATGAGCGTTCCGGCTTCGGTCGGGTTCTGGCCCACCTTCACACCGGCCTTGCGAAGAGCATCCATCTTTCCCTGCGCGGTGCCCTTGCCTCCCGAAACGATGGCACCAGCGTGGCCCATCTTCTTCCCGGGGGGCGCGGTCACGCCGGCGATGTAGGCACTCATCGGCTTGGTCACGTTCGCCTTGATGAACTCGGCCGCTTCTTCCTCGGCCGAGCCCCCGATCTCGCCGATCCTGATGATCGCATCGGTCTCGGGATCGGCCTGGAACTCACGCAAGCAGTCGATGAAGTTCGTACCCGGAACTGGGTCACCACCGATACCCACACAGGTGCTCACGCCGATACCGCGCTGCTTGAGTTCGTACAGCGCCTGATAGGTGAGAGTTCCCGAACGGCTCACGATGCCGACGTTCTTGCGCGATGCACTCGGCAACTCGGCGATCTCACCGGCCGTGATGCCGATGTTGCACTTGCCTGGACTGATGATGCCCGGACAGTTGGGACCGAGGAGGCGCGTCTTGGGGAAGTCGCGCACGAGCGTGTTGTAGACCTTGGCTTCGTCCTGCGCCGGAATGCCCTCGGTGATGCACACGATGAAACGAATTCCCGCGGCCGCTGCTTCGAGGATGGCCGCCGAAGCCGCCTTGGGCGGAACGGCGATGAACGATGCATCGGCGCCAGTTGCGGCGACTGCTTCGGCGACGGTGTTGAACACCGGAATGCCTTCCACGTCGGTGCCGCCCTTACCGGGTGTGACACCACCGACGACCTGCGTGCCATAAGTCTTGTTGCGGAGACCGTGGTACTTGCCCTGACCGCCGGTCAGGCCCTGCACGATGACCTTGGTGTTCTGATTCACGAAAATGGCCATGAGTTCACTTCCCGTTGGCGATGGCGACGGCGGACTTGGCCGCTTCGAGCATGGTGGGCTTGGACATGAGTTTCGACTCGGGAATACCGGCCTTGGCGAGGATCTCGCGACCCTGCTCGGCATTCGTGCCGTCGAGGCGGATCACGATCGGCGCCCGCAGATCGACGCGACCGAGGGCTTCCACGATTCCCTTGGCCACTTCCTCGCCGCGGGTGATGCCTCCGAAGATGTTGATGAAGATCGACTTCACCTTCTGGTCGAAGTTGATGACTTCGAGCGCGGCGGCCATCACGTCGGCGTTGGCACCACCGCCGATGTCGAGGAAGTTCGCCGCCGTGCCACCGACCTGATTCACGACGTCGAGCGTGCTCATGGCCAGACCCGCGCCGTTGGCGATGATGCCCACCGAGCCATCGAGGCCGATGTACTGGAGGTCGTGGGTGCGGGCGAGTTGCTCACGCGAGTCGAGTTCTTCGGTCGCCCGGTAATCGTCCCACTCGGGGTGACGGAACGACGCGTTGTTGTCGAGGCTCACTTTGGCGTCGAGGGCATGGACCTCGCCGGTGGGCTTCAAGATGAGGGGGTTGATCTCGGCGAGATCGCAGTCACCCTCGGTGAAGCAGCGATACAGCTGCACGAGAATGGAGGCCACACCGTCGACGGCCCTGGCCGGGATCTTGGCGTCGATCGCGGCTTGCCGCGCGGTGGCGCTCGAGATGCCGTCGACCGGATCGATGTGCAACTTCACGATGGCACCCGGATCCTTGGCGGCGACTTCTTCGATGTCGACACCACCCTGGGCCGAAAGCATGAGGAGGTGCTTCTTGGCCGCCCGATCGAGCGTGTACGACGCGTAGTACTCCTCGGCGATGTCGCTCGCGTGTTCGACCCACAGGCGCTTCACGACGTGGCCCTTGATGTCCATACCGAGGATGTTCCCGGCGTGCAGACGAACCTCGTCGGCGTTGTTGGCCAACTTGATACCGCCAGCTTTGCCACGACCACCCACCTGAACCTGGGCCTTCACGACCACCGGATAGCCGGACGATTCGGCGACGGTGACCGCCTGATCGACGGTGTCGGCGACTCCACCCGGACTCACCGGGATGTCGAAACGGGCGAAGTACTGCTTGCCCTGATACTCGAACAGGTCCATTGCTGTTCAACCTCTTTCAGATGACGGTGGATGGTTGGCCGGTTCGGCCGGGTCAGACGGAGATGGCGTCCTCACGCGAGTCGAGTGTCTGCTCGAGCCACTGCGCGATCGCCTTGAGCGACGAGCCGGGGCCGAAGATCTCCGACACGCCTTGTTCGCGCAGTGCGCGGGCATCGGCGTCGGGGATGACTCCCCCGCCGAACACCAGCACGTCGGCGAGGTCACGATGACGGAGTTCTTCCATGACTCGCGGGAAGAGGGTGAGATGCGCGCCCGAGAGCAACGACAGACCGACGGCGTCGACGTCTTCTTGTAGAGCGGTCTCGGCGATCTGTTCGGGTGTCTGGTGCAGGCCGGTGTAGATGACCTCGAAACCGTGGTCGCGCAGGGCGCGAGTGATGGTCTTGGCCCCGCGGTCGTGACCATCGAGGCCGGGCTTGGCGACGACAACTCGGTAGGGCCGTTTCACAAGTGGGAAACCCTAGGACCTGAAATCCCCGACCACATAGTTCGGTCGGGAGCCTCCGCAGGGAAGACACTTCACACCCGAAACGGTCGGCCAGCCGAGCCCCGGTGACCGCAGGCGGGCAGAATCGATCCGTGCGCCGACCCGAACTCCGCTCGCCTCTCGCCCGGGCCGTGACCCCTGTGGTGGCCGGATTGGGTTTCTTCGCCGTGCTCGGGCTGATCCTGTGGGCGACCGCTGCGCTGATGGCCGGGGAGCAGTCGCAGTCGACGACCTTCTCCCCCGATCGGCTGCCGGTCGGCAACATCAAGAATTGGGCGGCCTCGATCGACGAGAACGGACCGGTGATCTTCCCCGGACTCGGAACCACCACCGGCGAGCGAACTCTCGTCCTCGACCACAACGGAACGAATGTGGAGAAGGGCTGGGTCGTCTATTACGCGTACCCGGCCGATCGCGATCCCAACTGCGCCGTCGAACAGGTGACCGGTTCATCGAACTTCGTCGACTGCGAGGGACGGACCATCGATGTCACCGAGTTGGCTCCGCCGACCAACGGTGAGTATCCCATCATCGAGGATCGGCGGAACCTCTTCATCGACCTCGGTGATCGGCCCGGGGACTCGATCGTTCCGGCCGGCTGAACCGACTCGACTTCCGTCAGCCGAGCAACAGAGGGAACCACTCGCCATCGAGGGTTTCGCCGGCGCGACGTTGGTCGTCCTCCTCGGGAATCACAGCCCGGAAATCGGGTGAGCACAACCAGTGCCGCGGTGCATGGACCATGTCGTCGCCGAGCAGTCGCAGACTGAACACGCGCCGTCGATGCGCCGAGCCGGCCGCTCCATGAACGGTGAGCATGTGGAATGCGATCACGTCACCGCGTTCGAGATCCCAGGCTCGTATCGCATGAGCCGAACGATCGGCTTCGATGTCCGGAAGTTCGGCGAGAGAGCCCTCCGGAAACCACTTGGCCTGCTGATCGCGGAAGGTCCGCGGCATGAGCCACGGTCCCCGATGGGTTCCGGCAACCGACTCGAGTGAACTCTCGATCGGCACCGGGTCGACCGGGATCCAGAAGCTCACGTTCTGAAAACCCTCGACGTCGTAATACGGCTGGTCCTGGTGCCATGGAGTGCGCTGGCGCGTCCCGGCCTCCTTCACGAGAACATGATCGTGATACAGACGAACGGTTCGACTCTGCATGAGTTGGGCAGCAATCGGAACCAAGGCCGTGTTGCGGATGAACGTGTCGAACTCAGCATGATCGCGCCAGGTGCAGAAGTCCTCGAGGAAGAAGCCCGGATCATCAGACTGACTCGCGACCTTGGCGCGCGGGCTGGGATGGGCAAGTACGGCATCGATGCCCTGCCGCAGCGACTCGATTTCGTCGATCGAGAGAACGCCACGCAGAACCACGACTCCCTCGTTGCAGTACGTCTCGACCACGGCATCGTCGATCGTGATGCCGAGGGTCATCGACACATTCTGATACAGATGGCTCATGCCGTACACGCCCATTCTCGGAACACTCGGTTACGTGTTCGATCGCGCGTCGTCGGCGGTTCTCCTCGTACATCGCAATCGCCGACCGAACGACGAGCACTTGGGCAAGTGGAACGGGCTCGGCGGAAAACTCGAACCAGGTGAAGACATCGCAACGGGAATGCGGCGGGAGATTCACGAGGAAACAGGGCTGCAAATCACATCGATGAAACTTCGAGGCACGATCTCCTGGCCCGGCTTCGGTGCCAACGGCGAGGATTGGTTCGGCCCGATCTTCTTGATCGACGGGTGGACGGGAACACCACCCGATCACAACGACGAAGGTGATCTGCGCTGGATCCCGCTGACCCGATTACTCGCTGCTTGCAGTCCTGATCAGCACATTCGCGAGGAAGCCGACCTACCGATGTGGGAAGGAGATCGTCATTTCGTTCCGTTGGTTTTCGATAATGACACGCGTGTATTTCACGGAGTGATGCCTTACGCGAACGGTCGCCCGCAAAGTTGGAGTTTCGAACGATCCTGAAGGAGTCCGCACATTTCGATGTGCCCGACTCGTTGAACGGTCATGCTCGACAACTTCGACCCGGACGACGACCAGATCACCGACCCGATCACCGGGCTCACCGAGGACATCCGCCAATCCTTCTGGCGTCGCACCCTCGCGGTCGCCCGCTCGACGAACGACTGGCATCGCGTCGACAAGCTCTACACACGCAAGACAGCGGCACAAGTCGCTTCCGACATTCGTCGAGCGCATCTCGACGGACGCCGTTCGGTGCGCATTCGCGGAATCCGACGTAACGAACGGTGGGAGGCCCGTTGGAATCCGGTTCGTGCTGGTGCAGCGGGAGACTGCGAAGTGTGGATTCGTCGAGTCGAGTCGACGTCGAACGAACTCCGATTCGATTAGTCGTCGGAGCCGAGGAAGCGAACCCAGATCGCGAAGTGTCCCGGGGGGCACTTGTCATCGGTTCCCCACTTGGCCGTCCAGTTCTCACCCGGAAGAATTCCTCGCACACGAAGTTTGTCGAGGGGTCGGTTCTTGGACGAACGAATGTCGCTCGCAATTTGCGCAGCCGTCGAAGCGGTGTAGTAGCGGTTCACGCGAAACCAGCGGTCTTCCTTACGCGCATCGGCGAACAACAACACCCAGAACGATGTGCGCTGCCAACCGGCGTCTTCCGGCGGATCTTCGGCGATCGCCCGCGGAGTACTCGATGATCGCTTCGGCGGCATACGAGCGACAGTGTCCCAAACACTCAATGAATTTCCCGCGTTTACAACACTTTCTGTGTATACCAATTAGTAGACCGTTTGTTCTTCTTCACGGTCTTCTGTTCATTTTCGTTTCGATAGTTAGTCGCTATGAACATGACTACTAAGGCTCACAGAGGTTCGAGTATCCGACGGGCACGAGCCGTGGCCCGCTGTACGCGACGACCCACCGTTGTGTGCGATTCGCCGTTCATCTTCGAAATCTCACACAGGTTGAATCCGGCGATGAAGTAGCGACACAGATCTGCTTTCTCATCCGACGGCAACCGATCGAGAGCGTCTTTTACAAGCAGTTGTACTTCGACGTCGACTGGCTCCGACGACACGATGTTGTGACCGTCGATTTCCGACAATCGAAGAATTCGGCGTTTGCCACTTAAACCCGAGCCTCGCTGCGCACCTTCGGTTCGAAGGGTGTCGATCAGAATCGACTTCCAAATGGCTCGGGCATAGACATCGCCCGAAAAATAGCGGCTGATCGTGGGGGCTATTCGAGGCGCGAGCCGGAAGAGAGCTAGCGAAATGGCCTCAGAAATCAGTCCGGGTTCGACACCAGCTCGACGAAGTCTCGACTCGAGGCCACGAATGAGGTCTCTCACGAACACATCGACGGTCTCCGACCAACTTCGTCCATCACTATCGATCGACGATTCCATTGCTGCCTCCCTGGACTCTTCGAATACGGACCCGAATTGCGGGCCTGCGAGTCGAATTTCGTCAGGGGGTGTGGCAGGGTTTCTCTATCCGAGCGCCAGAAGGCCCGGAACATTCCTCTAATTCGTCGATTTGTCGCGCAAGTGCCGACCCACATAGGCGACAACGACCTGGTGCGCTTCGTGATCGAAGAAGATGTGAACTCGATACAACCTGGACCCACGTCCGTTGCGGATGTGGGCGGTTGCCAATTCGGTGCGTCCACGCCAAGTGAACGCATAGTCCTCGGCGTACTTGTTCTCGGCATTGTCGGAAATACCCGACGCGTAGTTGAGACCAAGGCTGCGACACGAGATCGTCAGCGAGGCATTGGTGACGCGCCCGCTCTTCCAGTCCCCGGCCACCACGTTCAGTCGAACGAGATCTTCGAGAAGCCGATTGGCATCGATGCCTTCGAGTTCGGCTGCGGTCGCGAAGGCCCGCTCGTGGAACGTGAGATGTTCGCAGATCGATTCGGCTTGCTTCACTGCATCGAGGGCCGAGATCGCCCGCAGACCGGTTGGGCTCTTGCCCAAGCGAACCGCGAGTTCGGTGTTCTGCAGCACGAGTTGATCGACGAGACCTTCACGGTTGTCGAGCAGTTGGTTCTTCTCGTCGATCGTTCGATCGGCTTCGGCCAACGCCTGTTCGAGTTCGTCGATGCGGTTGTACGCGTCCTGCCAGCCATCGAGGGCGGCCTTGTATTCGTCCATCGACACCCCGGGTTCGACCGGAGGTGCCTTCACGACGGGTGTCACGGCCGGCGTCGGCGTCGGAACGACCGGCGCGACTTTGGGCGGAGTGTCTAATGCCGGAGCGTCAGGGAGTCGTCGTTGGAAACGGGGCGCCCGAAGCGGCGCCAGCGAACCATGAGCGGCGAAGTTGATCCGCGACACGCATGACCGAACCTCCGACGCGGCGCCCGCCTGATTGAGTTTCGTTCCGCCCCACTGCACCGATTCGCCGCCCGGCCACACAAGGGTGAGTCCACGGGCGAGAAGGATCTCGGCGCCGTACATGCCATGGAACGCAGTGCGCGCCGCGTCGCCCTCGAGTCGATACATATGGGCGAGACCGGCGAGTGATGCCGCGTAACGATCGAGTTCGAAGAGTGGAGTGCTCTTGGTGGGCACCGTCTCGATCAACACCGGTAGGACGCGGCTTCGTGCCTCGCAGAACGCGGCCAAGGCCTGGGCCCCGGCGTTGTCGGCAACCATCCGGACACTGGGTAGGACACGCAGGTTGGCATCGTGGAACGCGACGCCATCGAGAATCCGGGCCACGATCCGCTGCACCGGCGCCAGCGGAACCTCGGGCAGGACCGGCATCACCCGACGCCCGCCGGGCACGAGTGTGATCCGAGCCTCGAAGGTCGTGGTGGCGCGGTCGGTGGCCACCGTGATGTAGGTCGTGGCTACAGCGTTTCCGGCGAGACCACGATCAATCGTGAGGCGCCACCAGCGCGAGGGGTCGTCGTTGTCGAACCGAATCGATACGCCGGCCCCGCGATCCTCAGCCGGCCACTCCTCTTCCACCCAGTCGGTCACGAGTTGGCGAACGCGGGCCATGGTCGATTCGGGCCAGACCGGACCGTCCAACCTCATCGCATAGACCGGCCTCATTCCCTCATTCTCGCCCAACGAAGGGTCGGTCGCTCGCCCAAAACCCAGGGCGACGAGCGACGTCGGCCGCACCTACTGTCGGGAGGTGTTCGAGTTCTGGAACGAATCGATGGCCGAGACCCTGCTCGTGGTCAACGCAGCGGCGAGCACCCTCATGACCGGTCTCATCTGGTTCGTCCAGATCGTCCACTATCCGCTGCTGGCCACCACTCCCCCGGACCGGACCATCGATGTCGCAACCGAACACCAACGACGTACGTCGTACGTCGTTGGCCTCCCGATGGCCGTGGAAGGAATCACCACCCTCGCTCTGCTCGCCGATGCACCGGATCGCCTGTGGTGGGGTTGGCCGTGGCTCGGAGCGATTCTGCTCGCTGTGAGTCTCGGATCGACGGTGTTCCTTTCGGTTCCACTCCATGCGCGCATGGCACGCGGCTATTCGCCCGACACCGGTCGGCGACTCGTGCTCACCAATTGGCCGCGCACGATCGCCTGGACGTCGCGTTCGGTCCTGACCCTCGCCCTCGTGATCAGTGGCTTGCGCTGAGTGACGTTTCCCGTGCGCTGGCCGCCACGTGAGCCGCCGAACGCGCGAGTGAGACGTCGATCGTGTTCCGCCGACCCGACAACAAGGATTCGAGAACGGCCATGGCACCGACCAAACCGGTGATCGGATCGGCGACCGCGTCGCCGATGAACTCCGGCCCGTCGTCGGTGTGACCCACGAGTCCGCCCGCGGCCGCTGCATCATCACCGAACCCGACGCGCAGAGCGTCGGTTCCACTTCGGCCGTGGGCCGTCACCGACAGCCACGCGCGCACCGAACTCGAGCGCATGATCTCATCACGATCGATACCGAGTTGCACGAGCGCGCGCGGTCGCGAGGCCTCGATCACCACGTCGGCATCGGTGATCGATCGACGTAACTCGTCCACATCGTCACGGTTCCGGAAATCGAACGAACGCAATTCTTTGTCTCCGTTGAGTGCCGCGAAGAAATCCACCGGACCCTGGCGCGCGCCATCGGGACGACTTGTCGATTCGATCTTCACCACCCGGCAACCGAGCGAGGTGAGAACTCGACCCACGAGAGGACCGGCCCACATCGACGAGAGGTCCACGACCTTCAGCGAGCGGAGGTCGTCGACCTCATCGCCCACTCCGCGATTCTCGATCTCCAACATTTCGCCCGTCGCGTCGACTTCCCCGACGATCGCCACCGGCATTCCGAGAGCGATCCCGCGCTGGCGAACCACTCGCGCCTCCGATGAAGCCACACATCGTGCGACCTCGGACCACGGGACGATTCCGTCGATCAGCCCGAACTCGGTTTCGAACAACGCCGGTAAGGATTCGACGTCGTCGGGTCGGGCAAGGTTGAGCGCGATCCATCGGCCGTCGGTCGTCGGTAGAAGCTGACAAGACCCACCGGCACTCGTCCGGCCATTCGGGCGCCATCCGGTGGACATCATCCGACGATTCAGTTCTTCTCGGGCGTCCAACTGCACGCCACCACCGAGCGACGAAGCCGCCCGCCGGATTCGGCTCACCACACCGTCGACGACGTCGATCACTCGATCGTCGATCTCGTGACGGCTCATCACTCGCCATTCCCGATCTCGTCGATCAGTCCCCAATCGAGCGCCGTCCGTGCATCGATCTCGCACCCCGACAAGATCATGAGGGCGGCTCGATGGCGGCCGATCCGTCGCGTCACGCTGACGGTTCCACCGGCACCCGGGACGAGTCCCATCGATACTTCGGGCAATCGAAACGTTGCTTCGGCCGAGGCCACCACACGTGGGGCAAAGGCCGCCAATTCGACACCGGCACCGACATTGGGCCCGTGAACACGACATTCGAGTCGGGTTCCCAAGCGCTCGCCGATCGTCAACAGGAGCTGGGCGACGCTGTCGGTGGTTCGAACGAGGTGTGAATCGAGTGGCGATGTGGCCGAGCCGAACTCGGCGAGGTCGCCGCCGCTCGAGAAACACGATCCGTGCCCGTCGAGCACCACCCGAGTGATCGTCTCGTCCACCGTGGCGAGTGTGAGCGCTTCCCGTAACTCATCGCGCATCACCCGCGAGAACGCGTTGTGGCGTTCGGGCTCGGCGAGCGACACGTACAGGGTGTCTTCGCTACGTCGAACCTCCACCACGGACGAAGCGCGACCTGATCGCCACACCTTTCGATGGTTGTCGGCAAGCCACTGACCGAATTCGCCGCCGGACTGGAGAAGGGAATAGGTGACCGACTCGAGAAACAGTGCATCCCGCGGGGGTAGGGCGGCGGCCAGACGGAGGGTTCGCGCCGCAGTGGCGAAGGCAATCGGATGGAGGCGAGCGTTCATCTCGATCGCCGTTTCGTGCTTCGAATCGATGACGAGATCAACGAGAGATGGATCGTCGTCTGGATTGCGGGAGAGGACTGCACACGGAACCGCAGCCAGCTCGTGCCGTCGATCTCGATCGATCGATCCATCAAGAATGACTCCAGCTACTCCAGCCAATGGTGACAATCGAGTCGATTCGAGCAGTAGGCACTCGATGAGGTCCGCGGCGGACATCCGAACGAGCACGAACGAAATCTACTGAGGGTCGACTTGTGTCGTTCGCGCCGCGAGCAACACCACAAGTGCGACGCTGCGCCGTAGGCTCTTACCTCGACCGGGCAGGAGAACGCTCATGGACAATGACATCAGCGTCGACAGCTCGGGATTCGCCGAACTCGGGCTCCGACACGAACTTCTGGCCTCGCTGGCCGGACTCGGCTACGAGGAACCCACACCGATTCAGCGGGAATCCATCCCACCGCTGATCGAGGGTCGGGATCTCCTCGGCCAGGCCGCCACCGGAACCGGCAAGACGGCGGCCTTCGCCCTGCCGATTCTTCACTCGCTGACCGTCGGTGAGCCGCGCCCGGACGTCGAAGCGCTGGTGCTCGTGCCGACCCGCGAACTCGCCATGCAGGTGTCGGAAGCGATCTACAAGTACGGACATCATCTCGGTGCCCGTTGCGTACCGATCTACGGCGGCCAACACATCGGACGCCAGATCGATGCGCTTCGACGGGGCACCCATGTGGTGGTGGCCACTCCCGGACGCGCCCTCGACCACATCCGAAAGGGCACCCTCGACCTCGCGACCGTGCGCATGGTCGTCCTCGACGAGG
>SYCI01000131.1 GCA_005787035.1 Actinomycetota bacterium | reverse complement strand
GGGCCTTGCTCGATGTGCAACTCGACGAAAGCATGGGGCGCGATCGAAGGGCACGAAGCCGGTCCGAGGTATCCGATCCGACCGAGTTCGTCGACGAGCCGAGCGCCATCGATGGCCACGACATCGTGAGCCTCTTCGACGCTCATGCCGCCGACGTACACGAGAGAACCGAGCATGTCGGGTTGGAATCGTGCACCTTCCTCATTGGTGAAGAAGGCGACGGCGAGAGGTCGGTCCGGTTCGAGGCCTGCTCGCATGAGGGTTTCGATCACTTCGAGTCCGGCGAGGACTCCGAGATTCCCGTCGTATCGACCGCCGGTACGCACGGTGTCGATGTGTGAGCCGGTCATGACCGGCGCGCCCGACCCCACCTTCCAGACTCCGACCACGTTGCCGACGGCATCGATCGACACCTCGAGACCGAGATCCTTCATCCAGGTGACGACCAGATCCCGTCCTTCCCGGTCGGCGTCGGTCAGAGCCAGACGACAGGACCCCCCGCCCTCGATGGGTCCGATCTGAGCGAGTTCCTCGAGGCGGCCCATGAGTCGGGACGCGTCGATCCGACAGTTGGTCCGTTGGACCTCGATCGTTGCCCCCTTCGACACGACATCACTTTACAATTTGTCAAAGGGAGTCGGGTCGGAGGAATCGCCGATTTCGGGTCCGCCGAATGGCAGAGTCCCAAGGTGACCTGGCTCGAATTGCTGGCCGCCGGAGGCGGAGTACTCCTGGCCGCCGCAGCGCAGTACACGGCAGGATTCGGGTTCTCACTCCTCGGCGTTCCCCTCATCGCGCTGGCGCTCCCGACCCACGATGCCGTGATCATCTCGACCTGGCTCGGCCTCCTCACCAACGGCTTCCAGATGTCCCGGGGCTGGCGAGCCGCCGACCGTTCGACAGTTGGCCGACTCATGGCGGGCACCGTCCTTGGCATACCTCTCGGTCTCGTGGTTTTCACCCGGGTCGACGAGTCGGTCTTGAAAGCAGTGCTCGGGCTCACGGTGCTCGTCGCCACCGGGCTTCTGATCGCTGATTTCCGTTTCCGCCGAGCGGGGAACGGACCCGAATGGGTGGCCGGGGTGGTGTCGGGCGCGTTGTCGGCATCGTTGTCCACCAATGGGCCGCCACTCGTTTTCGTGCTCCAAGCCCGTGGTGTTTCGATGGCGGTGTTCCGCTCGACGCTGGCGGTGGTGTTCACGGGAGCCAACGTGGTGACACTTGTTGGCTTCGGATTCACGGGCGATCTCGATCGAGATACGACTCTGCGAAGTCTGGCCGTCCTTCCCTTCATGATCGGTGGTGTCGCCATCGGATCCCGGTTGCGGCGACTCGTCACCGAATCTTCGGCCCGTCGGCTCGTACTGGGTTTGCTCGCCACCGCCGGTGGGTCGGCCGTTCTCTCGGCCGTGATCGGCTGATCAACTGCCGAAAATCGTGAGCCACTGATCCTTCTTCTTGGGTTTGAGAACGAAGTTGTGGGTGCGCACCTCGGCGAGCGTCTCGGAAGGCGGAACCGAATAGCGGTGTCCGGGAAAGACGACGGTCTGGTCGGGTAGTGAATCGAGGAGCTGGAGACTTTCGAACATCTTCTCGGCGTCACTGCCCGGCAGATCGGTACGACCACAGCCGTCGAGAAACAGGGTGTCACCCGAGATCAGACACCCGCGAACGTGGAAGCACTGACTGCCGGGCGTGTGTCCGGGCGTGTGCACCAGGTCGATGGCGACATCGCCCACGTGAACGCAGTCGCCGGCCTCATGGGACACCAAGTCGCCCTCGGACACTCCGGTCGTTCGCACGACCCAAGGAACTTCGTTCTCGTTCACGTGCACTCGGAACGAACCGGCCTCGAGCAATGTGGTGATCCCCTCGATGCGGTAGCCCATCATCGATCCTCCGACATGGTCCGGGTGGTAGTGCGTTGCCATGACGTCGGTGATCCGCATGTCATCGGCCGCCGCGACACGAACGATGTCGTCGACGGCGTAGGCGGGATCGACCACCGCGCATTCTCCCGTCGAGCGGTCGCCGATCAGATAGACGAAGTTCGCCATCTGGAGAGCGAGGGGATCGCCGATGGCGAAGTCGTGACCCGACAACAATTGACGGAAGTAAAGGTTGTCGTCGGTCGGCACGTCGGCTCCTTCAGGACGATGAACAAGCCGTACGCTAGCGGTCATGTCGACGCCGGTCCGAGGGAGTGAACTGACCACTCTGCGGGCCGGTCAACAGATCCCGTTCGGTGGCAATCGTGTGGTCGAGGTCGACGAACATCTTGCTGCGTCGTTCGTGGCCGGCGATCGTCTGATCGTGGTTCAGGAAACCGGTGATCTGATTCATGTGCCGAGTGGCGTCTCGACGCTCGTCGAAGATGCAGTATCCGCTGCGGTGAGAGCGGCGCCGGAAGTCGCTGTACTGACTGCGGAGCAGATCGGTCGATTCTTCGACGAGTTCGCACGACGACTCGCCGACGACGAGATCTTCCCACTCGTGGCCACCGCCAACGAACTCGATGTCGTTTCGGCGCGTGAGCGCGGGCGCCCGACGGGTCGTCTCGAGCTGTCCCCGAAGATGCGTTCCGACATGATCGACGCACTCCGAATGTGGCGCGATCTCGACATCGCCTCGAGCGCAGTCGATCACCGGGTGAGTCATGCGGGTTGGTCGGTCGAGGAGCGCCGAGCTCCACTCGGGGTCGTCGGCTTCGTCTTCGAGGGTCGTCCGAATGTGTTCGCCGATGCGACCGGCGTTCTGCGATCGGGCAACACGGTGGTCTTCCGGATCGGTAGCGACGCGCTGCGCACCGCACAATCGATTCATCGCGAACTCGTGTCGCCGGCCCTCCGAGCGAGTGGTTTGCCGGATGGTGCGGTCGTCTTGGTCGAATCGGGAGAACGATCGGCCGGACATGCCTTGTTCTCCGATCGCCGTCTCGGATTGGCGGTGGCGAGGGGTAGTGGTGAGGCCGTGGCGCAGCTCGGAGCGGTGGCTCGGCAATCCGGGATTCCGGTGAGCCTGCACGGAACCGGTGGCGCATGGATGTTCGTCGATCGTGGTTTTCCGCCGGACGACCTGTCATCAGTTGTCGATTCGTCTCTCGATCGCAAGGTCTGCAACACCCTGAACGTTCTGTGTCTTCCGACCGGAGACGACGGGGCGCTCGGGGCGGCGATCAGCGGTGTTGCGCGGGCAGCCGAACGCCGTCGGCAGCGTGCGACGATTCACTGTCGGATTGCGGATCGGGCGCGCCTGGAAGGCGCAGTCGCCGACGAACCCGGGTTCTCGGTGGTCGATCATCCCGATCACGACTTCTTGAAGACGGAATGGGAATGGGACGACGATCCCGAATGTTCGGTGATTTTCGTGGATCGTGTCGAGGAAGGCTGTGAGCTGTTCAATCGACACAGCCCGCGCTTCGTCGTATCGGTTCTGTCACCGAATCCGGCCACATTGGAATTGGTGTACGGCCTCGCCGATGCTCCCTTCGTGGGTGACGGATTCACCCGTTGGGTCGATGGCCAGTACGCACTAGGTCGTCCCGAACTCGGCCTGTCGAATTGGCAACACGGGAGGCTTTTCGGCCGGGGCGGAATTCTCTCCGGCGACGGTGTGTTCAGTGTTCGCTACGTCGCCCGCCATTCCGACGCGCGTCAACGACGCTGACTCAGCCCCCAGTGAGCCGGGTGACAACCTTTTGCACGATGCGGGACGGTCGACGACCTCGCGCTTCGACGGCGTCCATGCGGGCCACGGCTTTGGCGAGTCCGTTGACGGCGATCCAACGAGCCGGTTCGGGTTCCCACAGCGGTGATCGATGTCCGACGAAGGGCAAGCGAGTGCGATCCGTGCTCTTTTTGCAGATCAGTTCGGCGAGCGTGCGGCCGGCGAGGAACGACGTGGCCACACCGTCACCGACGTAACCGCCGGCCCGACCGAGCCCGGTACGAGGTTCGTACTCGACCGAGAAGGTCCAGTCCCGAGGGGCACCCAACGGCCCGCCCCAGTGGTGAGTGAATCGGACACCATGCAGAACCGGGAAGAGGTTCAACAACTCTTCTTCGAGATGACGACGGACTCGATCGTCGGTGTCGTACGAAGCCTCGATCCGTGAGCCGAAATGGTAGGGCGCTCCACGTCCGCCGAAGGCGAGGCGACCATCGGCGGTTCGTTGACCGTAGACGATGAGTTGACGGTGATCAGCGAAGGTCGTGCGCTGATCCAGACCGATTTCGTTCCAGATCTCGTCGGACAATGGTTCGGTGGCGATCATGAGTGAATACAAAGGCAGTACCGATCGCTTGCGCCTCGGCAACGTCGTGCCGTAGGCCTCGGTGCAGAGAACAATCGAATCAGCGCCGATGGAGCCGTGATCCGTTTCCACCTCGTGGACGTCGAAGTCGACGACCTCGACACCCTCGTGAATGGCGACCCCTCGGTTCACGAGTGTCTCGACCAAACCGTCGACGAGTTTGCGCGGATGAAGTGCCGCGCAACCCGGCTGGAAGTTCGACTCCGGTCGACCCGCGGCGCGCACGATCCGCGCCGTTGCCTCCGCCGACAACCGAACCATGTGCTCCTCGCCGAGGCCCAAGCGACGTGCGGATGCCAATTCGGCGTCGGCGCGAGCGAGCTGGAACTCATTGCGAATCAGGGAGATCGTTCCACCTTTCCGGTAATCGCAATCGATCCCGAGGCGCGCCGTCGTCTCTCCGATCTCGTCGACCGTCGCCGTCATCGTCTTCTGGAGGTCGAGCGCCACGTCCCGACCGTGCCGGCGTTCGATCTCGTCGAGCGACATGGGAAGAATCGACGAGCACCAACCACCGTTGCGACCACTGGCCCCGAAACCGGCCCGATGTTTGTCGAGAATTCCGATTCGGAGATCGGGCTCGATCTCGGTGAGCGCGAAAGCAGTCCAGAGACCGGTGAAGCCGGCGCCGATCAGAACGACGTCGTATCGGCTGGGCAACGGACTCGGCAACGGCCGAAGGCTGTTCGACGCTTCGTCCCACAGACTCGCCATGGTGGGATCGTACCTAGTGGTCGGCGCGTAGGAAGCAGTTGTCGATGAGCCGAACACCGTCGACGGTTGCGGCAATGAGGGCGACACTGCGGTCGGTGATCGAGTCCGATTCCTGAAAACTGTCGGCATCGAGAACGATCGCGTAATCGACCTTCAATCCGGACGCGGTCAACTGCTCGTACATCGACCGTGACACTTCGGTGGGCGACGCTCCCACGGAACGAGCAGTGTCGCGAGCGAACTCGAGCGCGCGCGGTATGGCGAGGGCCTGCCGACGCGCTGTCTCGGAAAGTCGCACGTTTCGACTCGACAGCGCGAGGCCGTCGTCGTCGCGAACCGTCGGTTCGGTTCGGATCTCCACACCGAGATCGAGATCCGAGTTGAGGCGTTCGATCACCGCAACCTGCTGGAGGTCCTTCTGGCCGAAATAGGCCACGTCTGGGCGGACGGCCGAGAGCAATTTGGTGACGACCGTGGCCACACCGTCGAAGTGACCGGGACGATGCGCTCCTTCGAGGATGCGTCCGAGACGTCCGACCGAGACGACGGTCGAGAAATCCGACGGATACATGGTCTCGTGGTCGGGGACGTACACGATGTCGACGCCGTGCTCACGACAGATTTCGAGGTCCCGTTCGAGGGGCCGAGGGTATCGCTCGAGATCCGACTGCTGGTCGAACTGGAGGGCGTTGACGAAGATGCTCGCCACCACGGTGGCACACGATGCACGAGCCACGTCGAAAAGACTCGCGTGGCCGTCGTGCAGAGCGCCCATGGTCGGCACGAAGCCGATCGGATGAGGGCTTACGGTCAGGGCCCGGTGAACGTCGACCGACGTGTGGGCCAGGATCATTGGAACGAATGATCGACGTCGGGCCAGACGCCCCGGTCGACTTCGTCCACGAAGGACCGAGTCGCTCCGATCACTGCTTCCCGAAGCTGCGCGTACTGCTTGGCGAACTTGTACTGCGAGTCGCAGAGCCCGAGTACGTCGTGAAGCACGAGAACCTGACCCGAACAATGCGGTCCGGCACCGATGCCGATGGTCGGGATACTGATCTTGTCGGTGATCTCGGCGGCGAGATCGAGCGGTACGCCTTCGACGACGATGGCCGCAGCCCCGGCCTGTTCCACGGCATGGGCGTCCTCGAGAAGTCGTTCACGGCCTCCGGCTTCGAATCCGCTTCGCCTCCCCTGGATGCGATGGCCACCCATGCGGTGATAACTCTGCGGCGTGAGGCCGATATGGCCGATCACCGGAATGTCGACGCGGGTGATCGCCTCGATGGTCGCCGCCACGTGGGTGCCCCCTTCGAGCTTCACGCTCTCGGCGCCACTCTTCATGAGAAGGACCGCCGAATCCACGGCTTGTTCAGGACTCGATTGGTACGAACCGAAGGGAAGATCCCCGACGACGAGAGCCTTGGTATGGGCACGCGCCACACAACGAACGTGGTAGGCCATTTCGTCGAGCGAGACGGGAATTGTGTTGCGCTCTCCCTTGACCACCATGGCCAGGGAGTCGCCGACGAGAATCATGTCGACACCCGCCTCGTCGACCAGTCGGGCAAAGGTGACGTCGTATGCCGTGATCATGGAGATGCGACGACCCGACTCGCGCCACTTGGCGAGGTCGGGGACTGTCACCTTCTTGCGATCGGATACGGGCATCATGACCTCGCCGGTGGGGAACCCTTCGGAAACTAGCGAGGCACCCCCCGACGCCCACCGTCGGACGACCGACGTTCTGTGATTTCAGGCTCAGTTCAGCGGGAATCCGCGGAGGGCCGAAGGAACCAGGTCTCGGTAGCCCGGCAGCGAAGGAAGGCCGGATGCCCGCAGCACGGCCAGGGTGCAGGCGCGAGCGAAGACGTCGGCCGCGGCCTCCAGAACATCGTTGAAGAGCGAGGTGCGCGACTCGTCGTCGAGGAGTGAAGCCGACGAACCGATCGGCCGATCGTTCAGCGGTCGACGACTGAGCGAGACCCCGAAGATGGTGTCGCCGTCGTTCATCGAGTGAGCGGGCCGGATCGCGCGTGCCAAGCCGTCGTGTGACACCGCAGCCAATTTCTGGCACTCGGCCTTGGTGAGAATCCCATCCGTGGCCACGAGCCCGATCGTGGTGTTGAGCGACGTGGCCGACGAGATCAAGGGCCGCGAGACGTCCTCGAAATGTCGTCGGAAGCGGTCACGGTCCCTGGCCGTGGGAGCCTGCAGTTCGAGGCCGTCGGTGAACCACGGCAGAGCCGAATCGGGATCGATCACCGAACCGACCGAATTCACTACCGCGAGGGCGGCGACGGTCGTTCCCCGAACGACTCTGGATGCCGAACCGATCCCACCCCGTAAACCGCCGGCGCGCGCTCCGGTTCCGCCCCCCACCGAACCCTGCCGCAACGATCGATCGTTGGCGGCGCGAGCGGCCCGCCAACCGAACTCGGCATCGGGTCGATGATCGAAGCGGCCTCCTCGTCCGAGATCGAAGATCACCGCCGCCGGAACGATGGGAACGACCCAGCCGTCTTGTCGACCGACCGGGAACCCGATGGACTTCGACTCGAGAAAACGCATGACTCCGTCGGCGGCGGAGAGTCCATACGCGCTCCCACCCGAGAGACAAATCGCATCGATGCGATCCATCATGTTGTCGGGTCGGAGCAATTCGGTCTCGCGTGTTCCGGGAGCTCCACCCCGTACGTCGACGCCTCCGATGGCGCCCGGTGGTAGGAGAACGACGGTGGTGCCGGTTCGCCACGTCGAGGATTCGCGTGTGTGATGACCGATACGGATGCCCGGACAGTCGAGGAGCGTTCCTTGAGGCCAGGACTTCGCGAGCGTGGGCACATTCCATCGTCGCAGATCGACCACCGATAGTTTCACCTCGTGGAAAATGGTCCGGCGTTGGCCCCGCCGTCTCGAAGCCGGTGGCGTTGGTTCATGGCTCGCCGGTTCCACCGGACGATCCATCGTTTGTGGGACTTCGTGGTGGAGGCCGGCGCCATTGGCCCCCAGTCACCCAAGGGCCGTCGTTTCGGGTCTTTCGGTGCCGGAAGTGTGATCTGTTTTCCCACGAACACGATCTTCAATGAGCGCTTCATCCGCATCGGCCGGGACACCATGATCGGGCCGCAGTGCACCCTCAGCGCCGGAATGATTCCGGGGCAGGAGTGCATCAGCGATCCGGTGGTCTCGATCGGTGATCGTTGTCTGATCGGCAAGGGGAGCGGGATCGTCGGCCACTTCTCGATCGAGATCGGTGACGACGTCTGGACCGGTCATCACGTCTACATCACCGATCAGAACCACGGATACCAGGACGTCGACCGCCCGGTATCGGTTCAGGTGATGCCAGAACGCCCGGTGCGGATCGGCCGTGGTTCTTGGTTGGGCCACGGTTCGGTCGTCCTGCCGGGAGCCGACATCGGCGAACACGTCGTCGTGGGCGCCAATTCGGTGGTGACCGGAGTGATTCCGAGTTTCTCGGTGGCCGTGGGTAGTCCGGCGCGGGTGATCCGTCGGTACGTGAACGGATCGTGGATCGACGTCGATTGATCAGGCGGTGATCAGACGGCGAGATCGGCCGGTGCCGAGCACGACTTCATCTCGTTGGCCACCGTGAAGTCGTTGATGTATTCCGAGATCGGCGCCCCGTCGATGGTCGTTTCGGGGAACGGCGGATTCTCGTTCCGTCGGAGAATTTCCGTGTACGCGCGGCGGTCGGCGATGAGTTGGCGGTAGTAGCCGGTCCAGGTGGCGACGAGGGCCGCATCATCGGGGCCGTTGGGCGCGGTCTCATTCACGCGCGTGATCATGTCGTCGACGATCACGGTGGCTCGATCGATCAAATCGGCCCGCTCCGCCAATGCATCGGGGCCGGCGTCCTCGATGCGCCGCTCGTCGGCGAGATCGTTGCGGGCGAGATTGGCTTCGCGACAGATGGCTGCGGCCCTCTCGGTCCACTCCCGATCGTCCAGACGAGCGACCGACTGCTTGGGCGGAAAGAAGAGGGCCCAGACCCAAAAGGCCGCAATGGCGAGCGAGATACCGGCCAGCAGCAGTCGAACCCAGGGGCGGGTCATCGTGCCGCAGGCTGGGGTCGATAACTCGTGACGAGTTGGATGAGCGCGCCGGCGACGCCCACCGATGCGGTGATCACCAAGCCGGACCATCCGTCGAACGAGAAGTCGACCGCGTTGTCGAGCGACCAGGCCCCCGCGCCCATGGTGCCAACCGCCAACGAACCGAGGGCGATCGTGGCGCAATACTCCCACCCTTGATTCGGCAAGAAGACGAAGAATCCGACCTTGGCGTGGGCGACGACGATGGCGACGACCATGATTCCGATCACTCCCGCCGCCGCCAACGGAGTGACGAGGCCGACGGCCAGGAGGAGTCCGGCTCCGATCTCGGTTGCGGCTGCGAGTCGGGCCTGCCACTGTGGCCACTTCATCCCGATGCTTCCGAACCATCCTGCGGTTCCCTTCAAGCCTCCACCACCGAACACTTTGTTGTATCCGTGATAGGCGAGGAAGAGGCCGAGACAGAGGCGAAGGATCAACAATCCGAGATTCAGTTGATCGGTGTAGGCAGACGAAGCCGAGATCATGCGACGAGACTAATGAGGTCAACCCGCTCGCCTAGTGTCGACGATGGGAGGACTCGTGGAAATCGTGTTGGTGCGTCATGGTGAACCCGAGTGGGTTCGGGACGATCTGAACGTCGACAATCCTCCACTGACCCCACGAGGTCACCGTCAGGCCGCACGGGCCGCCGAGGTACTCGCCGACGAGAAGTGGGACGAGGTCGTGGTTTCGCCTCTCTTACGGGCCCGACAAACGGCGGCGCCCCTGCTCGACCGTCTCGGTCTCGGAATCGACGAGACGGTGCAGGAGTGGCTCGAAGAGATCCGCAATCCTCTGTGGCACGGAACTCCGCGTGAGAAGGCCGACGCCGCTTACGCCGAGGAGCGTCGGCGACCGGCGCGTGATCGTTGGCGAGGACTCGAAGGTGGTGAGCCGGTTCGTGACTTCGTCGACCGCATCCATCTGAACGCCGGCCTGTTCCTCGCGGAGCGTGGCGTCGAGTCGCTCGGGCACGAACTGCCGGTTTGGCGTTGCACCGATCCCGGCCGACGCATTCTGGTTTTCGCTCACGCCGGCACCAACAGCGTCTTCATGTGTCATCTCCTCGGTCTACCGGTCACGCCTTGGGAGTGGGAGCGGTTCGTTCTCGGACACGGATCGATCAGTCGACTCGTGTCCTACGAGATCGGCGATGGGCACACGTTCGGAGTTGTCCGACTGAGTGATGTGGAACACTTGACCGTGGCCGATCGGACGAACTGAGTCCGAAGGGGGAGTGATGGAAGCCGACCCGCAGAAGTTGAAGCTCTTCAGCTTCTTGGTGTTCTCCAAGCTCGAAGGTGCCGTCACATCGGGGATGGTTCATCTGGGTGATCGTCTCGGCCTGTACCGGGCGCTGGCCTCGGCGGCGCGAGCACTCACGGTCGACGAACTGGCGTCGGTCCTCGAATTGCATCCGCGGTGGGTCGCCGAGTGGGCCCACAACCAGGCCGCGGCGGGGATCATCGAGTTCTCCCGTGGGAACGAGGGGACCGAATGCTTCTCGCTCTCGCCCGAAGCCCGACTCGTGCTGGCCACCGAGGACCATCCGGCTTTCGGGATGGGCATGTTCCATCGCTTGCCCCAGACGATGGGGAGCCTTCATCATCTCCCCGAGTCCTTTCGAACGGGTCTCGGGCGCGACTACGACAGTCACGGACCGGAGGGCGCGGTCGGGATCGAGCGAAGCTTCGAACCCTGGAGCCGAGCTTTCTTGATCCCGCTCGTTCTTCCTGCGCTCGACGGGTTGGTGGACGAACTGGATCGCGGCGCGCGAGTCGCCGACATCGGTTGCGGAGCCGGCGGTGCCGCCATCCAGATGGCCGAGCGCTTTCCGGCGAGTTCATTCGTGGGTTACGACATCTCACGATTCGCCCTCGAGCGGGCCGCCGAGAAGTTGGCCGCGAGTTCGGCGCGCAACGTGTCGTTCTCCGATCCTCGTCGTGATCCGCTCCCGCAGGACGAGTCACTCGACCTGGTGACGGCATTCGATTGTGTCCACGACATGACCCACCCGGCCGAGATGATGAGGGCGATCCGCCGATCTCTCAAGCCTTCCGGACGTTGGTTGCTCGTCGACATCAAGGCGCTCGACACTTTCGAGGAGAACGTCGCCAAGAACCCGATGTCGTCTCTCATGTACGGCATCAGCGTGATGTCGTGCATGTCGTCGGCGATGTCGGTCGAGGGAGGAGCCGGCCTCGGCACTCTCGGATTACCCGAGTCGAAGGCTCGTACCATGGCGATCGATGCTGGTTTCGGCTCGTTCCGTCGTCTCGACATCGATCATTCCGTCAATGCTTTCTACGAGGTGAGACCATGACCATCGATCTGTCCGAAGTTCAGCGGGTTGCCACTGCCCTGAGTCCGTGGGCTCATCTGGCGAGCGTTCGAGGAGACGGATCACCCGACGTCGTTCCCGTACATCCGTGTTGGGAGGGTGACACGATCTGGATCATGGTCGGTCGGGATTCGGTCAAGACCCGCAACGTCTCTGGCAACGACCGCGTCGCATTGCACTGGCAGGTCACCGAGAGTGGTGACGGCGTCGAAGTCTGGGGGCGAGCGACGATTCACGACGATTTGCCGACCAAACGTCGTCTCTGGAACGGAGTTTTCGACTACGACTTGAATGCCTTCGCTCCGGGTGGCCCTGATGGCAGTCCGGACACGGTGTTCATGAAGGTCCAAGTCACCCGCGCGATGGTGATGAAGGCCTACGGAATGGCCGGCATCGACAGGTGGCAGGCAAAGGGGAGTTCGACATGAATCTCGACGAGATCAAAGCGGACAGTCGGCGGTACGGACCATTCGCGTACATCGCGACGACCGGCGCCGACGGTGAGCCGCATCTCGCCCCGGTTGCGGTGAACTGGGTCGATGACGACGTCGTCGCTTTCGTACTGTCCTCGAGCCGAAAGGTCCGCAACGTTCGCGCCAACCCGCGAGCCACGGTTCATTTCGCGGTGGGCGAGGCGACCAGTTGGGACAGTTGCATCGTGTGGGGTGACGCGCGGATCATTGACACCACCGCCGGTCGCATCGAATTGTGGGACAAGATGGGGTACGACTTGAAAGCTTTCGAACCAGGTGGTCCCGAAAGTGACAATCACGTCTTCTTGTCGATCCACGCCAATCGGGCGACGATCCTCCGCTCGTACGGCATGGGTGGTCGGTTCAGCTGGAAACGGAATTCGTGACGTGACCATTCGCGTGTCCTCGCTCAGTCGGTCGCTTCTCGGGCGGGTGGCGATCGTGACCGGAGCGGCATCGGGTATGGGTCGAGCCACGGCCCATGTTCTCGCCGACGAGGGGGTGTCGGTTGCGGTGCTCGATCTTGGTCGTGACCGGGTCGATGCGGTGGTCGACGAAATCACTCACGTTCACGGTGAGGGCCGGGCGGTGGGTTTCGATCTCGACGTGACGGATCGATCGGGAGCCAAGGCCGTGGTCGCCGAGGTGCTCGGTCGCTGGTCGACCATCGACATCCTCGTGAACAATGCCGGAGTCTCGAAGGTTTCCAGTTTGCTGCAGGACGACGATTCGTTCCTCGATGCGTGGCGTTCGACCCTGGAGGTGAACCTCACCGCCTACGCGAACATGGCGCGCCTCGTGGTTCCGACCATGCGGGATCGCATGTTCGGACGAATCGTCAACATCGCCTCGACCGAATCGATCGTCGCCACCGGTGGTCTGGCCGCTTACTCCGCGTCCAAAGCCGGAGTGACCGGACTCACGCGCAGCATGGCGGTCGAACTCGGTCGATTCGGAATCACGACCAACTGTGTGTGTCCGGGTCCGATCAACACCGGCATGACGAGTGGTATTCCCGATGACGCCAAGGAGGCCTACGCCAAACGAAAGGTTCCGCTCCGGCGCTACGGAGACCCCGAAGAGGTTGCCCAGATGACGGTGAGTCTGTGTTTACCGGCCGCGAGTTTCATCAACGGCGCCACACTCGTGGTCGACGGGGGCATGACGATTCGCCACACCTGAATCCGGCGGACGGAGTGTTCAGTTGGCCGGATCGAAAGTGCCGGTGAGGCCGGTGGGTGCGTGGGGGCCGATGATCAATTGCTCGAGGATGCCGAGACCTTCGTCGTCTCCGCAGCGAACTCGGCACAAGGCCTGAATGTGCAGGTGATCGGGTCGGCACGGATCGGACACCGGGAGGTCCCAGGCTTCGGCTCCGACGGCCAGATCGCCTTTCCAGTGACCATGACCCCAGTCGGCATTGAAGTATCCGATGCCCTTCATCTGGAACTCGTACAGAGGCTCGAAACTCAGGTGACGGACCGAGTCATCGGGTTGGGTCAAGTGCAGATCGAACGCCCGAACCCAGCGGGTTCCCGGACGCCAAACGAGTGAGTAATCGACCGACCGTGACGCGACGGCTGGCTGGTCCCCGTCCGGGATGACGAACCCGACCTCGTGCCAACGCTTACCGTCGGCGTACTCGTTGATGTCGAAGTGGGTCGAATGATCAGCGAAGTTGACCGGGGCCCAGAGCCAATAGAACTGGCCGGACGCAAAGGGCGCGCCGGGGTCGCTCGCCGGTCCGATCGGCCGGATTCCCCACGAGCGGTCGCGGGAGCCGTACGAGTCAGCAGCGATTTCATGCCGGTGGCCTTCCACTTCGATCCAGCCCGACCAGTGTCCGAACTGCGTGAGCCGCGTGTAGTCCATCACCGTGCGAATTCCGTTGCGAACGAAGAAGTGCGGCTCCTGAACCGGAGCACTGCGCGCGGTCAGTTCGAGATCGGCCCGAATTCCGTGTTCGGGTGAGTCGACGAGGAGCCGATGGCGCTTCATCGGTTCGACGATCCGGACCTCGATCGGCCCGACGACGTTCGCCCGCGAGCGATCCAGCGGGGCCCGCATCGACGAATGAAGAGATACCTGCCGCTTGCCCTCGAGAATGACCGAGAACGAGGCGTCGGCGATGTGCCGGTTGGGATACAGACCCATCGCGGCGCCGAAGTAGATCGAAGCATCGCGGGTGTAACCGTTGAAGAAGTATCGGTCGTAATGATTCGGATCGCCCGAGGCGGTGAAGGCGATGGGCGCGCTGGATGGGTGGATCGGATAGTCGTCGAATGCTGTGAGCACGGTCACGAGGGTAGTCAGGACCGACTCATACCTCGGCGAAAACGAGGTTCTAGTCTCGGATCGATGCGTTTCTCGGCTCGGGCCTACTCGCGGGTCACTTTCGTGGCTCTCGTCCTGTTGTGCACGATCGTGGTGACCGGAGCCGCGGTTCGTTTGTCGGGTTCCGGTCTCGGATGTTCCGACTGGCCCCGATGCAACAGCCAGAAGTTCATCGACGTGTCATCGACGCACGGAGCGATCGAGCAGGTCAACCGCTTGTTCACGGGCCTCGTAGCCGTCGGGGTCGCCTTGGCCGTTCTGGGTTCGTATCGATTGTCCGAACGTCGGCGGATCCTGGTTCGTCTCTCGTGGGGGCTGGTTGCCGGTGTGATCGGTCAGGTGGTACTGGGCGGGATAGTCGTTCTGACCGACCTTCATCCACTGGCCAATCAGGGTCATTTCGTGCTCTCGATGATCCTCGTCTCGACGGCCACCGTTCTTTGGGAGAATTCCAAGACCAAGGCGATCGGTGAGGTCTGTTCGTCGAAGCCGCTTTCTCCGATGGTTCATCGCCTAGCCGTCGGGGTCGTCGTCGGGGTCGTCGGCAGCATTTTCACGGGCACGGTCGTGACCGGGACCGGACCACACGCCGGGGACGAAGAAGCTCGTCGATTCGGATTCGAGATCGAGTCCGTGGCGCGCGTTCACGGCTCCAGTGTCCTCGTGACGCTAGCCCTTCTACTCGGACTCATCGTCGTGGTTCGTCGTCGGGCCGATTACTGGGACCGACTCGGTGGAGCGCTCGAAGCGCTACTCGCCGTCGGCGCTTTGCAGGCCACCGTGGGTTACGTGCAGTACTTCAACGACATTCCCGCGGTACTGGTCGGCGTGCACGTGGCCGGGGCGACCGCGATGATGATCGCCGTCGTCCGGTTCGCTCATCGGGTCTTCAGTCGACCCGGAGCAGACGCTCCCGTGCCTCTCGAAACTCGATGACCGTTCGTCGAATGATCGAGTCGACCGGTTCGATGCTCTCGATTCGACCCATGACCTGTCCGGTGAGCGCGATGGCGGCCTCCATGTCGCCTCCGAAGTAGAGGTCCATGGCCCGGCTCATTTCGGTGAGGGGGACGTGCTCTTGTTTTTCGAGTGCAGTCGTTCGCTCGGTTCGGATCGCTCGCAGTCCCGGTCGGGAGAAGCGATTGAGAAAGACAGTGTCGGTCTCGGCGCCGTCGATGATCGCCCGTTTCCAGTTGTCGTGAATGGGCGATTCCAGAGCCGACACCATCCGGGTGCCCATCTGGACTCCTTCGGCTCCGAGTGCGAAAGCAGCGGCCATCGAGATGCCATCGCAGATACCTCCGGCGGCGATCACCGGAACGTCGACCTTCGAACAGACGAGAGGCAGGAGAACCATGGTCGAGACGTCGCGGGGATTCTTGAAACCACCTCCCTCGCCACCTTCCACCACGAGGCCGTCGACACCGGCCTCGACGGCCTTCAGTGCCGCGGAGAGTGTGGGCACGACGTGAAAGACCGTGAGTCCGGCGTCCTTCAGGCGCGACGTGTATTGGCGCGGATCGCCGGCCGAGGTGGTCACGAATCGAACGCCCTGATCGACCACGAAATCGACGATGGATGGGTCGCGGACGAACAACTGAGCGATGTTCACGCCGAAGGGCCGGTCGGTGATCTCACGCATCCGGAGTATTTCGTTCCTCACGGCTTCGAGTTCACCCGATGAGGTCTCGATGATTCCGAGGGCACCGGCCCGACTCACGGCACTGGCGAGTTGGGCGCGAGCTATCCATCCCATGGGGGCTTGCACGATCGGGTAGTCGATACCGAGCATGTCGCTCACACGAGTGCGAATCGGAAGGGGATTCGAAGTCATGTCCCGACGGTAGTCGTGGACGACCGAGCCGACCTTCCCGCGAACACCATGCCCGCGCCGACGACCGTGGCGCCGACCCACCCGAGCGGCGCGAGAGTTTCGTGCAGGATCAGAACGGAGCACAGTGCAGCAACCACGGGCTCGAGCAGGGTGAGCATGACGACGAGAGTGGGCGGAATGTGTCGCAGCGACCAGCCGAAAGCAACATACGAGATCGTGAGCGTGACGAGGCCGAGGTAGCCAAGGACAACGAGACCTCGCGGAGACTCGAGGAGATCGATTCCGGTCCACAGCAGAGCCGGGCTCGTGAGGATGCCGGCGCCGAGAAAGAGAGACGCCATCACCGTGGTGGTCGGAACCCCGTGACCGATGAGGATCGATGCCGATTCGGTGTAGGAGGCGTACGCGGCCCCGGCCAGAACTGCCACCACGACGCCACTCGGCACGACCGACAACGAGTCGTATCCGCCGGTGACGAGGAGAACCAACCCGATGACGATCGCGACGGCTGCCACGAACCAGACACGAGGTGGACGGGGGCGCCCGCGGACCGTTCCGATGAGCCAACTCGCCAAGGGACTGGCGCCGATCGTCACCACACTGGCCATCGCAACTCCGGTGCGACGCGTCGCCCAGAAGAATCCGAGTTGGTACACGGCGACTCCGACTGCGCCCACGAGAACCACGCGGCGGTGGGTACGAGAGAACGTGATGGCCGGACGGGCGACGATCGCGAGTCCGGCGCCTCCGACCAGAAGGCGAAGAATGCCCGCGCCCAGCGGGTCGACATCCGAAGAAGCCTGTGCCAGGGCGGTCCCGGTGGTGCCGAAGAGAGCCGACGCCAACAGAACTCCCAACACGGCCACCCGGATGGGCGGTTGGTTTCCGGATCTTTCTCGGCTCACGAACTCTGAACTACCATGCGCAGGGTCCGGCGTTCGTCATGCCGGCTCTCGGGGGATCGTGTGGCCAAGAGGTTGATCAGCAGGTGAATCGCTCGGCTGTCTCCCATCGATTCGTGCGTTGGCTGGGTGCAGTCGTCGCTGCGTTGTCCGTCCTGGCCTTCGGCGCGTCGTCGGCATCGGCCGACGACGGCTACCAGATCCGGATCCAGGTCAAGGAGCAATTCCGCGACGCGACGGGCAAGACCGACAATCAACCGGTCGCCGGAGTCACGATCATGGTGACCGATGCCGGGGGTGTCGAGATCGGTCGGGCCGAGACCGACGACAAGGGCGTGGCGGTGATCCCGGTTCCGGCCAAGGCCGATTACACGGTGACCCTCGACGAGGACACCCTTCCGGATGGTCAGACACTCTCGACGGCCTCGACCGCTGTTCAGCAAGTGACCAAGGATTCCTTCATCACCTCGACCAAGGTGATCAACTTCTTCACCGGGGAGTCCCAGGGGGGCAGCCAGAGTCTCTTCGACAAGCTCGCCCAACGCGGGGTGAACGGAATCCGCCTCGGGTTGGTGCTCGCCATGTGCTCGGTCGGACTGTCGTTGATTTTCGGCACGACCGGGCTCACCAACTTCGCGCACGGCGAGATGGTCACGTTCGGCGGATTGATCGGGTACCTGCTGAACGTCACGGGCATGTCATTCCTCGGGTTCTTGGCTTTCATCCCCGGGGTTCACGACGACGGGTCGTTCCACATCTTGTTGGCCGCACCACTGGCCATCGTGCTCGGTGGGGTGTTCGGTTGGGCCCTCAATGCCGGCATCTTCCTGCGGCTACGCCGTCGGGGAATCGGTCTCGTCACCCAAATGGTGCTCACGGTCGGATTGTCGATTCTGCTTCGGAACTTCTTCCTGTCCCGCTTCGACAGTCGCTCCCGACCCTTCAAGGAGTTCTCCTTGCAGAAGGCATGGGAGATCGGACCAGTCTCGATCACGCCGCGAGATTTCACGGTTTCCGTACTGTCTCTTCTGATCCTGATCGCCGTGGCTCTGAGTCTGCGCTACACGCGGCTCGGCAAGGCCACCCGTGCCGTATCGGACAACCCGGATCTCGCGTCGGCCACGGGAATCGACTCCGAACGGGTTGTTCGACTGGTGTGGATCCTCGGTGGCGCCTTGGCCGCGGCGGGAGGTGTCTTCCGCGGGCTCGACGAACAGGTCAGTTTCGACATGGGCGGCCGCCTCCTCTTCCTGATGTTCGCCGGTATCACCCTCGGTGGACTCGGTTCGGCCTTCGGCGCGCTCGTGGGTGGCTTCGTGGTCGGCGTCATGGTCGAAGTGGCTTCGATGGTCGTGCCCACCGAACTGAAGACGACTCCGGCCCTTCTCATCCTGATTCTCGTCTTGCTCTTCCGACCGCAGGGAATCCTCGGCAAAGCCCAGAGAGTGGGGTAGCAGATGGACTGGACACTGATCATCGAGAACAGCCTGAAGGGCCTCATCGGTATCAACGCGGTGTACTTCGCCATCGCGGCGATCGGAATGAACGTCCAATTCGGATACGCCGGTCTGCTCAACTTCGGACAGGCCGGTTTCATGGCCTGTGGCGCGTACGGCCTCGGCATGACCGCCCACTACTTCGACATTTCTTTCTGGTGGGGTATCCCGCTGGGCATTCTCTTCTCGGTTCTGCTCGGTCTGCTCATGGGCGTCCCGACGCTCCGACTGCGTGCCGACTATCTGGCCATCGTGACCATCGCTTCGGCTGAGATCATCCGCCTCGTCGTGCGGTCGGTGAAGTTCAAGACCTACTTCGGTGGTAGCGACGGCATCAACAGTTTCGCCCAGCCGTTCCGCAAGGTCGGCAACTCGCTCGGGATCGAAGAAGCCGACGAGTACGGCTTCTGGCCGTTCCGTTTCACGGGTCGCGAACTCTGGACGTTGATCGTCGGTTGGATACTCGTCGCGCTACTCGGCTTCTTCGTCTACAAGTTGATGAAGAGCCCGTGGGGACGCGTTCTGAAGGCGATCCGCGAAGACGAAGACGCGGTTCGGTCCCTCGGCAAGAACGTCTACTCGTACAAGATGCAGGCGCTCATCATGGGTGGAGTGATCGGAACGATTTCGGGCATGGTCTTCGCGCTCGACCGTGCGGCCGTGCAACCCGACAACTACAGCCGCGACGTAACCTTCTACATCCTCACTGCGCTCGTCCTCGGTGGAGTTGCCAAGGTTTCGGGTTCGATCGTCGGACCGATGATGTTCTGGGGACTGTTCACGTTCATGGACAACTTCCTGCGCCAGGTCGCCGAAGACCCGATCCACCTCGGCAACATCACGCTCATGAAGTCGACCCAAGTCGGACAGTTGAACTACATCCTCATCGGCCTCACCTTGATCCTTCTCATGGTGTACCGCCCGCAGGGAGTGTTCGGTAATCGTCAGGAGATGGCGTTCGATGGCCGCTGACCGAACCTATTCACCGGTCGCGCAAGCCGCCCGCGTGGCCCTCGACACGTGTGCCCGTGAGCCGGGCGCCAAGAAGCCCGACCCGATTCTGGTGGGTGACGGTGTGCGCCGGCAGTTCGGCGGAATCGTGGCCGTTGATGTCGATCACATCGAGGTGCAGCGGGGATCGATCACCGCGCTCATCGGACCCAACGGGGCGGGCAAGACGACGCTTTTCAACCTTCTGACCGGCTTCGACAAACCGAACACCGGCGCCTGGAGCTTCGACGGGCGGTCGATGGAAAAGGTCGCCTCGCACCGGACGGCCGCGCTGGGCATGGTGCGCACCTTCCAGCTGACCAAGAGTCTCACCAAGTTGTCGGTGATCGAGAACATGCGTCTCGGAGCCACCGATCAGAAGGGCGAGAAGTGGTGGAACGGTCTTTTCTCGGCGATTTGGAAGGGTCAAGAGGACGCGATCACCAAGCGCGCCGAGGATCTCCTGGAGCGCTTCAAGCTCGGTCACATGCGGGACGAATACGCCGGAGCCCTGTCGGGTGGTCAGCGCAAGTTGTTGGAGATGGCGCGTGCACTCATGACCGATCCGACCTTGGTCATGCTCGACGAACCCATGGCGGGCGTGAATCCGGCGCTCAAGCAGAGTCTCAACGAACACATTCGCGGTTTGCGAGACGAGGGGATGACGGTTCTCTTCGTGGAGCACGACATGGACATGGTGCACGACGTGTCCGACTGGGTGATCGTGATGGCCGAGGGGCGGATCATCGCCGAAGGCACGCCGGACGACATTTCGCGGAATCCGGCCGTGATCGACGCTTATCTCGGATCGCATCAGGGTCGTTCGTTGATGGAGGAGAACTCGTGAGTGACGACGTCGTTCTCGATGCAACCGATCTCGTCGCTGGTTACATCCCCGAGGTCAACATCCTGAACGGATGCAACCTGGAGGTCCGGGCCGGCGAGTTCGTCGGGATCATCGGTCCGAATGGTGCCGGTAAGTCCACGTTCCTGAAGGCTGTTCTCGGCCAGTGTAAGGTGCGGTCGGGTGTGATCCGCCTCAACGGCGACGACATCACCGGCCGCAAGGCTCACGAACTGGTGGCCCTCGGAGTGGGTTACGTGCCGCAGAACAAGAACGTGTTTCCGAGCCTGACGGTGCGTGAGAACCTCGAGATGGGCTGCTTCCTGAAGCCCAGTGTCTTCGGCGAACGCTTCGACTACGTGGTGCAGATGTTCCCCAAACTGGGGGAGCGGGCTGCTCAGCGTGCTGGCGCTCTGTCGGGTGGTGAACGCCAGATGGTGGCCATGGGCCGGGCGCTCATGATGCAGCCCAAGATCCTTCTCCTCGACGAACCATCGGCCGGACTCTCGCCGGCATTGCAGGACGAAGTCTTCGTGAACTGTCGGACGATCAACCAGTCGGGGGTCGCGATCCTCATGGTCGAGCAGAACGCCCGCCGCTGTTTGCAGGTGGTCCACCGTGGCTACGTGTTGGATCAGGGTCGCAATGCCTACACCGGTTCCGGTCGCGATCTACTGGCCGATCCGAATGTGATCGAGCTCTACCTCGGAACCCTGGCCAAGGCCACCGGCGGCTGAGCAACTTCTCTCAACAACACACTTCACCAGAACAACAAGGGATCATCGAGGTCGGTACGCGAAAGGGCCCCCGGTTTCCCGGGGGCCCTTCGTTCCGAATCTGACGTGAGTCAGACGACTCGGGTGATCACTTGCCGGCGTCGAAGTTCTCGCCGAGTGCGTTACCCATGTTGCCGTCGGTGCCGTACCAGTTCTTGACCTTCGGGCCGATGCCGCTCTCGACGGCGGTGCGCAGGATGCGGCTGCCCTCGTCGAACGAGATCAGAACGACGCCATCGGGATCGGCGGCGACGACTTCGGCGACTTCAGCGTCGAACGAAGCAGCAGCCGGGTCGTAGGCCTTGACGCCCTTGACCTCGACGCCCGCAGCCTCGAGAACCGACTTCACGACGGCGGCGATGCCGTTGCCGTAAGCGTCGTCGAGGTTGAGGATGTACACCGAAGCGTTTCCGTCTTCCACGATCTGGTTCGCCACGACGGCGCCCTGGAGTCCGTCCGCCGGGGCGTTACGGAAGTACAGGTTGTTGTCGGCGTAATCGCTGAGCGCCGGGCTGGTGTTGGCGGGGCTGAACATGGTGATTCCAGCTGCGGTGATCTTGTCGATCACGGTCAGGGTCACACCCGACGAAGCCGCACCGACGATGGCGTCGACGTTCTCGCTGATCAGACGGTCAGCGGTGGTCGAAGCGATGTCGGTCGAGGTGTCGCCCGAGTCTCCCTGCACGTACAGGACTTCCTTGCCCAGAACGCCGCCAGCGGCGTTGATTTCGCTGATCGCGTACTCGAGACCGGCGTACTCCGGAGCTCCGAGGAAGGCAAGGTTGCCGGTCTCGGGAAGGAGCGAACCGATCGTGAGCTGGCCGTCACCCTCGCGGGTGGCGGTGGTGGTGCCGAGAGCCACGATGGCCGACTCGGGCGCCTGAGCGTCGATCAGGTTGTCATTCGACTCTGCGGTGATGCGGTTGTCCGCACCGAACTCGAGCATCGCGTACGAACCCTGCAGCGGCTCACCGTTTCCGTTGAACTCGTGCGGGCCAGAGATGCCGTCATAGTCCGGGTCGCCACCGGCCTTGATGATGTCCAAGCAAGCGACGAAAGTGGTGCACTTCTCGCCGTCCTTGGTGATGCCGACGATCTCGTCAGCATGCTTGGCACCGTCGGTGCCGGCCTTCTCGACCGCGAGAGCGATCACGATGGCGGCGTCGTACGCCTCACCGGCGTAGTTGAAGTCTTCGAGAGCGGCATTGCCCTTCGACACCCAGAAGTCGGAGACCATCTGGAGCCACTCTTCGCTGACTTCGGCACCCTTGGGTGTGGTGCCCTTCATGCCCTCGAGTTCGCCACCAGCGGCCGGAGCCTCGGTAGCAGGAGCCTCGGTGGCGGGAGCCTCGGAAGCCGGGGTGCTGTCGCCGTCTCCGTCGTCGCCACCGCAGGCTGCGCCTACGAGAGCCAGACCGAGAAGCAGGGCACCAACGCGGCGAGCGCGGGTCTTCTGCATGTTTGTTCTCCCCCTATGGAGATATGGGGCTGATGCCCCGTTGGTTTGGAAGTACCCATGGTAACGGTTACCGCTCGAATTGGGACCTCGAGCCCCTTCGGAGCCGCTCACGGTGGGGTGTTACGGTCGTTGCATGGCCGAAGTCCTCTACGAGGTCAGCGAGCACATCGCGACCATCACGCTGAATGCCCCGGAG
>SYCI01000130.1 GCA_005787035.1 Actinomycetota bacterium | reverse complement strand
TCCACGCGCCGACCATGAGTGGTCCGGTGGCCGGAACGCTGATGATCGAACCCACCGAGAGCGAGACCCAAGCCGAGATCGACCGCTTCTGCGATGCGATGGTGGCCATCCGCGTCGAAATCGACGACGTGGCCGAGGGTCGGATCGCCATGGACGACAGCCCCTTGCGACACGCTCCGCACACGGTCGCCGATCTGATCGGAGAATGGGATCGGCGCTATCCCCGCTCGGCTGGTTCGCCGTCACTGGTGGTCGGCTCGGCCTACCATGCGCCGGTCAGTCGGATCGACGCGGCTTTCGGTGATCGGAATCTCGTCTGTACCTGCGAGCCGGTCTCGTCCTACGCCTGATCCGTGGGTAGGTTGGCGCCATGGCCGCCAAGAAGAGTCCCCCGCCCAATCCGCCCGAGGAATCCGGTCATGGTCTGGGTGACGTTCTGTCGTTCATCGGCGGTGTCAACCCGTTGGCGGTCGCCGGCAAGGCCGTGGAGACGATGGTTCAACTCACGAGTGAGATGGTGCAGTCGTTGAGCAACTTCAACGACACGATGCGTGAACTCAACACGGCAGCTCGTCGGGTCAACTCGTTACTCGATGACATCGAAGCACCGATTCGGGTCATCGTTCCCCAGGTCAAGAACACGATGAAGAAGGTCGATGGCGTGATCGGTCAGGTCGGTTCGCTGCCGGCCGATGTCGCCAAGGCGGTGTCGACATTGGGCGATCTCGCCTCTCGCCTCGGTCCGCTCGCGCAGTTCGCCGAGAGCGCCGGTGGAATGTTCGGAATCAAGCCACCGTCGCGGTCCTGAACCCTTCAGCTCTTGCTGACGAAAGGTAACGGAACGACCTGACCCGGAAGTTCGGTGCCACGAAGGTCCACGCTCACCCGTGAACCTTGTTCGACGTCGGGGCTCAGGAAAGCAAGGGCGATCCCGTGTCCGAGGATCGGCGAGAAGTTGCCCGAGGTGATCGAACCGATCTCGACCCCGTCGAGGCGTACCGGACAATCGGCTCGTGGGGGTCGACGGCCTTCGGTCGCGATTCCGCGCAACCGGCGACTCGGACCCTTCTCCTTCTCGATCTCGAGCGCCCGCCGTCCACGGAAGGTCGGCTTCTTCCAGGCGACGACCCAGTCGAGTCCCGCCTGGAGGGGTGTGATGCCGGCACCGAGCTCGTGTCCGTGCAGAGGCAGACCGGCCTCGAGACGCAGGGTGTCGCGGGCTCCGAGGCCAGCGGGAGCGATTCCGGTGTCCAGAAGTGCTCGCCACAACTCGGCCGCTGATGCACTCGGAATCGAGATCTCGACCCCACGCTCACCGGTGTATCCAGTGCCCGCCACCGTGCACGTGATTCCTCGCCAATCGAGGACCTCGACGTCGTTGCGACCCACGCTGGCGGCTTCGGGCATCACGCGCGCGAGATGGTCGGCGAACTTAGGTCCTTGGACGGCCAGCACTGCTCGTTCGGCGGTGATGTCGGAACCTCCGACAGCGGCCACCACGCGGTCGGTATTCGACGCGTTCGGCATGACGTCGAAGGTTTCGCCATCGGGTCGCCACCAGACGATGATGTCGTCGAGCACCGAACCGTCGGAGTCGTCGAGGAGGTGCGTGTATTGAGCGCGGCCGGGGCGGATCTTGTCGAGATCGTTGGTCAATGTCTCTTGGAGTCGTCGATGGGCGTCAGGGCCGCTCACACGAACCGTGCCGAGGTGCGAGACGTCGAAGACAACCGCGTCCTGACGGCAGGAAAGATGCTCGGCGATGGTTCCCTCGGCGTAGTTGAGTGGCATCTCCCATCCGCCGAAGGGGGTGATCTTCGCGCCGAGTCGACGATGTTCGGAATCGAGTGGTGAGAGACGATTCGACATCAACCGACGCGACGAGCAGGGGTCTCGACCTGCTCGGCGAGATCGGGGTAGAGGGCCACGATCTGACCGTCGACCTGATCCTTCACGTGGGCCAGCGGAAGGAGATTGAGGACGCCCTGGCCCTTGCGGACGACGTCGATGAGATCGTCACCCTGGCACAGAACCACGCTGCTGCCGTCGATCACGATGTGCGCCGACGTGATGTCGTGCTCCACGTGATGGCGTAGGTAGGCGAACACTTCCCGAACCGATTCGAGACGGATGCCGGCGTCGAGGAGGCTCTTGACCATACGGAGTTCGAGGAGGTTCCGGTAGCTGTAGTGACGGCGGGATCCACTCCCCTTCGCTTCGGACACCGAAGGCCGAACGAGATCGGTGCGGGCCCAATAGTCGAGCTGGCGATAGCTGATGCCGACGATGTCGGCGGCCTGTGTGCCTGAGAATGTTCCGGGCGCCTGATTCACGTTCGACCTCACTGACAAGCGTGTAGTTACGCGGGTGTGGAGGGTACGGCTCGACACCACCGGCGTCAACGTCCGCCGTCGATCAGGGGGCGAAGTCCTCGGGTTTGATGCTGTCGATGAAGTCCCGGAACTCCCCCACGAGCTCGTCGACCTCGGCCGGCGGCGGACCATCGGGAGACTCGGACTCGACATCGTCGTCATCGTCGAGCAGTTCGATCGTCCGACCGGCTTCGTCGAGGACGGAGGACTCGCAATAGATCGAGCACCCGGCACGTAGGGCGATGGCGATCGCATCGGAAGGCCGGGCCGAGACCGAAACCGAACCCGATCGACCGCTCAGCACGAGGTCGGCGTAGAACGTGTAGTCGACGACCTGGGTGATGACCACGCGCTCCAGAACCGCGCCGAGGGCCCCGAGGAGGTCGACCACGAGGTCGTGGGTGAGGGGTCGAGCCGGCACGCGACCCTCGAGCGCGAAGCGGATGCTTTCGGCCTCGGGATCACCGATGTGGATCGGCAGGATGCGGCGATCACCTTCGCGCTCGCGCAACACGACCACGTTCACGCGTCCCGGATTCTGCAGCTGAACCCCCACCAGCTCCACGGCGATCATGTCCCGACCATACTCCCCTGCGGAGAGGGCCGGTTCAGCGCGGTTCGCGCAGTGATCCGAGGGCCCGGGTGACGAGAATTGCTCTCAGTCGCCCGCCCAGATCGGTGAGCTCGTCGAGCAGCCGATCGGCTTCGCCCTTGGCGTCGGGTGACCGGCGACGAACGACGGGCAGGACGCGTTGTTCGAAGAGACCAGCCTCACGTTCGGCGGCTGTCTTCCATGCCTTGAGGTGGCGGACGTCGAACCCGGCTTCCACGAATCCGCGGGCAACCTCGGCGATGGCGAGATCGTGTTCGTCGTACAAGCTGGTCGAACCAACCGGGCGACCGTCGGCCTTGGGCGCGATGAGGCCATAACCCTCGAGTTCGGCGAGAGCCTCGGAAGTGAGGCCGCTGAGGTCGATGATTTCGTTCCGGTTGTAGGTGGGCAGACGTCCGAGCGAGTCGGACGGGTCCGGTGGCGCTGGTCGTTTCGGTTGCCGGTCGACGATCACCTCACGCCGGGGGCCACGAGATCGGCTCGGATGAGACGCCTCCGCCGGACGGTCGATTCCCTCCGGCGGTGTTTCGAGTCGGTCCTTGATCACACGAAGCGGAAGGAAGTTCTCACGTTGCTCGCGCAGGATGAACTTCAGTCGCTCCACGTCCTCGTCGTAGAACTTTCGGTAGCCCGATGACGTTCGTTCGGGAACGATGAGACCTTGACTCTCGAGGAATCGGATCTTGGAGATCGTGATGTCGGGGAACTCTTCGAGGAGCAGCCCGAGCACTTCGCCGATCGACAAGTAGGGGCGTTCGGAGACCGGACGCGAGTTCACTCGTGTTCCGCCGGCGCGAGGAAGAGGAGCCGAAAACGACCGATGAGAATCTCGTCGCCCTGTTGGAGCACGACCGAATCGGATCGACGTTGGTTGACATACGTCCCGTTGAGCGACCCGACGTCGCGTAGAACGTATTCGTCACCCTGACGCACGATCTCGGCGTGGCGCCGCGAGACCGAGATGTCATCGAGGCTGACGTCGCTGTCGGGATGGCGCCCGATGCTCGTGGCCGCTCGACCGAGAGAGAAACGCTCACCGGCTTGGGGCCCGGACCGGACCATCAGCGTGGCGGTGAGGGTCGGCGCGAGAGTTTCCACCGCGACATCGCCGTGACCGGCGAGCGGATCACGGGAGTCCACGCGGGTGATCGCTTGGGTTTCGTCACCACCGCGCACGACGGCGGTTCCGCATGACGAGCAGAAGGCGGCATCAGACATTGTGCGTTGTCCGCACTGACGGCAGATGTCGGACATCTCAGGCCGTGAGTTTCCGATAGTCGGCGGCCGACATCAAATGCGAGAAATCTTCGGAGTCGACTTCGATTTCGCAGATCCACCCGTCGGTGTAGGGCGAGCTGTTGACGAGGGACGGATCGTCGGCGAGCGCCTCGTTGACTGCGGAGACTTTGCCGGTCACCGGCGCGTAGATGTCAGACACGGACTTGGTCGACTCGACTTCGCTGAACGTCTCACCTGACGCGACTCGACGACCGATGTCCGGAGCCTGAACGTAGACCACGTCGCCCAAGGCGTCCTGTGCGTAATCGGTGATTCCGATGCGTACGGTCGATCCCGAGACGCGAACCCATTCGTGGTCGGCGGAGTACAAGAGATCGTCGGGGACTTCCACGTCCGTCAATCTAGTTGGTCGACGAGACCCGACGATGGAGCAGACTCGCCCGAATCACCGGCAGGTACCGGGCGGCGGTGTAGTAGCTCAGGACCAAGCCGATCGGCCCGATGATCCACGATGCGACCGAGAAAGCCTCGTGGATCGCGAGTGAACTCTCGCCCATCACGAAACCGGGAAAGGTGAACATCAAGATGAAGGTGGCCCACTTGCCGAGGTAACTCACGTCGAATCGCTCCATGTCGAAGAACAGCGTGAGGATGGCCACCAGGCCTCCGAAGGCGACTTCGCGGACGAGCACCAGCACGCAGAACCAGATCGGGGCCGAACCATCGATCATGATCGCGATGATCGCCACCACGAAGAGCAGACGATCAGCGGTCGGATCGAACATCTTGCCGAACTCGCTCACCTGGTCGAATCGACGGGCGACCCAACCGTCGACCCAATCAGTGGCCCCGAGGACTCCGAGAAGCCAGGCCGCCCAGGCTCGATCGTCGCGACCGAGAAGGAGCCACAGGAAGAGCGGCAGGCAACAAAGGCGGATCAGGGTGATGAAGTTCGGCCAGGTCGCGATGCCCGACCAGACCGAGCGCTCTTCGGAGTTCACACTTCGACTTTAGGGGTTGAGGCTTCCGCGATCCGGCCGGCGACCACCAAGGTCGGGTCTAGTGTTCGCCCATGACATCGGGGATGTTGTGAGGGCGGGGACTCTGGAAGGTCAGGTCGTTCTGGTGACCGGCGGAGGTTCCGGACTCGGAACCTCGTTCGCGCGAAGGCTGGCCGTCGATGGCGCGCATGTGGTGGTCGGTGACGTGAACGAATCGGGAGCCGGTCAGGTCGCGAGCGAGATCGGCGGCGAGGCCGCGGTCTTCGACGTGACCGATTCGGCGGCCTTCGATGCCGTGGTCGACCGCGTGGTCGCTCACCACGGTCGTATCGACGTTCTCATCAACAACGCGGGTATCGCGCCACCTCCCGATCCGGAACGGACCCAGATCTCATTTGCCAACCAGGCCCTGCGGATGGAAGGACGCCTGACCGAACTCACCCCGATCGACGCCACTGTTTCGCTGACCGACGACGCGTGGCATCGCATGATGAACGTTCACGTGAGTGGAACCTTCTACGGAACCCGCGCCGCGCTGCGCCACATGACCCCGCAACGATCGGGTTCGATCGTCAACATTTCGTCGATCATGGGTTTGCGACCGGCGGCCGGTGCTCCTCACTACTGCGCGGCCAAGGCGGCCATCATCGCCCTCACCAAGTCGACCGCCCAAGAGGTGGCGCCGTTCGGAGTACGCATCAACGCGGTGTGTCCCGGCTGGATCGACACGCCGCTCCTCGCACCGATGGATCCTCTCGCCCTGGCCGGTATCCAGATGCAAATCCCGATGGGTCGCCTCGGACGCCCGGAGGAACTTGCCGAGGTCGTGCGATTCCTCGCCGGACCGGAGTCGAGCTACTGCGTGGGCGACGTCTTCGCGGCGTCGGGAGGCTGGGTCTGATGGTGACGATCTTCACCCGCATCATCGACGGTGAGATTCCGGGAACCTTCGTGTGGCGTGACGACGAATGTGTCGCCTTCATGTCCATCAATCCGATGGCCCACGGACACACCCTCGTGGTGCCACGAGCGGAGATCGATCACTGGGTCGACTGTCCGGTCGCTCTGAGTCGCCACCTCTTCGACGTCTCCCATGTGATCGGCCGCGCTCAGCAAGCGGCGTTCGCCTGTGATCGCGTCGGTCTGATCATCGCCGGCTACGAGGTCCCGCATACGCACATCCATGTGATCCCGACGTTCGACATGAGTCAGTTGTCGTTCGCCAACGCGGCCGGCCACGTCGATCGGGATTCCCTCGAGGCCGCCGCCGAAGCGATCCGCAGCGCGTTGCGAGCCGATGGGCGGTCAGAGGTCGTTTGAGAGTCGCTCGATCGGCTCGATCAGATCGGCCGAATTGTTGCGAATCGAATTGACTCGGGTCGAGACGTCCACGACCGTCAGGATCGATTCGGCGGCCGGAACCATGATCTCGCTGAGACGGCCGCGATCACTCAGATCGCGATCGAGCCAATCCCCCCAATCCTCGGACTCCACGATCACCGGCATGCGGTCGTGGATGGGAGACATGACACCGTTGGCGGCGGTGGTGATCACGCAGCAGGAGCGCAACGTCGAACCGTCGTCTGCCTTCCACGTTGCCCACAAGCCGGCGACGGCCATGGGTCGACCATCGACGCGGGTCACGTACACGGGCTCTTTGGGGGCCTTGGCCGCTCGCTCTCGGGTGTACACGGTTCGCCACTCGTAGAAACCGTCCATCGGAATGAGGCATCGTCGTCCGGGGATCGACGGGCGAAACGACGGCTTCTCGAAGACCGTCTCCGAGCGGGCGTTGATGAGACGGGCAGCACCCGTGCGATCCTTGGCCCAACCGGGAACGAGGCCCCAAGAGAAGCGTCCGAGTCGACGTTGGTTGGCCGAGTCGTGGGCGATGGCGAGGACTCGAGTAGTGGGGGCGACGTTGTAATTGGCCACGAACGGAGGGTCGGTGGATTCCGCTCCGGCGCCGAAGATCTCGGCCAGAACTTCGGGCGGAGTGATCGAGGTGAAACGACCGCACACGCACCGGACGGTAGCCCTCCGACAGGGCTCGGCTACCGTTCACTCGTCACCTTCGGGAGGTTCCATGTCCGCTCTTGCAGTTCCGACGCCGGTGGAGCTCGGCTTCGCCGCCTTCGATGCCGACAACCACTACTACGAAGCCGAAGACGCCTTCATCCGACACATTCCGAAGTCGATGGCATCGCGCTGCATGCAATGGGCCACGGTCGACGGTAAGAAGCGGCTCCTCGTGGGCGGCCGCGTCAATCGCTTCATCCCGAATCCGACTTTCGATCCGGTGTCGAAGCCCGGCGCGCTCGACGCGTACTTCCGAGGCAAGGTTCCCGGCGACGACATGCGCAAGCTGTTCGGGGAGCTCGACCCCATCAGTCCCGCATACCGAAATCGCGAGGCCCGCCTCGAACTCATGGACGCCCAGAAGATCGAGGCCGCTCTCTTCTTCCCCACGCTCGCCGTCGGCATGGAAGAGTCACTGAAGCACGACATACCCGCGCTCTGTGCAGCGTTCCGTGCGTTCAACCGCTGGCTCGACGAGGACTGGGGCTTCGCCCATCGCGACCGCATCTTCGCTGCGCCGTACATCACCTTGGCCGATCCGCAGTGGGCGGTAGAGGAAGCCGAGTGGGCGATCTCTCGCGGTGTGCGGGTGGTCGTGATGCGCACCTCACCGGCCCCGACGGCCGACGGCAAGAGCCGCTCCCCCGGTGACGAGATCTTCGACCCGTATTGGTCGCGCCTCGCCGAGGCCGGTGTTTCGGTCGCATTCCACTCGGGAGACGCGGGTTACGGCAAGTACATGGACGACTGGGAACCGACCGGCGCCTTCGAGGCATTCCGTTCCTCGCCGATGAGGGTCATGACGAGTGACCGCGCATCTTTCGACATGTTCGCGATCATGGTCGCCCACGGCGTTCTCGCCCGACACCCGCGGTTGCGACTGGCCTCGATCGAGGCCGGCGCCGATTGGGTCCCGAATCTGATCAAGAAGTTCAAGAAGGCGTACGCCCAGCAACCGTTCATGTTCGCCAAGGATCCCGTCGAACAGTTCCGCGAGCAGGTGTGGATCGCGCCCTTCTACGAGGACGATCTCCGGCTGCTCGCCGAGACCATCGGCGCCGATCGACTCCTGTTCGGAAGTGATTATCCGCACGCCGAAGGTCTCGAGGTTCCCACCGCTTTCCTCCACGACCTGCACGGTTTCTCCGACGCCGATGTTCGTCGGATCATGCACGACAACGGCTGGGCCTTCCTCGGCGAACCCGGACGGAAGTGAGTTCTCCGTGTCCATGCCCCTGACCGGCCCGCAGGGCATCGGCGTCATCGAGACGATGATGGGATTCCCCGACCCCGATCCTCGCCGTCTGTACGAGTTCTTCCGGGGGAACATCAAGGAGCAGTCGAGCAAGGAGACGATGTTCCCCGTCGAGTACCTGTTCAAGCACAACGTGCCGGGCGCGCTGCCCGACAACATGGATCCGGTCGAAGTCGCGATCAACACGATGGACCACTTCGGTATCGATCGTTCGATGATCGGCATCGAGGGTGAACCAGGGGTTCGGGCCCTCGTCGAGTTCCCCGAGCGTTTCATCCCCTCCTGCAGCGCCGACGCGAACAACGGCGTCGATGAAGTCCGCAAGATTCGGCGTCTCCACGACGAATTCGGCCTGAAGGCCGTGGGAACCTTTCCGGCCGGATGCACTCCGCAGGTCCCCATCGATCACGCGCGTTGGTATCCGATCTATTCCGTCTGCGCCGAATTGGGAATCCCGATCTTCATCTGTGCCGGTATTCCCGGCCCCCGACTGCCGAGCATGTGCCAACACGTGGAGCTCCTCGACATCGTTTGTTACGACTTCCCGGAGTTGACCATCGTGACTCGACACGGCTGTCAGCCCTGGACCGAACTCGCGGTCAAACTCATGCTGAAGTGGCCGAATCTCCATTACTCGACCAGCGCTTTCGCACCCAAGCACTACGACCCGCGGGTCATCGATTACGCAAACAGTCGCGGGGCCGATCGGGTGATCTACGCCGGCTACTGGCCCATGGGCCTGACCTACGAGCGGATATTCGGCGACCTGCCGACGGTCCCCTTCCGCGACGAGGTGTGGCCCAAGTTCCTGCGCGAGAACGCGTTGCGGGTACTCAAACTCGACACGAGATGATGAAGCGCCTCATCGCAGCTGTCCTCGTCTTGGCCGCCTGTGGAGGGACGGAAGCCGATCGCCGACCGACATCCACGGTTGCAGACACCGTGCCTCCCGCGTCGGCACCGCTCGCGTCGACGACTCCGACGACGGCGCCGGCTTCGGTGAGCACTTCGGCACCATCGACGATCGACACCGAGTGGTTCGATCGGGTCGTCCTCGGCGATACGGTCGGTCAAGGTGCGAGCGACGTCCAAGCGGCGGTCGTTCGCGATGGAGAAGTCGTCCACCAGATTGCGTTATCGGCGTCGTCGTCACTCGCGCCGGTCACGGTCAAGTCACGATTTCGGATCGCGAGTATCTCCAAGGTCGCCACCGCCATGGCAGTGATGAGATTGGTCGAGGACGGAGTGATGTCGCTCGAAGACCGACCGCTCGCCGAGGTCGCCGGTCGGCTCGGCTTCACGTTGGGTGACCCGCGAATGAACGACGTGACGGTGTTTCAGCTCTTGTCGCACACTTCGGGCCTGGCGAGTGTCCAGGATTACTTCTTCGATTCGCCGGATCTCGATACTGATCGGCTCCTCACTGCAACGCTCAGCGCTCCCCTCGCCGATCAGCCGGGACGACAGTTCACCTACAGCAACACGAATTTCGTGATCCTCGGACGACTCGTCGGTTGGCGCACAGGAGCCAACTGGGAGGGCGGCACACATCAACTGGTCCTAGACCCGCTCGGTCTGAACGGCTGGACCGTCGGTCGTACCTCCGAGAGTGAAGACGGTGACGCGAAATATGCGCCGGAACCGGATCGAAACTACATGGAATTGCTCGAAGCGTCCGGGGCATGGATCGCATCAGCGACGCAAACCGCGCTCCTCGTCGATGCGTTGGGTCGGGGAACCGTCTTCCGTTCGCCGGCCACCAGCCGCATGATGCTGCAACCGTCGTCGACTGGCCCGCCCGATGAGGACTGGACCTATGGGCTTGGCGTCCGCATTTTCGCCGGAGGTTTGTGGGGACACTCGGGGACCCTCGAGAACGTTCACGACATGGTCGTGTGGCTCCCGGATGGAACAGTGGTCTGCGTTCTGGTGAACGGCACGGAGCCTTCGGATTCGGATCGACTGATCGACACGATCCGGCGGGCGCTGAATCCTGAACCCTCCGTCGGATCTATCGCTCCTTCGACCTCTGTCGGTTGAACCAATACCGTCTCGGCGACCTCAGCCGGCCACGCTGTACGTGAGGATGGCCTTGGCGATCGTCTTGGCCGAGTTCGCGCCTCTCGCCTCGGCCTCGCAGAAGACGATGCGCTTGCCCCGTCGGACCACCCACCCGTGGGCAACGGCGTCCTCGGAGCGGAGAGCCGAGTGGTACTGAATGCTCAAGTCCACCGTCGAGAAACCGGTCGAGGTCGGATAGGCGCTCCCGATCGCGGGAACCACCACCGCGTCGAGCAGGGTCGCGATCGCGCCACCGTGGACGATGCCCATGGGTTGCTCGAGTTCGGGTCGAAAGGGCATACGCATACGGCAGTAGCCCGATCGGACCTCTTCGACGATCAGTCCCACGAGAGACGGGAAGTAGACGCGCTCCCAGGTCCCGAATCGCCGCCAGCGAGCCGTGGTTTCGGGGTCGAGTTCGTCGAAGTCCTCCAGACGGGGAATCATGATCCGACTCTGCCACACGTGCTGATCGAGTCGTTCCTCCGAGCGAACGATCGGCACACGCTGCTACGGTCCGCCGAATGGAGGTGTTGCGGGCGGCAGTGGTCCATGGCCACGAGCATCTCGGACGGGCCGAGGTTCGGGTGTCCTCGGGGCGCATCGAATCGATCCAATCGCTCGCGTTCGGCGCACCCGAACCAGAGATCGACTACCTCGCACCGGGGTTCATCGACTGGCAGGTCAACGGTCGTGACGAGCTCGACCTCTGGACGATCGCCAAGCGCGGTGACTCGAATTCGTTCGAACGCATGGATCGTGATCAATCGATGTCCGGGGTGACCTCGTGGCTCCCGACTTTGGTGAGTGCGCCCCGGTCGGATTACGAGGAAGCGCTGCGGCACCTCGACCAGTGGCGTGACCGGTCGAACGGCCGCGTGATCGGAGTTCATCTCGAAGGACCCTTCCTTGGTGATGCGCCGGGTGCCCATCGGCGTGATTCGATCGTGGCCGCTGATCGTGCGTGGGTGGACCAACTGCCCGATGTCGTACGAGTCGTGACCATCGCCGCCGAGAACGAGGGAGTCGTCGATTGTCTTGAGTCGCTCACCTCGCGCGGCGTACGCGTGTCGATCGGCCACTCGCGTCCCGATCGTCGACAATTCGAGGCCGTCGTCGAAGGTGGAGCCACTTCGGTGACGCACCTCTTCAATGCGATGTCGGGGCTCGATCATCGGCATCCCGGACTCGCCGCCTGGGCACTCCTCGAGGATCGACTGTGGTGCGGTTTGATCGCCGATGGAGTGCACGTCGCCCCCGAGTTGATCTCGCTCGCGTTCCGGCTCGCACCGGATCGCGTCACTCTCGTCACCGACTCCGTTGGTTGGCGGGTCGACGGTTCACGGACGCAACTCGTCGATGGTGCACCCCGCCTGAGCGATGGGACTCTGGCCGGCAGCGCATTGAACATGGACGAAGCGATTCGGACCTGTGTGGAGTCGGGAGTGCCCTGGCCGATCGCGATCGACGCCGCCACAGTGAATGTCGCCGCATTCCTCGGACTCGACGACCGGGGCCGAATCGAAGTCGGGCGACGGGCCGATTTCGTCGCCTTCGATTCGAACCGGGAGATGATCGGTGTCTGGTCGCTCGGCGAGCGAGTCCGCTGACGCCACCGGTACCCTCGAGTCGTGCAACTGGTGTCGGCCCTCTTCGTCGAGAACTTCCAACTCCGATCCGTGCCCGGTCCGAGCACCCGTATCGACATCACCGGTGCGATGTTCTCGATGGTCGCTCCGAGTCCGCCGCCCGTCACCGTCGATCCGCATCTCGTCGCACTGATCCACTGCCCACCCGATGAAGGTGGATCCGGTGTCTTCGAGGTCGTGTTCCGACGCTCGGCCGGTGAGGATGGCGAGCAAGTGGCGCGCAACGTGAGTCCGTTCACCGTCGAACCCGGAAAGTTCACGTATCGACTGGTCAAGGCCGAACTCGAGTTCGCCGAATACGGTCCGGTCTACGCCCACTGTCGCATCGACCGCGGTCCTTTCACGATCGTCCCATTCACGCTCCTGCCACCGGTCGAGTGAGCGTCGGCCGGCGGCCCGACAACTAAGGTCGGGTCGTGGCTCGAAATCTTCCGCTTCTGAGTTCCGAGATCGATCAGAAGGCGGTCGCTCTGATCCGGGGCCTGGCCATGGATGCCCCGTTGGCGGCCAAGAGCGGGCATCAAGGAACGGCGATGGCACTCGCTCCCCTCGGCCACGTTCTGTACAGCCGCATCATGAAGCACGATCCTCGTCGTCCCGACTGGCCCGATCGAGATCGGTTCGTGCTGTCGGCGGGTCATGCTTCGATCCTTCAGTACGCGCTGTTGTATCTGAACGGGTACGACCTCGATCTCGACGACATCAAGGCGTTCCGTCAATGGGGATCACGGACGCCGGGTCATCCCGAACGCGGACATACGGCGGGGGTGGAAGTCACGACCGGGCCGTTGGGCCAAGGTCTTGCCAATGCGGTCGGCTTGGCGATGGCGGAACGCTCGTTGCGCGCCCGGTTCGGGAGCGAGCTCACCGACCATCACACCTACGTGATCGCGGGCGACGGATGTCTGATGGAAGGTGTGAGCCACGAAGCTGCTTCGTTGGCCGGCCATCAGCGACTCGGCCGTCTGATCGTGGTGTTCGACGACAATCGGATCACCATCGATGGCGGAACGAACCTCACGTGCAGCGACGACGTCGTCGCCCGGTTCTCGTCGTACGGATGGGCCGTGAGTGAGATCGGCGAGGTGGGTGAAGATCTCGACGCGCTGGAGAACGCGCTGACCGCAGCGCGCGACTCGGATGACGATCGTCCCAAGTTGATCGTTCTGCGCACCCGGGTCGGAACCCCCTCCCCCGACTGGACCGACCGCCACGAAGCCCACGGCAACCCGTTCACCGCCGAACACGTGAGCCGCACCAAGTCGATCATGGGAATCCCGGACGAACCCTTCTGGTCTCCTCCGGAGGTCGTGGACGCAGTGCGGAATCACGCCGCGAGTCGAGTGGCGGCCTCCGACTGGAACGAAAGACTCGACTCGTCGTCGCGGCGCGCCGAGTGGAACTCCGTTTGGTCGGGAGGCGCCGACGGTTGGTCGTCGAATCTTCCGACATTTGCGCAGGGTGAGTCGATCGCCACTCGTGTCGCGGTGCAGAAGGTGATCGATGCGCTGGCGGAGTCTCAACCGGCCCTCGTCGCCGGCGCCGCCGACCTCACGGGCAACACCGGGGCCAAGCTGAGTGGTCAGGCGGCCATGTCGCCCCATGACCCGGACGGACGACAGATCTACTACGGCGTGCGCGAGCACGCGATGGGTTCGATCATGGTCGGTCTCGCTCTTCACGGCGGATTCGTCCCGATCGGTGGAACGTTCTTCGTGTTCTTCGATTACATGAAGCCTCCGGTGCGACTCGCTGCTCTCTCGGGTGCCAAGTGCATTTTCGTCTTCAGTCATGACTCGGTCGGTGTCGGCGAAGATGGACCAACGCACCAGCCGATCGAGCATCTGGCCGCGCTCCGCGCCATTCCCGACCTGCAGGTGATCCGACCGGCCGATGCGAACGAGACGAGTGCGGCCGTGCGCGCCGCGCTCGAATTCGACGGACCGACGGCCCTCGTGCTCAGTCGGCAGAATCTGCCGGTGTGCACCGACGGCTCGGCGGTGGATCACGGGGCGGGCATCGTCCGACCGACGACGGGCGACCCGGACGCCGTGATCGTGGCCACCGGAAGCGAGGTGTCGGTTGCGCTCCGAGCCGCCGAGATCCTCGATCAGGAAGGCATCGGGGCCCGTGTCGTCTCGTTGCCTTCGTGGGATCGCTACGCGACCTTCGCCCGTCGTGATCCCGACGGCGCGGCGCGAATCCTTCCGTCGGCGGTTCCGACGGTGTCGGTGGAGGCCGCATCGACGTTCGGCTGGGAACGTCACGCCGATGTCTGCGTCGGGATCGACCGTTTCGGGACGAGTGCGCCCGGTGGTCAGGCTCTCGAACGCTTGGGGATCAACCCTGACGCCGTGGTGGCAGCGGTCCGGGATCTTCTGAACCGTCGTCGATCCTCTGCCACGATGTAGGAATGACTTCGTCGCCTCGCCTCTCGGAATTGTTCTCCCGCGAGGGTCAGAGCGCGTGGCTCGACAATCTGAAGCGCAGTTACCTGACGAGCGGTCAACTGGGCCGGATCGTGGCCGGTGGAGTTCGCGGCCTGACCTCCAATCCGACGATCTTTCAGAAGGCCATCCAAGGCTCGACCGACTACGACGAGCAGTTCGCCGCTCTCGTCGGTGCCCACACTCCCGTGATCGACGCTTACTGGGAGTTGGTGATCCAGGACATCGTGGGCGCGCTCGACGTGTTCGCGCCGGTGTACGAGTCGAGTGGCGGTGGAGACGGTTTCGTATCGGTCGAAGTCGATCCTCGTCTGGCCCACGACACCGAGGGCACCATCCGCGCCGCGCGCGACCTCTGGCATCGCATCGATCGGCCGAATCTGATGGTCAAGATTCCGGCGACGCGGGCCGGCCTTCCGGCCATCCGGACACTGATCGGCGAGGGATGCAACGTGAACGTCACGCTGATCTTCGGTCTCGAGCGTTATCGCGAAGTGATGGATGCGTACATCGAAGGACTCGAAGAGCGGTTGGCGACGGGCGGATCGTTGTCCGGCATCGCCTCGGTCGCGTCGTTCTTCATCAGCCGGGTCGACAGCGAGATCGATCGACGCCTCGAGGAGATCGGCACGGAAGCGGCGCTCGCGCTCCGAGGTCGGGCCGCCGTGGCCCAGGCCCGTCTGGCCTACGACTCGTTCGTGCGAACCTTCCGCGGCGATCGCTGGTTCGAGCTGGCCCGAGCCGGAGCGGCTGTGCAGCGTCCGTTGTGGGCCTCGACGAGCACCAAGAATCCGGCCTACCCCGACACCATGTACGTGGACGAGTTGATAGGCCCGTCGACGGTCAACACGTTGCCCGACACCACGCTCGACGCTTTCGTCGACCACGGAACAGTGGGACGCACGATCGATCGGGACGTCGAGTCAGCCTCCCGCGATTGGTCGGACTTGGCCGCCGTCGGTGTGGATCTCGACGACGTGGGCCGAAAGCTCGAAGTCGAAGGAGTATCGGCTTTCGAGAAGTCGTTCGACGAACTTCTGGTCGCCCTCGCGGAGAAGGCCAGTTCACTGGGTCGTTGAGTCAGGTTGCCGATTCGAGTAGGTGGCGGGCCTTCTCGAGTGCACGCCGGGCCTGCGTGAGGACCTTGTCGATCTCGGGTCGACCCGTACGCTGAGCACTGGCTTCACGCAAGACATCGAACGAAATCTCGTCGAGGTTCGACGCGATCGATTCGATCTGCTGTGCGATCTCGGCCAGTCGACTCTGAAGGCGGGGGTCGAGGTTCACGGATTTCTCCTCACGATACGGTCGGCAACGAATTCGAGTGGGTGGACGACGTCGACCCCGGCGGCGCCGAGGTGTTGAGCACATCCCGGATTCGCCGAAACGACCATGAGCTGACGGTCGGCTCGAGCACGGTCGATCGCGGCGACCTTACGCTCGCGCACCCGGGCCGCGAGTTCGGGTTGGAGCATGGAGAATGCTCCCCCGGCGCCACAGCACAAACCGTCGTCATCGGTGTCGACGATGTCGGCCACGAGGGCGACGACCTCTCGCATCGGACCGTGAGCGCGCTGGACGTGCCGCAGATGGCACGGCTCCTGGACGATGACGGTCGGGCGCCGGTCGGTCTCGACGGGTATCAGATGGTCGAGCCGAGGTGCGAGCCACTCGTGGACATCGAGAACCCTCGCCGAGAACTCGGCCGCAGCGGAGGTTCCCAACAGGTGCCCGTAGTCCTTGAGGGCGGCACCGCAGCCCGCTGAATCGACGAGGATCGGCGCCGACCCCGGCATCGATCGCATGATGGACAACGCCAGGCGCCGGGCGTCGGCGGTCAATCCCGCATGCGCGTGCAACGCTCCACAGCACCCACCACCTGACACGCCGAATGTCGATCCGGTCGTCTCGATGAGGACGGCCGCCGCCCGGTGCGACGGGCGAGACCAGGCGTCCATCACGCACCCGGTGAAGATCCAGACATCGGGATCGGCGGCCGAGGAACGCAGTGCGGGTCCGCCCCGAAGCGGCAACCGGGGCCAGCGACGGCGGAACAATCCGATTCGTTGGGCCAGGGCCAAGATCCGTGATCCGACGAGAAGCAGACGGTGGTGGCCGAGCATGCGGAGAGCGGGCCGGAGCCAGCGCGGGTTCTGCCGCAGGGAGGGGTCCGACTCGATGGCGATCTTGGCGCCTTCGATGAGACGCCCGTAGGGAACTCCGCTCGGACAAGCCGGTTCACAACCCCGACACTGGATACAGGTGGAAAGTGATTCGACGGCGTCGTCATCGAGTGACTGGCCCTCCCACTGCACCGCGCGCATGACGGCGATTCGCCCGCGCGGTGAATGTCTTTCCTGACCGGTGACGCGATACGTGGGGCAATGTGGCAGGCAGAGACCGCAACCGACGCACGATGCCAGTTGATCGTCGACGAGATCGAGTCCGGTCACGACCGACACCGTATCCCTCGGACGTTCCTACAATCGTGGCCATGACGATCGATCATGTGTCCATCCTGCGCACGGTGTCGCACGACCTCGGTCGGTGCGTCGAAGCGAACCCGACACATCCGATTCCCGCGTGTCCGGGCTGGACGGCTACGGACGTCTTGCGACACGTCGGCCAGGTGTACGCGATGGTCGCGGCCATCGTTGCCGATCGGTCCACGACGTACGTGGCTCCCGGACCCGAATCGATTCCTCCGAGTGACGGGCTCGGTTCCTGGTTCTCCGAACGGCGAGCGGTCGTGTGTGACCTCTTGTCCGGCGTCGAAGCCGACACCCCGGTCTGGACCTGGTCGTCGAATCAGACGGCCGGCTTCTATCACCGGCGTATGTTGCACGAGACGGTGGTTCACCTCGGCGACATCGAGCACTCGCTCGGCCGGACTCCGACCGTCGATCGCGACGTCGCTCTCGATGGAATCGACGAATTCTTCGGGGTGGTGCTTCCCTTCGCGCTCGCCCGCGGTCGCTCGACATTGCCGTCGGGCAGTCTGCACCTGCACTGCACCGACGGCGAAGGCGAATGGATGGTCCGCATCGAGGACGGAGCGACCCACCTCACGCATGAACATGCCAAAGGCGACGTCGCTTGGCGCGGTTCGGCATCGGATCTCTATTTCGCAGCCTGGGGACGGTGGTCGACGGCGATCGAGGCCCTCGGCGACCCGACGATCGCCGACCAATGGAAGAGTGTCGCCCCGTAACGGCGTGTCCCGATTCGCTATTTCGTCATGACGAAATAGCGAGAGCATGAAGGGTGCCGAGACTGATGACTCCGAATGTGGCCCGACGAGTTCAGAGAGATTCGGTGTCGACGTGAGGGTTCAGAAGTCGTCGGGGATTGAACTCGGCCAGAAGGCGATGGACGATCCCCCGTCGTTCCGGCTGCTCCTCTCGCCTCGCTGACGGTCCGGGGCGGTGAATCGTTCCGGTTCCCACCTGAGCGATCACCCGTCCGGCTTCGCGCTCGACGATCGATGCGACGTCGGCCGGCCGAACGGTCCCCTGCCGCCAGTCCGTGGGCACCTCCGGTGCGCCAACGGGCTGCCAGGAGAATCGACTACCGGCGATCTGAGCGTCGATGTCGGATGGATGGCCGGTGAGGCACAGGTGCACTTCTCGGCCGTCCCACAGAATCGAGGACGGACGATAGAAGCCCCGTTGAATCCGAGCGACTTCTTCAGCCTCGGACACCGGAGCGACGAACCAGCACTCGGCGAGCGGGCGAGGACGAGTGCGAAGCACGAATTCGTGGGCGAAGCCGAGAACTCCGAACGATCCGACGAACAAACGGCAAAGATCGAAACCGCTCACGTTCTTGACGGTTGGTCCGCCGGCTTTGACCAGGTTGCCCCGGTGATCGATGAGGCGTACTTCGAGAGCGACGTCGCGGATCGAGCCCCGCCCGAGTCGGTGGAGTCCGCTCCGACCGCACGCCAAGGCACCGCCGACCGTACCGACCCCCGAATCGATGCCGTGGACGAACTGGCCTCTGGTGCCGAGTTCGGAGGAAAGTTCGGCGATCGACGTGCCAGCCCGGACCCGTACGGTCATCTCATCGGGTTGGAAGTCGATCACACCGACGGGTGCACCGACCCAAGTGTCGGGTTGGACTCCGGTGATCGGAACGGTGCGCGAGCGCGTTCCTCGGACTCCGACCGAAACACCTGAGCGGATGGCTTCGATGATCGGGTCGAGTCCGCTCAGATCCATGCACCCTCGGGAACGTGTCGAAGATCTCCACACGCCGCCGGCGAGGGCAGAACCTTCCGGGGATTGGCCAAGCCGATGGGGTCGAAGGCGTGCCGGACGGCGATCTGTGCGGAGAGATCGTGATCATCGAACAGCAGTGGCATGAAGTCCTTCTTCTCGAGACCGATGCCGTGCTCCCCCGACAACACCCCTCCCGCTTCCACGCTCACGCGCACGATCTCTTCTCCGGCGGCGTGGACCCGGTCGAGGACACCCGGTTCGCGCCGATCGAACACGAGGAGCGGGTGCAGATTTCCGTCACCTGCGTGGAAGACATTGAGAACGAGAAGTTCGTGGCGACGCGCGATCTCGTAGATGCGATCGAGCACCTCGGGAAGGGCTCCTCGGGGAACGACGGTGTCGTGCAGGTAGTAGTTCGGCTTGATGCGCGCGATGGCACCGAATGCTGTTTTACGCCCCTTCCACAGAAGTGCCCGCTCGGCCTCGTCCTGTGCGACCCGGACGTGACGCGCGCCCTTCTCGCGCCCGATGCGGGCGATGAGATCGGCCTCGGCCTCGACCTGATGCGGTAGTCCGGTGACCTCGACGAGCAGGACGGCCGCGGCGTCGACGGGCAATCCGGCATGGATGTAGGCCTCCACGGCCTGCAGACACAACTTGTCCATCATCTCGAGTGCGGCCGGAACGATGCCGGCCGCGATGATGGCCCCGACCGTGTCGGCCCCCGCTCGAACCGATTCGAAATCGAGCAACATCGTGCGAACGTGCGGCGGGTTCTGGGTGAGGCGGACGCAGATCTTGGTTGCTATTCCGAACATGCCCTCGCTCCCGACGAAGGCACCGCGGAGGTCGAGACCATCGTCCTCGGAACCCTCGCTACCGAGTAAGACGATCGAACCGTCGCTCAGCACGACCTCACAGGCCAGGACGTGTGCCGACGTGACTCCATCGGCCAAACAGTGAGGACCACCGGAGTTGTTGGCGACGTTGCCGCCGATGGTGCAACTCTGCTGACTGCTCGGATCAGGAGCGAAATGCAAGCCGAAGAGATCGTCGGACTGCTCGACTCCTCGCGTCAGGTCGAGGTTCAGAACTCCGGGTTCGACCCACGCCATTCTGTTGATCGGGTCGATTTCGAGGATCCGGTTCATACGGGTGAGGACGATCACGACTGCTCCATCGAGTGGAGTTGCTCCTCCCGCCAGACCGGTACCCGACCCGCGTGCCACGAAGGGCACATCGTGTTTCGCGCACGTTCGTACGACGTGGCAGACCTGTTCCGTCGTCTCGGGGAAACACACAGCACCCGTTCGACCGACGAAGTCGGACGCATCGTGCGCATACAGCATCGTGTCGACCCGGTCGATCGTGACGGCACCTGCCGGAAGGCCGGCGGTCAGGTCGTGGATGAGGGTCATCGGCGACGACGAGGACGCCGAGGCTCGACGACGTCGCGAAGAACGACCACTCGACCCGGCTCGATGGATTCGCCATCCACGAGAAGAGCATCTCGGTCGGAGATCGGACGATCGACCTCCGACAACGCGGAGACTCGACCCTCGACCCGTGCACGGAGTTCGGCCTCGCGATCGTGCATCGCCTGTCGACCTTCGACGATTGCATCCCCGAGGTCGGCGACTCGGTGACGCAGACGTGACGACGTCTCCTGCGCCACGCGCACCGGAGCGAGAGTTCGCACCCGCTTCTTCACCCGCCGACCAGCCACGAGAGTCCCGGTGACTCCGGCGACCGTGCCGCCCACGAACCAAACCAGACGCTTGATCATGCGCGCTTGCGCTCCGACGATTCGACGAGGTGGAGATCGCGCCGACGGGAATTTCGCGGCCCTTGACGAATTCGGCGGGCGACGCGCTTGACCCCCGAGGAGATGGCCACGACACGAATCACCGGTCGTGACAAAGCGGTTCGGGCGACCCGACCCGAACCGGAGACGGCGCCACTGATCGCCTCGGCCGAACCGAGCACCCGGTCGAATCGACGGAGATCGCGCTGGGCGTCGAGGACGACATCGCGTGCGGTGTCGGCGGATTCCCGGAGATCGTCGATCAGCGGAGTGGTCTGACGACGAAGCGCATCGATCTCGTCGCGTAGAGACCGGAGCGCAGCGAGTACACGCGAAAGCACGAGAACGAGGGCGGTGAACCCGAACGCACACAGGATCACGGCCAGTACGAGAGCCAGATCACCCGCTGTCATGTTCCTCCGTCCGCATCGGGCGGGAACCGCCGGGATGCTTCGTCGCCATGGACGCTCGGACGGTACCAGACCCGGCCGCGAAGGGGCTCGGGCAGGTAGTCCTGCTCGGTCCAACCTCGGGGATCGTCGTGAGGGTACGTGTAGCCGGTCCCGTGTCCGAGCGACTCCGCCCCCCGGTAATGCGCGTCACGCAGGTGGGCGGGCACTTCGCCGATACCTCCCGAACGAACGTCCTCACGGGCCGACCAGATGGCCACCGCGGCTGCGTTGCTCTTCGGTGCAGTAGCCAGATGGAGAGTCGCCTGGGCGAGATTCAGCTGGGCCTCGGGTAGACCGACGTGCTCGACGGCTTGGGCGGCCGCCACGGCCACGAGTAACGAGGTCGAATCGGCCAAACCGATGTCTTCACTGGCCAGGATCACCAGTCGGCGGGCGATGAACCGTGGGTCCTCCCCCGCTTCGAGCATGCGTGCGAGGTAGTGGATCGAAGCCTGAGGGTCGCTCCCGCGCACGCTCTTGATGAACGCACTCACGACGTCGTAGTGGTCGTCTCGTCCGTACCGAAGAGCACTCGTCCCGAGAGCGTGTTCGGCGTGGTCGACGCCGATGTGGCCAGGATGGGCCAGTGCACCGGCAACCTCCAGCGAGGTCAGGACTTGGCGGCCATCTCCACCGGCGCGCTCGACGAGAAGTTCGATGGCCGATTCTTCGGCTGTCTGCCCGAGAGCTTCGAGACCCCGCAAGACCAGAGTTCGTACGGCAGCGGAGTCGAGGGGTTCGAGCCGAAAGAGCGTGCTGCGGGAACGCAGCGGAGCGTTGATCTCGAAGAAGGGATTCTCGGTGGTGGCACCGATGAGGGTCAGAGTGCCGTCCTCGACCGCGGGCAACAAGGCGTCCTGCTGGGACTTGGAGAAACGATGGATCTCGTCCAGAAAGAGGATCGTCCGCTGTCCACGCTCCCCGAGTCGGCGCCGCGCGTCATCCACCGTTTCACGAACGTCGCGAACGCCCGCGGTGACTGCCGAGAGTTGAACGAATGCCCGTGCGGTGGACCCGGCCACGGCCAGGGCGAGGGTGGTCTTTCCGGTCCCAGGCGGCCCCCAGAGGATCACACTCGACAACCGATCGGCTTCCACGAGGCGACGTAGTGGTCGACCGGGACCGACCAGGTGTGATTGACCGACCACGTCGTCGATCGTCCGCGGACGCAGTCGGGCCGCGAGCGGAGCCTGTTCTCGCAGGCGTTCCTCGGCAGCGGCCGAGAAGAGGTCGGGTGACTCGGACATGGTCAGGGAAGGAGCCTCGAGAACGCTCGCTGGTAGGCCGATCGGCGCCAGTCGATGACACCATCGATCACGTCGTGCGGACTCATCCAACGCCACGCCGAGAACTCCCGACCGTCGGGCTCGGGCTGCAGATGATGCGCGTGGCCGTCGTGATCGTCGAGGACACCGAAGAGGAACCACTTCTGCGTCTGCCCCATGTGAAGTCGACCGGGTTTCTGTTGGGTGATCACTTCGTGTGGCCACTCGTAGCTGATCCAGTCCGGGCACTCCCCGACGAGACTCACCGATGCGGAATCGAGTCCGGTCTCCTCGCCGAGTTCTCGCCACGCGGCTCGTAACGGAGTTTCTCCAGCGTCGATGCCGCCCTGCGGAAGTTGCCAGGATCCCGGTGCATCGAGCCGCTCGAACACGAGCAATTGTCCGTCACCGCGGCGGACGATCATGGCCACTCCGGCCCGGAAAGTGGCCCCGGCCATCGTTCAGACCGACGGTGGCAGCACTCGGATCCCGAGTTCGTCGAGTTGCTTGTTGTCGGCCCGAGTCGGGGCGTTGGTCATCGGGTCCTGACCGCTCTGGGTCTTCGGGAACGCGATGACCTCGCGGATGTTCTCTTCACCGGCCAGAATCGCGACCAGACGGTCGAGTCCGAATGCGAAACCACCGTGCGGAGGTGCGCCGAAAGTGAATGGCTTCAAGAAGAAGCCGAACTTGCGGTTGGCCTCCTCCTCGCTGATGCCCAGAGCCGTGAAGACCTGGCGCTGCATCTCGGGCTCGTGGATTCGGATGGAGCCCGACCCGAGTTCCCAGCCGTTCAGAACGAGGTCATAGGCGAGGGCGCGAACAGAGAGCGGATCGGTCTCGAACTTGTCGAGATCGTCGGGGTGGGGACGACAGAAGGGATGGTGCCCGGGTTTCGGGCGGCCGGTCTCTTTGTCGACTCCGACGAAGAGTGGGAACTCCACCACCCACACGTAGCGGTACGGGCCCTGGTGCACAGGAGGCCGACCGAGGTCGTTGCGCAATTGGCCGAGGACCTCACAGGTGGTCATCCACTCGTCGGCGACGATGAGAACCAGATCACCGGGCGCGCACTCGAGGCGACTCAGAACCGCTGATTGTTCGGTGGTCGAGAGGAATTTGGAGACCGGTGAGTCGAGGCTTCCATCGCCGGCGACTTTCATCCAGACGAGACCCTTGGCCCCCATCTTCTTGGCTCGATCGGTCAGGCCGTCGAGTTTGTTGCGACCGAATTCCTCGGCCCGGCCAGTAACACGGATGCCCTTGATCGATGATGCGCCGGCGAAGGCCTTGAACTCGGTCCCGGCGAACACGTCGGTGAGCTCGACCAGTTCCATGCCGAACCGAAGGTCGGGCTTGTCGACGCCGAAGCGGTCCATCGCCTCGCGCCACGTGATGCGCTCGATCGACGGCGGACGCTCCCCCGTAACCGCCTCGGCCGCCGAAAGAACGGCTTCGCTGATCGCTTCGAGCACGTCGTCTTGTTCGACGAAGCTCATCTCGGCATCGAGTTGCATGAATTCGTACTGACGATCGGCGCGTAGGTCTTCGTCGCGCTGACAGCGGGCGATCTGGTTGTAGCGATCGATACCGGCCACCATCAGCAACTGCTTGAACAACTGTGGACTCTGGGGCAACGCGTAGAACGAACCCGGTTCCTTGCGCGAGGGCACGAGGAACTCGCGGGCGCCCTCCGGAGTCGAGGGAACCAACATGGGCGTCTCGACTTCGACGAAACCTTGACGCTCCATGGCCGACCGAACCGCTGAGTTGACCCGAGCGCGCAGCCGTATGTTCTTCTGCATCCGTTCACGCCGGATGTCGAGGTAGCGGTACTGCAGGCGGACGTTCTCGTCCACGTCGTCGGCGCGGGCATCGATCGGGAACGGCGGCGGATCGGCCGAGCGAAGAACTTCGACCTGGCACTCCCCGATCTCGACTTCCCCGGTTGCGATCTGGGTATTGACCGTGCCCTCGGGGCGGGCGCGAACCTTTCCGGTGATGCGGACCACGTACTCACTGCGGACGTCCACGCCATCGTCGATCACGACCTGAACGATTCCGGAGTGATCCCGCAGGTCGACGAATGCGAGTTTGTCTCCGTGTTCACGGCGCTTGGCCACCCAACCGCACAAACTGATGGTCTGACCGATGTGCTGACTGCGAACTTCGCCGCACTTCATGCTGCGCAGCGAGGTGCGGGAGGGATCGACGCTCATGTGAGAACTTTCTGCAGGGCTGGGAGGAGGTCGTCCCGGTGCACGGAGATCTGATCTCCACCACGGAGGGGACGAACCACCACGGTACCGGATGCGAGTTCGTCGGAACCGATGATCAGCGCGACCTCGGCCCCACTGCGGTCGGCGGCTTTCATCTGGCTCTTCATGCTTCGGGATTCGAAGGCTCGATCGGCCGAGATACCCGAGCGCCGAAGTTGGTCGGTGAGGACCAGCGCCTCGGCCCCACCGGTCGTGTCGATGACGAACACCCGCACCGAGGAAACCGGCGGCTCGAACACTCCCTCGTCGTCACAGGCGAGAAGGGTGCGATCGACACCGATCGCGAACCCGATACCCGGTGTCGGCGGACCACCGAGATCCTCGACTAAGCCGTCGTAGCGGCCTCCGCCACCCAGAGCGTTCTGGGCCGAGTCGAGGGTGCCACCCACGTACTCGAAGGTCGTGTGCCGGTAGTAGTCGAGTCCCCGAACGAGGCGCTCGTTGACGACGAAAGGAATCCCGAGACGCTCGAGACCCGTTCGGACACTTGCGAAATGGGCGCGAGCTTCGTCGCTGTGGAAGTCGGCGATACGGGGGGCGCGGGCGATGATCTCGCGGTCCTCGTCACGCTTGGAGTCGAGGACGCGAAGAGGGTTCTTCGACAACGTTGCACGCGACTCGACTGACAGTGCATCGAGTTCGTTGGTGAAGTGAGCCGACAGAGCGCTCATGAACTTCTCCCGATCAGTGGGTTCGCCCAGGCTGTTGATCTGCAATGTGAGCCGGCGGAGTCCGAGTCCGGCCAGGAAGTTCCAGCCGAGCGCGATGACCTCGACGTCGAGGTACGGATCGGTCGCCCCAAGGACTTCGATTCCGACCTGATCGAACTGACGGAAACGGCCACGCTGGGGTTTCTCGTAGCGAAAATTCGGGCCGGCGTACCAGGCCTTCCAGGGCGTCACCGGACGGTGTTGCACGAACGCCCGGCAGACCGATGCCGTTTGTTCCGGGCGAAGGGCCACGTGGCGCTCGCCCTTGTCGACGAAGTCGTACATCTCCTTGGTCACCACATCGGTGGCCTCGCCGACTCTTTGAAACACTCCGATGTCTTCGAGCAGCGGCGGAATGATCTGGCGATATCCGGCCGGCTCGACCGTGTGTTCGAAAGCCGAGACGAATCGACGCCAACGACCGGATTCGGGGTCGAGGATGTCGCGCATACCCGGACTCGTCTTGAACTCGGCCATCGCCTTCAGGCTATCCGTGTGGTCGGTCCGTGCTGTCGATGATTGGACCACCGGGAGGCGGTCAGGAGGAGCTCTTCTGGAGCACGCGATAGGCGTCGTACACGCCGTCGATGCGCTTGATCATTCGGATGACACTCTCCAGATGTCCGGGGTCGGCCAATTCGAATTCGAAGCGCATCTTGGCGATGCGGTCGCTACTGGTGTGCGTGCTGCACGCCACGATGTTCACGTGCTGCTCGGACAACGCGTTCGCCACGTCGCGCAGGAGTCGTGTTCGGTCGAGAGCGACCACATCGACACCGGCGCGGAAGAGAGTTCCGGTGGACGAGCCGTCCCATTCCACATCTACGAGTCGGGCTGACTGGTCCTGCGCGAGGGACGCAGCATTGGCGCAATCGGAGCGGTGAACGCTCACACCGCGCCCGCGCGTGATGAATCCGATGATCTCGTCGCCGGGCACGGGGGTGCAGCATTTCGACAACCGGACGAGGACGTCGTCGAAGCCCTCGACGTGCACCCCGACGAGTGATCCCCCGCGGCGCAGTTCGTTGGGACGGAGCACCGACATCGTCAGACGCTCGTCGGCACCCACCGATTTGTAGCGATGCGAGATCTTCTGGGCGGTCACTCGCGCGCTGATCTCACCCTCACCGATGGCGGCGAGGAGCGCGTCCGTATCGGCGAAACCCGACTCCTCCGCTTCGGCCTGGGTGAGTGGGCCATCGAGCACACGATTCACCGGCAGTCGTTCGGCGCGTAGTTCCTTCGTCAATTCGTCGCGACCGGACTCGATGAGGTCCTCGCGCCGCTCACGGGTGAACCATTGCTTGATCTTGTTGCGAGCCTTGGCCGAGGCGACGAACTCGAGCCAGTCGCGCGACGGACTCGCCGTTTCGACTTTGGAGGTGAAGATCTCGCACGTGTCGCCGGACTTCAACTGGTGGTTGAGAGGAACGAGTCGACCGTTGACGCGGGCGCCGATACAGGCGTTTCCGATCTCGGTGTGCACCGAATACGCGAAATCGACGGGGCAGGATTCGAGGGGTAACGAGATGACCCGTCCCTTCGGAGTGAAGACGAAGATCTCGTCCTGATCGAGATCGGTCTTCAGGTTCTCCATGAACTGCGCCGGATCGGCGACATCGCTCTGCCAATCGATGATCCGGTTCAGCCAGTCGACGTCGGGGGTCTCGTGGCCCGCTTTGTAGGCCCAGTGCGCCGCGACTCCCCACTCGGCCCGCTGGTGCATCTCGCGCGTCCGAATCTGGATCTCGAGCGGTTTGCCACCCGGACCGATCACGGTCGTGTGCAAGCTCTGATAGAGGTTGAACTTGGGCATCGCCACGTAGTCCTTGAAGCGTCCAACGACGGGCTTCCAGTGGCCGTGGATGCAGCCGAGGGCGGCGTAGCAATCCTTCACCGAGTCGACCACGACGCGAAGCGCGACGATGTCGAAGATCTCATCGAACTCCTTGCCCCTCTGGATCATCTTTTCGTAGATGCTCCAGAGATGCTTGCCGCGACCGGTCACGTCGGCGGTGATGTTGAGGTCGGCTAGCTGCGACCGGACCTCGGCCATGGCCTTGGCCAGATAGATGTCGCGCTCGGGGCTTCGTGAGGTCACCAGATGGTCGAGTTCGGCGTAGCGCTTGGGATACAACGAGGCGAACGACAGATCTTCCAGCTGTTGTTTCAGGCCTTGCATACCGAGTCGGTGCGCGAGCGGAGCGTAGATCTCGAGGGTCTCGTTCGCGATGCGTTGCTGCTTGTCGAGCGACATCGACGCGATCGTGCGCATGTTGTGAAGTCGATCGGCCAGTTTGATGATCAGGACCCGGAGATCCTTGGCCATGGCCACGAGCATCTTGCGCATCGTCGCTGCCTGTTGGGCTTCACGCGAATCGAATTGGATTCGCTCGAGCTTGGTCACCCCGTCGACGATCGCGGCGACCTCCGAGCCGAAATCCCGTTCGACATCGGCCAACGTGATCTCGGTGTCCTCGACGGCGTCGTGCAAGAGGGCCGCAGCCACCGTGGTTTCGTCGAGTCCGATGTCGGCCACGATGCGAGCCACCGCCAGCGGATGATTGATGTAACCCTCGCCGCTCTTGCGAGTCTGGGTGGAATGGGCCGCCCGGGCGATTTCGTAGGCCTTCGTCATGGCCACGGTCGACGACTTGGGATGGCGACGACGGAAGGAAGACAGAACCTGTGAGAGCTCGTCGGCCGCGCTGTTCTGCTGACGTCGCCAGGGAAGGAGACGGGTCACGGTGGCCATGTTCGACCTAGTACGTCAGAACCGATTCGATGCGGTGGTTTCCGAGAACTTGGCGGCCGCCGAGGAACGACAACTCGATCAGGACGGCCAGACCGACGATTTCGGCACCGAGAGCTTCGGCGAGCCGACAGGTCGCGGCTGCCGTTCCACCGGTGGCCAGGACGTCGTCGACCACGAGGATCTTCTCCCCTGGATGGATGGCATCTCGATGTATCTCGAGTTTGTCGGTGCCGTATTCGAGGGCATATTCCTCGCGCACGACGGCCCAAGGGAGCTTGCCGGCCTTGCGCACCGGAACGAAGCCGGCTCCGAGTGAGACGGCCACCGGAGCGCCGAGGATGAAGCCACGCGCCTCGATGCCGATGACTCGGTCGACTCCCACGTCGCGAAAACGGTTGCTGAGATGCTCGATGGCGCCGTTGAGGGCCGGTCCGTCCCCAAGAAGTGGTGTGATGTCACGGAACGTCACCCCGGGTTGCGGGTAATCAGGGATGGCCCGTACGAGGTCGTAGAACCGCTCCGAGGACATGTCGAGAGGCTACCGACGCCGCTTCTTGCGGGGGCGGGGTGGGTGCGTGAGGAGAGAACTCGCGGTGGCCGGTGCGGTGGGAGCGCCGGACACCGAATCCGAACTCTCCGACCGTCGTGAACGCGACGAGACAGCGTGACCCGAGATCACCATCTGGACGAGGAGATCCCCGGTGGTGTGTTCGCCGCGAAGATTCTTGAACCGGGGCTCACGCTCCTTCAGAACGGCGAGCAACGGTGTGGCGATGAATATCGACGAGTAGGCGCCGGTCGTGATGCCGACCAACAAGGCGATCGAGAATTCGCGTAGAGCGACAGCCCCGAGGATCTCGGACCCGAGCACCAGGAGAGACAGCACCGGGAGGATGGCGGCGACGCTGGTGTTGATCGACCGCATCAGAACCTGATTGGTCGAGACGTTGACGATGTCGGCCACGGGGGTACGCGACGCCTCGAAACGCTTGATGTTGTCCTGAACCTTGTCGAACACCACG
>SYCI01000129.1 GCA_005787035.1 Actinomycetota bacterium | reverse complement strand
CGCGCGCCAGACGAAGTCGACGTCCTCGCCGTAGCGAAGTGATTCATCGAAGCCGCCGAGGGATTCGAAAACCGCACGTCGAACGAGGAGTGCCGCCGAAGGCACGTACGACACGCGTGAACCGGCGCGCACGCGTGCGGGTTCGGGGCCGAGATCGAGTGGCGAGTCGGTGATCTCGTAACGCGCCACCAGATCGGTACCGGGACGACTCGCCACACGTGGCGCGACGATTCCGACCTGCTCGTCGTCGAAGTGACCGAGCACGGTGGTCCAGCAAGCCGGATCCCATTCGGTGTCGGCATCGAGGAAGAGCACGATCTCGGTCGTGGCCCGCGCCGTGCCCGTGTTGCGCGCCACCGCCGGCCCGCCGGCCGCATCGCGTCGTATCACCTCGGCACCTTCGATCGGACCGAGAGGCCGGGCCGAGCCGTCATCGACCACGATCACTCGCGCCGCGGCGTTCACCTGCTGCACGAGCGCAGCGATGATCGCGGGTTCTTCGTCATGGGCGGGAATCACCACGGTGACGGCGATTGGTGAGAGAGCGGAGTCGGTCACGATCGGGTGGATCGCACCGGCATCGAGGAATCTTTCGGCGAGTGATTCGGTGCCCGAGGGCACGCCGCCATCGGTCTCGAGCACATCGGCGAGACGTGACCCTTCCGCGCCGAGTCGGAAGAGCCGCACCGGCGAACCGGCCACGAGCGTGTCACCCGCTGTTGAGCGATGGCGCCACCACGACGAATCGATTCGGAAGCGACGCGTCGAGATGTTCATCAGTTCCGCCAGGATCGGATGGCGGCGTCGAGTTCGCCGAGCCAACGCTCGAACAATCGCCAACCGTGATCGGCCGAGGCAGTCCGCGGATCACCGAGCACTCCGTTGGGACTCACCGACTTCACGCCACCGTTGCGCAGAGCCGGGGCGATCTCCGCGACCGGCTGCGTATTACCGGACTCGAGACGATCGAGATCGACGACCTTCGGGTCGAGGTACAGCAGAACCGACGTCTCGGTGCGTCCGGCGTGCAGATCGTCGTCGGCCGCCGCGGTGGGCGACCAGAACAGAGCGCGTCGACCTTCGTCGGCGATGATCGCGCGCGCGGCAGCGATCGCTTCGGCGTTGCCACCATGACCGTTCACGAACACCACACCATCGGACCAGTCGGCCGAGCGGGAGATCTCGACGAAGGTTCGAATGGTGACATCGGTCCCGACCGACACCGTGCCCGGGAATCCGTCGTGCTCGCCGCTGGCACTCGCGGTGATCGTCGGGCCGAGGATCGCGCGCGGGGCGAAGGCCTCCACGATGCGGGCCGAGAGAGCGTGGGCGATGCGCGTGTCGGTGTCGAGGGGGAGATGTGGACCGTGTTGTTCGAATGAACCGACCGGAATCACGAGGATCGGCGACTCGATCGCGGCCACCGATGTCCACGTCATGTCAGATATCCCCAGTCGCGCAGTGCGTCGAGGATCCGGCGCGCGGCCGCCGCCGGTTCGAGCACGACGGTCTCGGTCCGGCTCGGGGCGGCACCGGTGTCGGTGAGGGCCCGCACACGGTCGAGCGCGTTGGCGCTGGCTGGCGCCGGCAACACGCGCGCACGTGGTCGGTACGGGACGAGATCCGCCGCCGAGATGTCGGGAGATTCGAGCGGACGAACGGTGATCGACGCCGCGTCGGCGGTGATCACCGAACGGAGGGGAGCGCGACGCAGACGCGCGGTCGATCCTTCCACCGACAACACGGCCCGACCGGTGACACTGAGAACTTCGCGGCGACCGCCGTCGAGTCGGCGGACGGCGCGGATGTGCGAGCCGTTGCCGTTGATCTCGATGTCGATGAGACCGAGCGCTTGGTCGATACCGAGCCGCGCGGCGAGGAAGGCAGGCACCGATCCCGATCCGCGGTCGGCCGAGTAGTCGCCGCACCACACCACATCGGCGGCGTCGACTTCGGCCGCCAATGCAGTGGCCGTGCGCAGACTGCTCACGCCGGGTTCGGTGGCGATGCGCACGGCACGGGTGGCGCCACACGCGAGGGCATCTCGTAACGCGCGTTCGGCGCCCACCGGGCCGACCGTGACAGCCAGCACTTCGTCGCCGCGAGCCTCGGCAGTACGCAGCGCGAGTTCGAGGGCCGATTGATCGGCGGCCGAGATGCCGGCGAAGCGGTCATCGGCCGCGCCGTGCGGTTGGACCCACTTGAGGCAGACGGCGATCATGGCGATCTCAGGTCCGGTGGAAGACGACGCCGTAGCCGCCCTCGGGATAGTTCCAGGAGATCGCGCCTTCCTTGTTGCACACGAGATAACAGGTTCCGCATTCGAAACAGTTCTCGTAGTTGAACAAGATGCCGCCGTCGCTGGTTGGCACGAAGAGATTGGCCGGGCAGGCCACCACGCATTCGCGCGTGGAGCAACCCCGACACGTGTCGCCGTCGACCACGATGTGGGCGCGCTCGTGAATCCGGAACTCGGCGGTGCCGATGCGTTCCTCGAAGGAGATCTCGGGCCAGGTGTCGTCGCGTGCGATCTTGAAATCCATCAGCCGAACCCTCGCATTCCCTTCCAGCCGTCCCGAAGGAGGTCGCCGAGTTTGATGCCGGCGCGTTTGCGTTCTTCGCGCACGATGCGACGCAGTCCGGGCTTCGGGTTGGGGTTGTCGACCCGGAAGACGCGCTCGATCACCGACGTGACGAAACCCGGGTACTTCTGTTGCACGCGATCGGAGAGCACCAAGCCCGGGATGTCCTTCAACTTGCGGTGGTCGGCGAGCACGAAGGATTCCTCGAGGAGCTTCGTGTAGCCGGCGAGTCCCTTGGCGCTCACGTCTCCTTGGTCGATCGCCGCTGCCGCCGCGCGCCCGGCGTACATGCCGCTCGCCATGGCGAAGTTGACACCTTCGAGCCAGATACCGGCCGCGAGACACAACGCAGCGGCGTCGCCGGCCACGAGCATTCCGTCGGTGACCATGGTCGGCATCATCGAGAGACCTGCCTCGGGAATCACGTGGGCCGAGTACTCCTGTACGGTCGCGCCTTCGATGAGCGGTGCGATGGCCGGATGACGTTTGAGCCCGGCGATGATCTCCTCAGGTCGCTTCGACTGCGCCGTGAGTTTGGGGAGTTTCAACACCACACCGAGCGAGACCGTCTCGAGGTTGGTGTAGATGAATCCGCCGCCGTTCACACCGGACGTGCCACCGAGGATCTCGATGTCCACGCCGTGGTCGTCGCGCACACCGAAACGTTCTTCGATCACCGACCTAGGGAGGGCGAGGGTTTCCTTCACACCGACCGTGAAGTTCGCGGCGTCGGTTGCCGTGTAGAGACCGGCTTCCTTGGCCAGAAAACTGTTCACGCCATCGCAGGCGATGACGATCGGTGCGCTGAGATCTCCGTCGGGTCGATCGGTGCGGACGCCGTTCACCCGTCCGGCCGGATCGCGCAGCAAGCCGGTGACGGTGGTGGAAGTGACGAGAGTGGCGCCGGCGGCCACGGCCTGTCGAGACAACCAGTGATCGAAGTCGGGTCGGTACGCGGTGGCGCCGTTGTAGGGCGGGCGACCCCACGAAGGTGTGCGGTAGTCGATCGTGAACGCGTTGTCGTCGGCGAGGATCATGGTCGATCGCCGTACGACCCAACGTTGAACGGGAGCGGTTTCCCACCAGTTGGGGACGAGTTCGTCGAGGATGCGCGGGTACACCACGCCGCCGTACATGTTCTTCGAGCCGGCGAACGGGCCGCGCTCCACGAGGATCACGTTCTTGCCGGCGCGGGCGAGTGCAAGCGCGGCGCACGATCCGGCCGGACCGGCACCCACCACGATCGCATCGGCATCGAAGCGACTCATGACGGACTCACCGGGGTGACTTCGTGGGCGAGAGCGACGAGAACTTCATTGGCGTCGGCGACGATCGCGAGGTCGGCCATCTGCATCATCGGGCAGTGCGGATCGGTGTTCACACTGATGATGTGCGCCGGCTGACCGAGGCCACTCGTGTGCTGCACGGCGCCACTGATGCCGAACGCGATGTAAAGCCGCGGATCCACGACGACGCCGGTGGTTCCGATCTGACGTTCGTGCGTGGCCCAGCCGCGATCGGTGATGACGCGCGTGACACCCATCGACGCGTCGAGCGAGGCCGCAACCTCGGCGAGCATCGCGAATCGCGCATCGCTGTCGAGTCCGGCGCCACCACCGACGATACGGGGTGCTTCGGCGAGGTCCATGGTGGATGCGTCGGGGGGACGAACCTCCACCGACACCACCGAATGCCCGGTCGTCGGAGCGCTGATGGAGAGGGGCGCGTGCTCGAGAGTCGTGTCGGCGACGAAATCGACACCGCGAATGCCGGGCTGCAACGTGGCGACGAAGGGACCTTCCACTCGCACCGGTGCGATGGCGAGTCCACCCTGGCGCGCGAGTCGGACTTCGTCGGCGCGGATTTCGATGGCTCCCGAATGCAGCGGACGACCGAGAGCGAGCGCGAGATGCGGGGCCAGATCGCGTCCGTCGGGCGAGGCCGGCACCACCACCGAATGATCGGGGAGCGATCGACGGATCGCTTCGGCGGCGACCCGACCGAGAATCGCGGGAGATTGGTCGGTGGCTTCGACCGTGAACACCCGTCGGGCGACGCCCCGCGCGGACTCCACGGCGGCGGGGCAATCCGACCCGATCAGTAGCGCGATCCCACGGGCTTCGGAGATCGATTCGAGTCCGCCGGCCGGCAGGATTCCGTCGCGTACGGGCACGACGGCGATCAGGGCGGGGACCGCGTTCATCGTGGTCAGGCTACGCCGGTCAGCGACAGCCGAGCCATCCGAACCGACTCAAACTGCGGTGCGTTCGGCGGCTTCGCGGACTCGGCGTTTGCGGACCCAGCGCACGAATTCGATGAGCACGGTGATTCCGAGCGCAGCGGCGAAGGCCAGCACGAATGCGGTGGTGTGGTTGTCCTGGAAGCGCTCTCCGAACACGTAGCCGAGGATCGATGCGTAGGCGGCCCACAACGAGGCCGCGACCGCCACCCACGTGGAGAACCAACGCTGTGACTGACGCGTGATACCGCACGACAGCGTGAGGACCGTGCGTCCGCCCGGAATGAAGCGGGCGGTGATGAGAAGGAGTCCGCCGCGTTCTTCGATCTGGTCGGCGGCCCAGGCGAGTCGTTCGGCGGTCTTGGGTCGGCGCTCGGCGCGTCGTTCGACGCGCGCGCTGAATCGTCGTCCGATCTGGTACGAGAAGTTGTCGCCGAGGAACGCGCCGATGGCGCCGGCGATGATCACGAAATACACGGGATACGGCGCATCGCCGGCCGCGCTGGCCGCCACGCCACCGATGATCACCGTGGTCTCACTCGGCACCACGGGGATCACCGAGTCGAGAAAGGCGATCACGAGGATGACGGCGAGGAACCACCAGTTGCCCGAAATGTCCTTCAGCCACTCGGTGAGATTCTCGATCGGACCCCAAGCAGCGAGCACGAAGAGATCCTACTGCTCGGCGATGCAGCGGATCAGAGCGACGAGCCGACGCGTTCGCCGTCGACCACGGCCGCGTGCGCACGACGCGGCGCGACGCAATCTCCGACGCGCTCGACACTCCAACCGGCGTTCTTCAGGTCGTTGTACAACCACTCGACCGGATTCGGCGGCACCGCGAGCACCACCCAGTCGGGTCGGCGCGTCTGGTTCACGCCGGTGGGATGGTGCAACAGAGTGAGTTCGCCGCCGGCGTACCCCATCGGTACGAGATCGGTGGACTGCACGATGCCCTTGGCGCCGGCACGGATCCACCAGTTCTCCATGTCGAGTGTGATGCCGAGGTCCTGACCCACGACCATGCCCGGTGTGGTGATCTCCACGGCGCAGCCGCGATCGGCGAGGAGTTCGGCCACCGACGTGGCGTGATGGAATCCGATTTCGTCGACCACCACGACCGATTCGCCCGACTGCGGACCACCGAGTGGAGCCGATCCGTCGAGGATGGCGCGCACATCGACGACGCGACGCGCGGTTTCGTCGGCATCGGGGTCGGCGACCCACCACGGCCGCTGTGGTTCGGCGCCGGTGGCCACGACGATGTGATCGGGCTGTTTCTCTTCGACGAAACCGGGCCACACGCCGGTGCCGGTGACGACCTCGACGCCGAGACGCCGGCATTCATTGATCTGGTTGCGGATCATGTCGCCGAACTCGGCGCGGTTCGGGACCGAGGCCGCCAACCGCACTTGACCGCCGACCTTCTCGTCCTTCTCGTAAACCGTGACCCGGTGGCCGTTGCGCGCGGCGGCGATGGCGGCCTGGAGTCCGGCCGGTCCGGCCCCGACCACCATGACGTTCTTGGGTTTGTTGGTGAGCGACACGTGGCCATCGACGGCCCACTCGTGTTCGCGGCCGGTACGTGGATTCTCGATGCAGCCGAGCCAGCGATTGAGACCCATGCGACCCACGCACTCTTGGTTGCACGAGAGGCACAGCCGGATCTCGTCGGTCGCGCCGGCGCGGGCCTTGGCTGCGAAGTCGGGATCGGCGATCTGACCGCGCACCACGCCCACGAGATCGCAGTGACCTTCGGCGAGTGCGCGTTCGGCCTGCAACGGATCCTTGAAGCGACCGACGCCCACCACCGGCAGATCGACGGCCTTGCGAATGGCGCTCGGGATGAACATCGCGTAGCCCGGCGGGATGTGCATGCTCGCCTCGATCATGAAGAGGCTCGCGGTGGCGACGCCGATCGAGGTGTTGATGTAATCGACGTGTCCGGTGGCTTCCACGATGCGCGCGACCTCGACGGCTTCGTCGATCGTGGTTCCGTTCTCGATGAGTTCGTCACCACAGAGGCGCACACCGAGGGCGAGACGGTTTCCGATCACACGGCGGACGGCGGCGACGATCTCCACGAGGAGCCGCGCCCGGTTGGCAAGGGATCCTCCGTACTCGTCGGTGCGCTTGTTGGTGGCCGGTGAGAGGAACCCGCGAACGATCGAGGAGTGACTGCACTGCAGTTCGATGCCATCGAATCCGCCTTCGGCGCAATGCTCGGCGACGAGCGCGTAGCCGGCGACGATCTCGTCGATCTCGGCATGCGACACCGCTTTGGGCACTTCGCGAAAGAGGGGGTCGGCCACCGGCGACGGCGCCCACACCGGCAGACGACTGAACATGCTGCTCGCCTGACCGCCGTTGTGGTTGATCTGGGCGAAGATCGGCGTGCGATGACGATGCACGGCGTCGGTGATGCGCTTGTAACCGGGGATCACATCCTGATGGAAGCCGTGGATGAGTTTCTCGTAGGGCCAATCAGTGGGGTGAGTGGAATGTTCCTCGGTGATGATGAGCCCGGCACCACCCGCGGCCCGAGCCGCGTAGTACGCCGCGTGTTGTTCGGTGGGCTTGCCGTCGCGGGCGTAATTGGTGAGGTGTGCCGAGAACACGATGCGATTACGAGCAGCCACGGGCCCCAACTGGAGCGGAGTCCACAGGTACTTGTAGGCCATCACCCCCGACCCTACGGGGCGCATAGGGTGGCTGGCTATGCGGGATCTACAGGGCAAAGTTGCGGTGGTCACCGGCGCGGCGAGCGGGATCGGTCGGGCGCTGACCGATCGGTTCGTGGCCGCGGGGATGAAGGTGGTCCTGGCCGATGTGGACGAGGTCAAGCTCCGCGCCGCCGAGGCTGAACTGACCGAGGGTGGGGCCGACGTGCATCCGGTGGTGGCCGATGTGTCGCTCGGCGAGAGCATGGAAGAACTCGCTCGTCGGACACTCGAGAAATACGGCGCCGCGCACGTGCTGTGCAACAACGCCGGTGTGGCCGGGGTGGGCGATCAGTGGACCGGACCCATGAGCGTGTGGGAGTGGGTCGTGAACATCAATCTCTACGGAGTGGTGCATGGAATCCGCTCGTTTCTGCCGATCATGCTCGATCAGAACGAGGGTCACATCGTGAACACGGCCTCGATGGCCGGTCTCGTGGCCATGCCGGGCTTCGGTCCGTACAACGCGACCAAGCACGCCGTGGTGGCGATCAGTGAAGGCTTGTTTCTCGAGTTGGCGGCCAAGGGCGTGAACGTGAGCTGCAGTTGCCTGTGCCCGGGCTTCGTGAAGACCAACCTCATGACCGACATCAAGTGGAGCGATCGTTTGGGCGACAAGCCACGCGACATCGTGGATCCGATCAGCGCCATGATGAACGAGGCGTTGCACGTGGGCGTGGAGACCGGCATCCCGGCCACCGACGTGGCCGAACAGGTGCACGACGCCATCGTCACGAATCGCTTCTGGATCCTGACGCATCCCGACTTCCGGTCGGCGCCGCTGGAACGCATGCAGCGCGCCGCCGCGCAGGAGAATCCGGCGCTCGGCTGACTAGCGCGACTTCATCGACAACTCGTCACCTTTGACGAGTCGTTTCAGATTGGGCCAGTGGCGCCAGATCACGAAGGCGGCGAGTCCGACGGTGGTGAGTACTTCGGCGGCCGGACGTCCGACGATCAGGAGTCCGATCGGCAGACCAATCGTGATGGCGAGCGAGGCCAGCGACGCTTTCTTGGTGAGCTTCACGGTGGTGAGCCAGATGGCGAGAAGCACGACGCTCACGATCGGGTAGAGCGCGAGCATCGATCCGCCGGCGGTGGCCACACCTTTACCTCCCTTGAACTTGCGCGTGATCGGGAAGACATGGCCGACCACCGCGGCACAGGCGAGCGCGAGCGCGCCGGCGTACTCGAAGGCGATGAATCCGGCGGCGACCGAGAGCGCGCCCTTGAGTCCGTCGAGGACGAAGACGAGGATGCCGAGTTTGCGACCGAGAACGCGGCTCACGTTCGATGCGCCGGGGTTACCCGAACCCGACGTGGTGATGTCGATACCCCGCGTGCGCGCGACGAGCAGGGCACTCGGAAAGGTCCCGAGCAGGTACGCGAAGGGAATCATCACGAAGACGGCGGCCACGTCTCCATCTTTACCGACTCGTCGGTACCCTGCCCGTGATGGCTGAGGAATCCCCGCGCGTTCGTCGCACTACTGCGACATCGCCCTTCGGCGCCTCGCGACGCGAGGGTCACGACGCGTCGGCGTTCTACGCGCGCTTCCGTGCTCCGGAGATCTCGGCCGACGACACCTTGGCCGATCGCAGCGCAGTCGACGCGGTACGCGACCGGATCTTCGTGGGTGATTCGCGCGACATGAGTGCGATTCCGTCGAACTCGGTGGGTCTGGTGGTCACTTCGCCGCCGTACTTCGCCGGCAAGGCGTACGAAGAGGCGATGGGTGAAGGGCACATCCCGTCGGACTACATGGACTACCTCGGCATGTTGCGCGAGGTTCTCGCCGAGTGCCGGCGCGTGCTCGAACCGGGTGGACGAATCGTGGTGAACGTGGCCAACCTCGGACGCCGACCTTTCCGTTCACTCGCCGCCGACGTGACCGACATCTTGCAGGACGACCTCGGAATGTTGATGCGCGGTGAAATCGTGTGGCTGAAGCAACGTGGCCAGTCGGGTAGTTGTGCGTGGGGCTCGTATCGCTCGCCCACGAACCCCGTACTGCGTGACACGACCGAACGACTCGTGGTGGCGAGCAAGGGTCGCTTCGATCGGGCGTTGAGCGCGGCCCGTCGGACGCGGGCCGGACTTCCCTCGGAGTCCACCATTCCGGCCGACGAGTTCCTCGAGGCCACCATCGACGTGTGGGAGATCGCGCCCCAGAGTGCGATCCGTGTCAATCACCCGGCACCGTTCCCGGTGTCGCTCGTGGAGCGTTGCATTCACCTCTACTCGTTCGCCGGCGATCTCGTGCTGGATCCGTTCATGGGTTCGGGCAGTACGGCGGTGGCGGCGCGCCGAACGGGTCGGAGTTTCGTGGGCTTCGACACCGATCCCGTGTACGTGAGCACGGCGATCGAACGGGTGGCCACTGAAGGCGACTGTGACTCGATGCCCGACGTGCGTTCGTTGCACGACATCGTGGAGGCGCTGCTTCTCTCGGCCGGTTGGTCGAACGTGCAATGGGGGATTCGCGTCGCGCCCGGGCTCGAGATCAGTGGGCGAGCGACCGACCCCGCGGGTCGCGTCGTGCACTTCGATCTGGCCGGCGGCAACACCGCGGTGCGCCCCGGATTGCTACGTGGTGATGTGTTGTGGCGAGCGTTCGGTCGATCGGCGGCGGCGAAATCGGCTCTTGGTCAGCCGATCGTTGTTTTCACGGCCGGGATGCCCGAACGGGCGAGCGGAGGCGCGCTGCTCGAAAGTCTGGTGGCGGACGGCTCGATCCTCGACGTGATCGACGTGACGAGCACCGATGTGTTCGAGCGTCTGCGCCGACTCTGATCAGATCGCGAGCGCGGCGCGGCGTGCTTCGAGAACCGCTTCGAGGATCGTGCGCGGTGCGACGCAGTCACCGATCGCGACTCCGATTGATCCACCGCTCGCATCACTGACGAGTTCGTTGGGCAGGCGGAAACCGGCGTCCACTACTGCAGCGGCCTCGATCTGTTTCGTCTCACCCGAGAAACGGTCTTGTATCCGAACGTGAGCTCCGTTGACAGTCGCTTCGACGGTCCGCACGATGGCCCGCCGCTCCACGACGACACCACGTTGTGCGAGCCGCACGTTGGCCGGAGCGAGATCGCCGGTGCGCGAGAGTTCGTTACCGGCGATGTTGTCGGGCGTGACGAGGACGGCCCGTTCGCCCAATTCCTCGGCAAGCGCGACGCCGATCGGGCCGCCGATCGGGTCGAGAATCACGACCGTGCCCGCGGCGGGAAGCGAAGTGGTTCCTCGCCGAACATCGGCGACATCGATCACCGTCGCGCCCGACTCGATCGAGTAGTCGGGAACACCTCGACGACTACCCGTGGCCTGAACGACCGATTGGTGGGCGGCGACGAGTTCGGCGAGTCGATCCGGGGTCACGTCGGTCAGCACGGTGACTCCGAGTCCGCGGACCTCGTTCTCGAGCCAGTCGACGAACGTCCGACCCGGTCCGGCGTGGCGCGCGACGCCACCGACTTCCGAGGTCGCCTCGGCGATCGTCACCTGATGGCCCCGTGTGGCGGCCACTCGCGCCGCTTCGAGTCCGGCCGGTCCGCCACCGATCACGAGAACTTTCCGCGGCATCGTCGTGGCGTCGTACCAGTGAGGGTCGTTCTTCTCGTGCCCCGACGACGGCTCCACCACACACGACACGATCGGATTGCGTGCATCGCGAACCTGACAGGCCTGATTGCAGCGAATGCACGGACGAATGCGATCGGTCTTGTCCCACTGCACCTTCACGGCGATTTCGGGATCGGCGATGTGAGCGCGGGTCATCTCCACGCCATCGCACACGCCATCGCCGATCGCCCACTCGGCCTGACCTACGTCGATCACCGATCCCTGGAGGAATACGGCCACCGAATCGGGCACCGCGGCCTTCACGGCGCGGCAGACATCGATGTTGAATCCGGTGGGCTCGTGGAAGTCAGGCCGCGTCTTCTCGGCCGAGAAGATCGAGCCGCGCACGACCACCAAGTAGTCGACTCCGGCCGCGCCGAGATCGGCTGCGATTCCCGGTGCCATCTCGGGTGTGATGCCGGCCCACGGAGCGAGTTCGTCACACGAGAGTCGGAGTCCGAGGATCGGCCGCGGTGTGCCCGAGAGATCGAGGCGTTGGCGCACGGTGGCGATCACGGTGCGGGCGAACAACAACTTGTCGGCTCCCCACTGGTCGCCGCGATGGTTGGTGAGTCCCGACATGAATTGGCGAACGAGAGAGTGTTGGCCGGCGTTGATCTCCACGCCGTCGAGGCCGGCGGCCACGGCGGCCGCAGCGGCCTCACCGAAACCATCGATCACGGCCGCGATGTCGGCTTCTTCCATCCACTTCGGAACTTCACGCGTGTTGACCTCGGGTACGCGCGATGGCGCCCACAGTGGACGTTGCGAATACGCCGACGACCCTTGGCCACCCGCATGATCGAGAGCGGCGATGGCGAGCGCACCGTGTTCGTGCACGGCCGCGCCAACGGCTTTCCATCCTTCACCACAGCGGTTGGCGAGTGGCGCGCGCTCGTAGGGCCAGTCGCTCTCGTGCACACTCGCGCCTTCGATCACGATCACTCCGCAGCCACCACGCGCGCGGGCTGCGTAGTAGGCGACGTGGCGCTCGGTGATCGAGCGATCGTCATCACCCAGGTTGGTCACGTGCGGGCCGAACATGAGTCGTGATGGCGACCGACGAGCGCCGATCTCGAGCGGCTGGAGAATCTGCATCAGCGGCGGACGAGTGGCTTGGCGGTGAGGCGCACCGGCTTGGTGTGGTCCATGGCCGGCTTGGGTGCCGACCCGGGGATCACCGACTGCAGCGCGTGTTCACCATCTCCACCGACGCATTCGGGGTCGGGCCCGTCGAGCGGGAGACCGGTGAAGAACTTGGCTGCCATACAGCCGCCCTGGCACGCGTCGAATGCCCCGCACGATGCGCACGCACCGGCCGATTGCGGTTCGCGCAACGAGACGAAGAGATCGCTTTCCTTCCAGACCTTGGCGAAGCCGCCGGCCTCGCGCACGTTGCCGGCTCGAAACTCGTCGTGGATCACGAACGGACACGCGTACACATCACCAATGGGGTCGATCAGGCACACCACCCGGCCGGCCCCGCACATGTTGAGTCCGGGGAGCGGATCGCCGAGCGCGTTCAGATGGAAGAACGAGTCGCCGGTGAGGACGTTCTCTCCGTTGGCCATGAGCCAGTCGTAGATCTCGCGCTGCTGACCGAGTGTCGGATGCAGTTCGTGCCACGAGTCGGCACCGCGCCCGGCCGGGCGCAGGCGCGTGACGCGAAGTTGCGCACCGTAGGAGTCGGCGAGTCTCTTGAAGTCGTCGAGTTGTGGCACGTTCTGGCGCGTGACGACGACCGAGATCTTGAAGGGTCCGAAACCGGCGGCCGCGAGGTTGTCCATGGCCGTACGCGCCATGCGGTACGAGCCGATACCGCGTACCGCATCGTTGGTGGCTTCGTCGGCACCATCGAGACTGATCTGGATGTCGAGGTAGTCCATGGCTGCGAGCCGACGTGCCTTGTCGGTGTCGATGAACGCGCCGTTGGTCGAGAACTTCACACCGATGCCGTTGCCGACCGAGTACTCGACGAGTTCGAAGAAGTCGCGGCGGACCATCGGCTCGCCCCCACCGATGTTGATGTAGAACACCTGGAGATCGCGGAGTTCGTCGATCACTCGCTTGGCTTCGTCGGTGCTGAGTTCGCGCGGGTCGCGTTGGCCGCTCGACGACAAGCAGTGGATGCACTGCAGGTTGCAGGCATACGTGAGTTCCCACGTGAGGCAGATGGGCGCGTCGAGTCCGCGCTTCAGTTGGTCAACGAGCGCGCTCACGGACGATCTCCGATGATTCGAGGGACGTGAGGGCCGACACGAACGACGGCCACCGATCGGCGCTCACGCCACAGGCGTCGAGCGTGTCGCGGAGCGACTCGTGGGCGCCGAGGGTCTCGACCACCCGCACGACGTCGGGATGCTTCAAGAAGATCAGGCGTCGGTTGCCGTAGTGGTACGCGAGGGCTCCGAAGGGTTCGGGACGCACGGCCACCTGGGGGTGCAGTTCGAGGGCGGAGTCGAGCGCAACCGACACGGGGACTCGCCGATCCGGGGAGTGGGGCTCAGTAGACGCCGCACATGCCGTCGATCGAGATCTCTTCGATGAGGAGCTCGTCGGCGGGGGCGGGGGTGGACGCGGCGACGGGGGCGGCCTCGGCCTCCGACTCGTCGGTCACGATGGGGGTCGCGGTGGTGTCCATGCGAGAAGCGTACAACTGAACCTCGGCGAGGGGGCTACCGTTCTCGGTGTTGTGTGGTCGTCATGGGGGCGGCCACCCGGTCGAACAGGGGAGACCATGAAGACCAAGGCCGCAGTTCTATGGGAAGTCGGCAAGCCGTGGAGTGTCGAGGAGATCGAACTCGATCCCCCCAAGGCCGGCGAGGTTCTGGTCGAGTTGAAGGCGTCGGGGATGTGCCATTCCGACGAGCACCTCATGACCGGCGATCTGCCCTTCGCCCTCCCGATCATCGGTGGTCACGAGGGCGCCGGTGTCGTGAAGGAAGTCGGGCCGGGCGTGAGTTGGCTGGCGCCCGGCGACCACGTGGTGTTCGGCTTCATTCCGTCGTGCGGACGTTGCGCGAGTTGCTCCACGGGTCATCAGAACCTGTGCGACCTCGGCGCGCTCATGGGTGGCGGACGTCAGATCACCGACGGTGGCGCGCGTCATCATGCGCGCGGTCAGGACCTCGGCCTCATGTGCCTGCTCGGAACCTTCGCGCATCACACGGTGGTCAACGAGGCGAGCTGCATCAAGGTCGACAACGATCTGCCGCTCGACAAGATGTGCCTTCTCGGATGTGGTGTGGTCACCGGCTGGGGTTCGGCTGTGTACGCGGCGCAATCGAAGCCCGGTGACACCGTGGTGGTCGTGGGCGTGGGCGGTATCGGCGCCAATGCGATCCAGGGTGCGCGCCTCGCGGGCGCCAAGCGCATCGTGGCCATCGATCCGATCGAGTTCAAGCGCGAGAAGGCCATGGAGTTCGGTGCCACGCACACGGCGTCGTCGATGACCGAAGCCCTTCCGCTCCTGCAGGACATCACGTGGGGCACCATGGCCAACAAGGTGATCATGACCATGGGTGTGGGCGACGGTCAGGTTCTGGCCGAGGCGATGGCGCTGGCGTCCAAGCGTGGTCGCGTGGTGGTGACCAACATCCACCCGGCGCTCGAAATGACCGCCAACATCAACCTGCTGGATGTGACCCTCATGGAGAAGCAGGTCGTCGGATCGCTGTTCGGTTCGGGCAACCCCCGCGCCGACATCCCGAAGTTGGCCGGTCTGTATCGCGAGGGTCAGCTCGACCTCGATGGTCTGGTGACCCGCACCTACCCGCTCGAGGGCATCAACGACGGCTACGAGGCGATGCGCAAGGGCGAGAACATCCGCGGTGTCCTCGTCTACGACTGACCCCACCGGCTCCGGACCGTTTTCTGGTGTCAGATCTTGACCCATGCGGTGAAAAATCATTACCAGAACAACGGGGGTGAGGGGGTTCGGAACGGGGTTGGCTAGCGTTTCGGGCGTGAGCCCCGAAGGGTCGGGGCCGAACCGGGGGTGACCACCATGTCGGGAGTCCGTAAGAGCAAGGCCGCCGTTCTGTGGGGCATGAATCAGCCGTGGAGCGTCGAGGAGATCGAAGTCCATCCGCCCAAGGCCGGCGAAGTTCTCGTGCATTGGCGGGCCGCTGGCATGTGCCACTCCGACGAGCATCTCGTCACCGGTGACATGGTTCCGCCCAAGGAGGCGTGGGAGCTCATGGGCATCACCGACTTCTTCCCGATCATCGGTGGCCACGAAGGCGCCGGTGTGGTCGTGGAAGTCGGACCTGGTGTCACCTCGGTTCAGGTGGGCGATCACGTGTCGGCCTCGTTCGTTCCGTCGTGCGGTCGTTGCCGCTACTGCTCGACTGGTCGCCAGAACCTCTGTGACAACGGCGCCAAGACCTTCATCGGCGGCATGATCACCGACGACACTCACCGCCACTTCGCCAAGGGCAAGCCCGTGACCCTCATGGCCAAGCTCGGCACGTTCTCCGAATACGCGTGTGTCTCGGAGCAGTCGATCATCAAGGTCGAAAAGGACATCCCGCTCGAGTGCGTCGCGCTCGTGTCGTGCGGTGTGGCCACCGGATGGGGCTCGGCCGCCAATCGCGCCGGCACGCAGGCCGGTGACACCGTCGTGGTCGTGGGTTGCGGCGGCATCGGCATGAACGCCGTGCAGGGCGCCAAGATGGCCGGCGCCAAGCGCGTCATCGCCGTCGATCCGCTCGAGTTCAAGCGTGAGAAGGCCATGGAGTTCGGCGCCACGCACACGTACGCATCGATGGCCGAAGCCATGCTGCCGGTCATGGAGATGACGTACGGCCAGATGGCCGACCGCGTGATCATGACCCCGGGTGTGTTGCACGGCGAGATGATGGCCGAGGGCATGAACCTCGCCGGCAAGGGCGGCACGATCGTCGTCACCGCCATCTCGCCCATGACCTCCGAGACCGCGTCGGTCAACCTCTTCCAGTTGGCCATGTGGAACAAGGAGATCAAGGGAACGATCTTCGGCTCGCTCAACCCGCGCGCCGACATCCCCGCCCTCCTCGACATGTACCGCGCCGGTCAGTTGAAGCTCGACGAGCTCATCACCAAGACCTACACCCTCGATCAGATCAACGAGGGTTACGAGGCGATGCGCGAGGGCACCAACATCCGTGGTGTGATCGTCAACAAGTGAGTCGTCCTCGATGAGCAACTCCGACCGGGGCTCTCTGTTCGCGTCCCTCGACGACGCGGTGGTCGGTCGTCGTCGCGAAGTCGAACTCGTGGTGGCCGCGCTCGACGCCGGCCGACACGTGCTCCTCGAAGGCCCGCCGGGCACCGGCAAGAGCACGCTTCTGCGCGCCGTGGCCAACGGGCTCGGCATCGGCTTCGTGTTCGTGGAGGGCAACGCCGAACTCACGCCCGCGCGACTCGTCGGTCACTTCGATCCGGCCCGCGTACTGAACGAGGGTTACGACGCCGATGTCTTCGTGGACGGTCCGCTCGTGACTGCACTGCGCGATGGTGCGTTGCTCTACGTGGAAGAGATCAATCGCATCCCGGAGGAGACCCTCAACGTTCTCATCACGGTGATGAGCGAAGGTGAACTCAATGTCCCGCGCTACGGCCGGGTGGCCGCGGCGTCTGGTTTCCGTTTGGTTGCCGCCATGAACCCGTTCGACGCCGTGGGCACCGCGCGCATCTCGGGCGCGGTCTACGACCGTGTGTGCCGGGTGTCGATGGGTTACCAGTCGGCGGCCGACGAAGAGCGCATCGCGGGTCGCGATGGTCGTGACCTACCCGCCGGCTGGCTGACCAAGGTCGTCGATCTCGTCCGTCGCACTCGAGCGCACTCCGACCTGCGCGTCGGGTCGTCGGTACGCGGCGCGATCGACATGGCCGCCGTTGCGTCGTCGCTCGCTGGTGTGCGTGGTTCGTCGGTGACCGACAAGTCGGTGTCACTCGACGCCGCCCTGGTGGCGTTGTCGGGTCGGGTGCGCGTCCGTGAAGGCAGCACTCGCACCTCCGAAGACGTGATCACCGAATTGTGGAGCGAGGTGTTCGAGCCCGCGGCCACTGGTGGCGCGGGAAAAGCGAACGCCCCGACGGGGGCGACCCGCTAGCCAAGGAAGGTGCGGCCGCCGATGACGCGGTGGCCGAGGCGTCGAAGCGCACGATCTCGCGACGTGAACTCGCGCAGAACCCGCAGTTCGAACAGGTGTCTCCCGAAGTGGGTGAACTCGACGAAGCCGCCGTGGAAGAAGGGCTCGATGACGACCCCGACGCGATGCTCGCGCTGCTCGCCGATCTCACCGGCGCCACCGATCAGAAGTTGCGCGAACTCGCCAAGCGACTGGCCGGCCGCCTCTTTCTCGACGTCTCGCGGCGCGGGCCGGTGCGCCCAAGAGGAATCGGCAAGATGGCCACCATGCCGTATCGACCCGACGCCGGCGATGTGGATCTCGATGCGTCGCTCGGTGCGATCGTCGACGCTCGCGCCGCGCGTTCGGCCGTGGATCCCGAAGGCCTGAAGATTCGCTCGTGGGTGCGGCCCGGTACCGCGTTGTCGTTGCTCGTGGACCGCAGTGGTTCGATGGGTGGCAAACCACTCGCCACATCGGCCATGGCCGCCGCCGCCGTTGCGTGGCGGAGTCCGGCCGACTACAGCGTGGTCACCTTCGGCAAGGACGTCGTGGTCGCCAAGAGCCAGGATTCGAGCAAAGGCGGCGAAACGGTGGTCAACGATGTGCTCGCACTGCGTGGTTTCGGCACGACTGATCTAGCCGGAGCACTTCGAGCCGCCGGCGATCAGTTGTCGCGATCACGGGCCGGACGACGTATCACGATCGTGCTCAGTGATTGTCGGGCCAATGTGGAAGGTGACGTGGAAGCGGCCGCACGATCACTCGACGAAGTCGTGATCGTCGCACCGGCCGGCGACGATCTGGAAGCACGGGCACTCGCCTCGCGCATCGGTGCCCGGATCACCACAGTGGAAGGTCCGAGCGACGTACCCGCCGCCATTCAGACGGTTCTGGGCGACTAGCGACAGGCCGGGTCGTCGGTCGGCAGGATGCCGATCTCATCGGACTCCACGTACACCGGCGGAAGGCTCGACGTCGACGACGTGCTCACGGCAGCAGTCGATGTGGTCACGGCCGACGCAGTGCCCGCCACCGTCGTCGTGGTCTTGGCGCGCGGGCTCGTAGTGGACGTGGTGGTCGTCTCGACTTGCAGGAGTTGCTCGGGGGCGTCGACCAAACGGGCCTGACCCTGGAACACCGAGAGAACGGCCTTCATGTTGTCGGAGGTGAGTTTGGGCTCGATCACCGACTGGCCGTTGATCATCTTGCCGAGGCCCTCGATTTGGTAGGTCTTCATGGTGGCCGGGTCGAGGTCGCGCATGGCTTGCGCGAGTTCGAGCAGACGTCCCGGGGTGAGCTGATCGTCGAGGATCACGTACTGCAACGCCGCGTCGATGAGTTGTTTGGCGACGGTGGGATTGCCGGCCCCCTTGTCGAGGGCTTTCTGCAACGCGCGCCGCAAGAAGTCCTGCTGACGAGAGATGCGACCGCGATCGGAGGCCGGATCTTCCTTCCACGACTTCGACTTGCTGTCGTAGTAATGAAGTTTGCGGGAACGCACGTAGGCGAGGCCCTCTTCACCGCCGAAGGTGTGGCAACCCGGGTTCTCGATGAGCAGGTTCGTGTTGCGGTCGCGAATGGGAGTGGCGAACGGAACCCGCACGCCACCGACGGCATCGACGATCTGCTTGAACGCACAGAAGTCGACGTTCACGTAGTGGTCGACCGGGATCTTGAAGTTGTCCCAGATGGTGAGCACCAGTGTGTTGGGATCGTCGCGGTTGAACGCGCTGTTGATCCGACTGCGCGAGGTCTTGCCGTTGATCTTGACCCAGAGGTCGCGCGGGAACGAAAGAACCGCGGCGGCGTTGGTCGTGGGGTCGAGCCGCAGGATCATGATCGTGTCGGCGCGCTCACCGAGACCGCTGCGGTTACCGAAGGCCGCGGCATAGGGAGAATCGGCGTCGACACACGCGCCGTTGTCGCTGCCGGTGATGAGGAAGTTCCGCGCGGTCATGTCGACCGGACCGGCCACGAGAGTTTCGTCGGGGCTCGAATCGGGCGTGATCCCGGGGACGCTCGAGCCGGGCACCGTGAGTTTGGTGACGTTGGCGAGACTCACGACCTTGCGGTCGTTGGCCTTCTCGCTGCCGTAATACAGCACACCGGCGGCGACGAAGCACGACATGATCACCACGAGGTTGACCACGAGCACGATGCGTTGTGGCCACGTGCGGCGTCGACGTGTGGGGGAGTCGCTCACAGACTGATCAAACTACCGGTACGAAGGTGACGGGGGAGATCAGGTGTTCGGCTCGTCGTCGGCGAGAGCCGTCACCACGGCCGGCGCACTCGCACTCTCATCGGCTGTGAACGACCATGTGCGCACGCTGCCGGCATCGGAGAGATCGGGCTGGGCCGTGCGGATCGCGTCGATGTGTGCAGTCGTCGCCGTGACGTTCGCTTCGGCGACGACCGTCTTCTGCGAACGTTTGGCTTCGGTCTTGCTACGCCGGATCTGGGCGAGTACTTCGCCGATCGCGTCGATCGTGGACGCATCGCCGACGTCGCCGAGTTCGGAGCGCTGGGGCCACGACGCGCGGTGTACCGATCCGTTCTGCCACCAGCTCCACACTTCCTCGGTGGCAAAGGGGATGAACGGCGCGAGTAAACGCTGCAGGGCCGACAGTGCGAGACGCAGTGCGGCCTGGGCTGATGCCGTGCCGTCTTCACCCTGCGCGCCGTAAGCGCGACCTTTCACGAGTTCCACGTAGTCGTCGCAGAACCACCAGAAGAGCGACTCGGTTCGTTCGAGGGCCCGCGCGTAGTCGTAGGCCTCGAAGGCAGCCGTTGCCTCGTCGATCGTGTCGGCGACGCGGGCGAGCATCGCGCGGTCGAGGTCGGAGGTCGGTCGTGCACCGGCCGGTGGCTCACCGAACCCCAGCACGAACTTGCTCGCGTTGAGCAACTTGGTGGCCAACTTGCGGCCGACCTTCATCTGCTCCTCGCTGAACGCGGTGTCGACTCCCGGTCGGGCCGATGCGGCCCAATAGCGCACGGCATCGGAGCCGAACTTGTCGAAGAGATCGAGCGGTGTGACGACGTTGCCCTTCGACTTCGACCTCTTCGTGCGATCGGGATCGAGGATCCAGCCCGAGAGTGCCGTGTTGGTCCAGGGGAGCGAGTCGTGCTCGAAGTTCGAGCGAACCACGGTGCTGAAGAGCCACGTGCGGATGATGTCGTGACCTTGCGGGCGCAGATCCATGGGGAACACGCGCGCCATGAGGTCACCGGACTCGCCCCAACGCGCGGCGATCTGCGGCGACAGTGACGACGTGGCCCAGGTGTCCATCACGTCGGGATCGCCGATGAATCCGTTGGGTGCTCCGCGCTGGTCGGCGGTGTAGCCGGGTGGAACGTCGGACGACGGGTCGATCGGCAACGAGTCTTCGGACGGGATGATCGGATGGTCGTAGTCGGTGTCGCCCGCGGCATCGACCTGGTACCACACCGGCACCGGAACGCCGAAGTAACGCTGACGACTGAT
>SYCI01000128.1 GCA_005787035.1 Actinomycetota bacterium | reverse complement strand
CGGCGTGTACTTCTTGCCGTCGATGTCTTCGCTCTTCCAGTTGGTGCCGACGAAGCGCTTGATCGAGCGGAAGGTACGGTCGGGGTTGGTGATGGCCTGACGCTTGGCGACTTCACCCACGAGGACTTCGCCGGCCTTGGAGAACGCGACGACCGACGGGGTGGTGCGTGCACCTTCGGAGTTGGGGATGACCACCGGGTCGCCGGCCTCGAGGACCGAGACGACGGAGTTGGTGGTGCCGAGGTCGATACCGACTGCCTTGGGCATGGGAACCCTCCTGGGTAGTGAGCCAGCGGGCCGGCTCGGGTTGTTGGACCGACGCAGGTTTCTCGGGGGGATTCGAAACCTGCGTCGGTGCGTGTCAAGTTAGCGGGTCCTCCCCCATCCGCCAACCCGGAATCCCCCACACTTGAGCCTTAATGACTCAAGTCACGCCCCCACCCCCGGTGTTCTGGTGATGATTTTTCACCGCATAGGTCAAGAACCCGCGCCAGAAACCCGGCTCGGAGGGTCCGACCTCGTGCCCCCACCCGGGGAATGGGTCAGAATGACCTCATGAGCGAGCACGATCTGGTCATCCGCAACGCCTCCGTCGTCGACGGCACCGGGGCCCCGGTCCGCCGGGCCGACGTGGCGGTCTCGGGCGGTCTGATCACCGCCGTCGAACCGTCCGTCCAGGGTTCGGCCGCCCGGGAGATCGACGCCGACGGCCTGGTGGTCACCCCGGGCTTCGTCGACATCCACACCCACTTCGACGGGCAGGCCACCTGGGACCCGATCCTGGCTCCGTCGTCGATTCATGGAGTGACCTCGATCGTGATGGGCAACTGCGGCGTGGGCTTCGCGCCGGCGATCCCGACCCAGGAACAACACGACTACCTCATCAACATGCTCGAAGGTGTGGAGGACATTCCGGGCACTGCACTCGCCGAAGGACTCACCTGGGACTGGGAGACCTTCCCGCAATATCTCGATGCACTCGACCGCCGTTCGTATGCGATCGACGTCGCCACGCAGGTGGCGCACGCTCCCCTGCGCGCGTACGTGATGGGAACGCGCGGTGCCGATCCGAACGAAACCCCGACCGCCGCCGAACTCGCGACCATGGCTGACGCGGTTCGTGACGGCATGCTCGCCGGCGCACTCGGATTCACCACCAGTCGCACCTACGTGCACCGCACCAAGGATGGCGCGCCTCTCGGTACACGTTTTTCGTCGGCCGACGAACTTCTCGCCCTCGTACAAGCCATGGCCGACACCGGTCGCGGTGTCGTGCAGCTCATCTCCGACGCGTATCTCTCCACCGACTCCGATTTCGCGTCCGAAGAGATGGCACTCATGGCGTCACTCGCTGCATCGACGCGCCGCCCGCTCTCGATGACCGTGCAGCAGCCGCAAGAGTTGCCCGATCGCTGGCGTGAGATGGGGGAGTGGGTCGACGCCGAAGTTCGTCGTGGCACGCCGCTCGCCACGCAGGTCGCGGTTCGTCCGATCGGCATTCTCCAGGGCCTGACCGCCACCGCGCACCCGCTCATGATCTGCCCGAGTTTCCAGGAGATCATGGGTCGACCATTGCCCGAGATCGTTCGGGCGTTGCAGGAACCCGAGCGCCGTTCACGGATCGTCGCCGAACACGCTGCGGCCGTCACCCGACTCGAGGGCCTCACGCTCGACATCTTCGGGAGCTTCAACAAGATCTTCCCGATGGAGAACCCGGTCAACTACGAGCCGAAGACGTCGGACTCCGTTGCCGCCCGCGCCCAGGCCGTGGGCCGACCGGTCGTCGACTTCCTGATCGATCTCCTGTGCGAGGACGACGGCAATCGTCTGTTGTACAAGCCGCTCTTCAACTTCTCGCACGGCAACCTCGATGACGTACGCGAGATGTTGCTGCGCGACAACGCGGTGCTCGGTCTGTCGGATGCCGGCGCGCACTGTGGTGCGATCTGCGACGGCAGCATGTCGACCACCGCACTCGCTCTCTGGACCCGCGACCGTCACGAAGATGGTCGTCTTCCGCTCGAACTGATGGTTCATCACCTCACGCAGCGGACAGCACGCCACGTGGGCTGGCTCGACCGTGGAGTCGTCGCCCCGGGCTATCTGGCCGATCTCAACGTGATCGACATGAAAGCCCTCGCCGCCGCGCCACCGCGCATCATCCACGATCTTCCGGCCGGTGGACGTCGCCTCATGCAGACCGCGACCGGTTACGAGCACACGATCAAGCGCGGTGTGGTGACATTCAGCGGTGGCCGCCACACGGGTGATCTGCCCGGTCGTCTCGTGCGCGGCGCCCAACCGGCACCCCGCTGAAGCTTAGACTCTTTCGGAAAACACGCCGCCCGCTCGCACCTGACGCGCATAAGCGCCATCGAGGGCCATGAGTTCGTCGTGCGTGCCCTGCTCGATCACGCGTCCGGCATCGAGAACCACGATGCGGTCGGCGTCACGGATGGTCGACAGTCGGTGTGCGATCACGATCGCGGTTCGCCCCTTCATCGCCTCGTCGAGTGCGGCCTGCACGAGCGCCTCGTTCTCGTTGTCGAGATGACTCGTCGCCTCGTCGAGGATCATGACCGCCGGATTCTTGAGGAGAAGACGGGCGATGGCCAAACGTTGCTTCTCACCACCCGACAAGCGATAGCCACGCTCACCCACGACCGTCGAGTAGCCATCGGGTAACGATGCGATGGTGTCGTGAATACGCGCACCTTCGCATGCAGCGACAACCTCGGCGCGAGTGGCCTCGGGGCGTGCGTAGAGAAGATTCGACTCGATGCTCTCGTGAAAGAGGTGCGGGTCCTGCGACACCACACCGATGGCCGACCGAAGGCTCGTGCCGGTGAGATCGCGCACGTCGTGGCCGTCGATGCGCACCTCACCCGCGGTGACGTCGTACAGGCGGGGGAGGAGCGACACCATCGTCGACTTACCCGATCCCGAGGCTCCCACCACGGCCACGGTTTCGCCCGCTTCGACGGTGAGAGACACGTCGTGGAGCACGTCGGAGTCCGGATCACCCGTGGGCGCACCCGGTATCTCGAGCGAAGGCACCGATACCGCAGCGGCGGCCGGATAACGGAACGTCACGTGATCGAACTCGATCCGACCACGGGGTTCGACGAGGTCGTAGGCGCCCGGCTTGTCGACGATCGCCACCGGCGCATCGAGCACCTCGAACACTCGCTCGAAACTCACGAACGACGTCAAGAGATCGACGCGCGCATTCGTGAGACCGGTGAGTGGCTGATACACCCGAGCCACCAGAGTGGCCAGCGCGACGAGAGTTCCCGACGAGATGTCGCCGGACACCACGAGTTGGGCTCCGATTCCGTACACGGCGACCGCACCCAGGCCGCCGACGAGCCCCAGCGCCACGAAGAACACGCGGCCATACAGCGCCGAGCGAATTCCCGTGTCTCGTACGCCGGCTGCCTTGTCGGCGAATCGATCGATCTCACGCTCGTGCCGGCCGAAGAGTTTGACGAGCAAGGCGCCCGACACGTTGAAACGCTCCGACATCTGGGTGTTCATCTGAGCGTTCAGGGTCATCTGTTCACGTGCGATGTCCTGCAATTTCGTCCCGACTCGTCGGGCCGGAACGATGAAGACCGGAAGGACCACGAGTGACAGGAGAGTGAGCCGCCATTCGAGGGCGATCATCGCCGACAACGTCGTGACGAGAACGACCACGTTGCTCACCACGCTGCCGAGAGTGGATGTCACTGCGGTTTGTGCACCGACGACATCGTTGTTCAGTCGGGAGATGAGCGAGCCGGTCTGCGTGCGGGTGAAGAACGCCACCGGCATTCGCTGAACCTTGTCGAACAACGCGACCCGCAGGTCGTAGATCAAGCCTTCGCCGATGCGTGCCGAGAACCAGCGTTGAAGGATCGCCATCACCGCATCGAAGACCGCCGCGCCGATGGCGAGCGAAGCGAGGAACCAGATCCGGGAGCGGGAGCCCGACGGGATCGCGTCGTCGATGATCGCCCGGAACACGAACGGTGGGACCAATGCGATCAGGGCCGCGAGAAGAATGGAGAGCAAGAAGCCGGCGATCGACCAGCGGTACGGACGGGCGAAACTTCCGACTCTGCGCAGCGCCGCTCTTTCGAGTCGACGTCCCTTCACCGCCGAAGCGTCCCCCGGCATCATCATGTGAGGGCCCATCCGCATGGTCGGCAGG
>SYCI01000127.1 GCA_005787035.1 Actinomycetota bacterium | reverse complement strand
TCGACTTGCCGTCGTCCACCGATCCGGCGGTGGCGATACGCAGAACCATCAGAAGTAGCCCTCGCGCTTGCGGTCCTCCATGGCCGAGTCGGAGAAGTTGTCGTCGGCCCGCGTGGCGCCACGTTCGGTGATCCGCGCCGCCGCCACTTCGGCGATCACGGCCGACACGTCGAGGGCGGTCGAACGAACCGCCCCCGTGCAACTCGCATCGCCGACCGTTCGGTAGCGAACGATCTCTTCGCGCGGGGTCTCCCCCGGTTCGGGGATCACCGGACCGCCGACGGCCAACAACATTCCGTCGCGCTCGACGATCACCCGCCGGTGCGAGAAGTAGATGCTCGGCAGGAGGATGTCCTCGGCTTCGATGTAACGCCAAATGTCGAGTTCGGTCCAGTTGGAGAGCGGGAAGGCGCGCAGGTGCTCGCCAACTTTGATTCGCGCGTTCAGGACGTTCCAGGGCTCGGGGCGCTGCGCCCGAGGTTCCCACTGACCGAAGCGATCACGGAAGGACAGAATGCGCTCCTTGGCCCGCGCTTTGTCCTCGTCACGCCGTCCACCACCGAAGGCGGCGTCGAACTTGTGCTCGGCGATGGCGTCGAGAAGCGTCACCGACTGCAGACGGTTGCGACTCGCGCGCGGACCGCTGTCCTCCACGACGCGTCCGGAGTCGATGGACGCCTGCACGCTCGCCACGACGAGTCGGACTCCGTAGTGGTCGACCATCCGGTCGCGGTACTCGATGACCTCGGCAAAGTTGTGGCCGGTGTCGACGTGCATCACGGGGAAAGGCAGATTGGCCGGCCGAAATGCCTTGGCGGCGAGGTGCAGCAGTACTGCTGAATCCTTGCCACCCGAAAAGAGCAACACCGGAGACTGGCATTCGGCGGTCACCTCGCGGATGATCTCGACCGCTTCGTCCTCGAGTTGACGCACACCGGATTCGACGAGATTGCTCATGACTTCTCTCCCACGTGCAGACCACATTCGGTCTTGGCCTGGCCCGACCACCGGCCGGCGCGCTTGTCCTCGCCGGGGGCGACGGGTCGCGTGCACGGCCAGCATCCGATCGATGGATATCCCCGCTCGGTCAGCGGGTTCACCGGCAATTCGTGCTCGATGATGTACGACGCGAGATCACCGTCGGACCACGCGGCGAGAGGATTGATCTTCACGATGTCGCGCGCGGCGTCGAAGGCGACGACCGGCGCGTCGGCACGGGTCGGGCCGTCGACGCGGCGAATACCGGTGATCCAAGCCGCCTTGCCGGACAACGCGCGTTGCAGAGGCTCGACCTTGCGCCGGTGGCAGCACGACTCGACGTCGGTCATCCATTGATCGTCGGGACGAACCTCGGCGAGGGGCCGCACCACCTGCAGATCGAATCCGAGGGTCGCTTGCAGTTTCTGGGCGAACCAGAGCGTCTCGGCGAAGAGGTACTGGGTGTCGAGCAGCACGATCGGCGTGCGCGGCGCGTGCTCGGCGACGAGATGAACGAGCACGGGGTCCTCGAACGAAGCCGTGAAGACGAGCCTGTCGGCGAACTCGCCCGCCGCCCAGGCGATGATGCCGGCCGCATCCCGTTCGTCCAGATGAGCCGGAAGTTCCGTGGCAGCGGTGGACATGGACGCCGACCCTATCCAATTCCCGACAATTCTCATCAACTTTTGCGGTATTCGGGCTAGCGTTGGGGCGTCGAAAGGATTCCCGTGACCCTCACCGCCGACACCCGCACCGCTTGGAAGATCACCCCCATCACGGGCTCGTTCGGAGCCGAACTCACCGCCGGCGACGTCCGGACCGACCTCGCTCCCGGTCAACTCCTTGGACTTCTCGAGGAGCACCTCGTCCTCGTGATCCGTGAGCAGTTCTTGTCGCATGCCGAGCAGGTGGACCTGGCCCGGTCACTCGGCGAGCCGACCCCGGCGCATCCCGTGGTGCCCGGCCACCCCGATCATCCCGAGATCCTCGAACTCGACGGTGCCAAGGGCGGCAAGAACGCGCGTTGGCACACCGATGTCACCTTCGTCGCCGCTCCCCCGGCGGCCTCAGTCTTGGTGGCCGACGTGATCCCTGAATTCGGCGGCGACACCTTGTGGGCGAATCTGCGCGATGCCTACGCGACGCTCGCTCCCGGCCTGCGGACCTTGGTGGACGACCTGCGCGCTGTGCACCGGATCTCGCCGCTTGCGTATTGGGGTGAACCGTTCGACTCGGCCCTCGAACGCGACGACGCACAGAAACTGTTCGACGATGCCCAACGCGTCGCCCCCGTTGTCCATCCGGTGGTCAGACTCCATCCGTCGACGGGACGTCCGTCGTTGTTCGTGAACCCGGGCTTCACCACCCACATCGTCGGGTTTTCACGTATCGAGAGCGAGAACCTGCTGAAACTCCTGTACGAACACGCGACCCAACCCGAACTCGTTCTGCGTCACCGGTGGCGGGCCGGCGACGTGGTGATCTGGGACAACCGCGCCACGATGCACTACGCAACCGACGATTACGGCACGGCCGAACGGCGCATGCGACGGGTCACGATTCGGGGCGGTACCACACGCGGCCTCGATGGCTTCGAGAGTTCGGTCGTGAACGACCCGCTGCTCACCGTGCGCTGAGTCCGACGATAAGTACCCGACCAATACGAAAGAGCCGGCCTCATGGCCGGCTCTTTCAGGTTCGGGTGGAGGTGAGGGGAATTGAACCCCTGGCCTCAACAGTGCGATTGTTGCGCTCTGCCAACTGAGCTACACCCCCGAGGGTGATCGACGGTCTCCCGCCGACAGCAGGGGAACTCTACCGCTGAGCCCACCGGCCGCCTCAGGCGGCGCGGATCCAGTCGCGGCGATACGACGCCGGAGCGCTCTGATAACGGCGCATCTGCGACAACTTGTAGCAGTAGCCGGTGAGCGAGATCGCCGAGAGCACGAAGACGTAGATGAAGAAGTCGCTCTTGGTCGTGAAGGCGATGAAGGCCGAACCAGCGGTGACGAGCCCGAGGCTCACCACCACGTTCTGACGGCGCTGGCGAACGAGATGACGGCGGCTCATTCCCCGCGTGCTCGACAGACCCCGGGTGTGATCGTGGCGGGCGGCCACCACGCCACGGCTGGGGGCCGGGGCGAGCGGGCGAGCCATGCGGATCGGGGTGCGGGCCGGCGCGGTCCGCTGCAGGGTCGAGAGTTGCCGACGGAAGTCGACCACCGACGAATGCGGACGGTTCTCGTGACGACCCCGCAGCAACGGCGGAATCAGAACGGCGGCCCAGGCGGCTCCTACGACCAGCAGAATGATCTTGCTCATGTTCGTCGGCCTCCCTTCTGCGTACTCGCAGCACCGTCGGAATGACAGGTTGCCCGTTTCATTACAGTTTTACAACATTCGTGACAGACGGCGCAATGATCCCCGGGAGGGGGCCCGGAATCAGGCCTCGCGGCGGTAGTGCCCGGACCGGCCGCCGACCTTCTCCCAGAGGGCCAGGTCGCCCACGACCATGGCCTTGTCGATCGACTTGCACATGTCGTAAATCGACAAAGCGGCCACTGAGCAGGCATGGAGCGCCTCCATCTCGACCCCGGTCCGCTCGACCGTCTCGACCTGGGCCTCCACCTGAACGTGGTCGTCCCCGATTTCGAAGTTGATGGTCACCGCTCCGACGAGGAGGGGATGACACAACGGGATCAGGTCGCTCGTCCGCTTGGCAGCCTGGATGCCGGCCACCCGAGCCACGGCCAGGACATCACCCTTTTTGACCTCGCGATTGGCGATGGCCGCTGTGGTTTCCGGCGTCATGAACACCTTGCACCGGGCCACGGCTCGACGATGGGTGGGCTCTTTGGGGGTCACATCGACCATGCGCGCCCGACCGAGTGGATCGAGATGCGTGAAGGGCTGATCGTTCGACTCCGCCACGGCGACAACGGTACCGCCGGCGAACGACAATGAACCATGGCCGTGATGACCCAAGCGTGGCGTGATCTCGCCTTCGTCCATTGGTCATACGACCCCGAGGTCGTCCAGCGCCTTCTGCCTCCGGGCGTCGATGTCGACACCTTCGACGGTCGGGCATGGGTCGCCCTCGTTCCGTTCCGGATGTCCCGACTCCGTGTCCGTGGTCTACCGCCCATCCCAACCACCACCGATTTCCCCGAGATCAACGTGCGGACCTACGTGAAGGTCGATGGACGACCGGCGGTGTGGTTTTTCTCCCTCGACACGCCCAAGGTGCTGCCCACACTCGCGGCTCGCCTCGCCTTCCGACTCCCCTACTGCTTCGGTCGGGCCAAGGTGACGGTGACCGATGGTGTCCTCGAGTCGAGTGTGAGTCGGCGTTGGCCATCGCGCGCGACATCGCAGCTTCGACTTCGCATCGGGGAACCGATCGTCGCCGGAGACCTCGAACGATTCCTCACCGACCGTTGGGGCCTGATCGCGCCGCGATACGGCGGTGGATTCAACTATGGACCCGTGAACCACGAAGCGTGGCCGCTGCACACGGGCGAGGTGCTCGAGATCGACGATCAGCTCGTGACCTCGGCCGGGCTACCTCCACCCACGGGCCGACCGCACGTTCTCTTCAGTCCGGGAGTGAGTGTGTCGGTCGACTGGCTGCAACGAGCCTGAGGCTCAGCCGCCGATCTGGCTCATCGTGCGCTTGGGTCGCACGAAATTGACCTGATTGATCTGATGGCCGGCCCACTTCGTGCCGACCGCGCGCTCGATCTCGGCGGCCAACCCGTCGTCATCGGCCCCCGAGCGGATGAGCGCCCGCAGATCGAACTCGGTCGTCGCGAACAGGCACGTACGGAACTGCCCGTCCGCGGTCAGGCGAACGCGATCGCAGTCTCCGCAGAAGGGTTTGGTAACACTCGGAATCACTCCCACCGTGCCCGCACCATCGAGGTAGCGCCAGCGATCGGCCGGAGCGGCGCCACGCGCCGGCACCGATTCGAGCGGGTGCTTCTCGGCGATGCGCGAAACGATCTCGTCCTGACTCACGACCTTGTCGTTGACCCAATGCCCTTCGGCGTCGAGGGGCATGAACTCGATGAACCGGACTTCCACGCCCTTGGCCCGCCCGAAGTCGGCCAACGCCAGGATTTCGTCGTCGTTCACTCCGCGCTCCACGACGGCGTTGATCTTGACGCTCGAGAAACCAGCGCCCACCGCCGCGTCGATACCGGCCAACACCCGGTCGAGTTCGTCGCGTCGGGTCATGTGTTCGAACCGCGCGCGATCGAGGGTGTCGAGACTGATGTTGATGCGGCCGAGTCCGGCCGCGCGGAGTTCGTCCACGCAGTTGACGAGCGTCGCGCCGTTGGTGGTGAGTGCGAGATCGATGGGCCGGCCGGCAAGGGGTGAGGGCGAGTCGGCAGGAACCACGATCCGTGAGAGTTTCTCCACGAGCACCGAGAGATGGGCGCGTACCGTCGGTTCGCCGCCGGTGAGTCGGATGCCGTCCACGCCGTACCGACCGACGAAGATGCGCGCGAGACGTTCGATCTCTTCGAACGTGAGGATGTCGGACTTCGGAAGCCAGACCATCCCCTCAGCGGGCATGCAGTAGGTGCAACGGAAATTGCAGCGATCGGTCACCGAAATACGCAGATCACGGATGGTGCGCCCGAAGGGATCGACGAGATCGCGCACCGACATGGCCTCAGGATAGGAGGAGGATGACTTCGACGGTCCCGCCCACATCGATGCCATCGCCGTCGGGGACTACGGCCAGACCACCGGCCAGCGCCGTGGCGGCGAGCTGATGACTTCCCTGGGCGGACACCGGGCTGACGTGCAGGCGGCCGTCGGCCGCGAAACGGGTGGTGACCCGCTGGAAGTGCACTTTGCCGTCGGCGCGACGACGCAAAGGTGCATCGGCGACCGCTGCCACCCAGGGTCGATCGGCGGACGTGGTGTGACCGGCCATGCGTCGCAAAGCGGGCCGCGCGAGCAATTCGAACGACACGAGTGAGCTCACCGGATTACCGGGCAGGCCGAACACCGGGACCTCGCCACCGTTGCGACGATCGAGGAGTCCGAAAGCGAAGGGTTTGGCCGGCTTGATGGCGATCTGCATCCAGTTCATGCGCGCGATACGTGACAACACCGCCTTCACGACGTCGTAGTCGCCCATGCTGACTCCACCGCTCGTCACGATGGCGTCGCATTCGGAGGCCGCCAGACGAAGTGTCTGTTCGAGGGCACTTTCGTCATCGCGCACGATTCCGTAGTCGACCGCTGTGAGTCCGGCCCGCTCGACGAGACCGATCAACATCGTGCGATTGCTCTCGCGGATCTGCCCCGGCGCGAGTGGCGACCCGTCGTCCACCAGTTCGTCTCCCGTGGACAGCACCGCGACTCGCGGTCGCCGAACCACGAGCGGCTCGGCGACGTTGATGCTTGCGAGAACTCCGGCCACGGTGGGCGTGACTTCGGTACCGATCGCGAACACGGTCGTGCCCCGGTGCACGTCGTCACCGGCGGCCCGCACGGCGTCACCCGCATCGACCGATGCGAACACCGCGACCGTCTGCGAACCGTCGAAGACCTGGCGATCACCGTCGAATCGCGTGTCCTCCACCATCACGACCGAATCGGCACCGATGGGCATCGGCGCGCCGGTCATGATCCGCACGGCCTGACCCCGGCCGACTTCGGCCATCGCCGATGCTCCGGCCGCGACCTCACCGACCACGGCGAGGCGAACCGGACGGTCGGCCGCGGCGTCGCTCGTGTCGGCACCGCGCACTGCGTAACCATCGACCGCCGAATTGGCGAAAGGTGGAACGTCATCGTGGGCCACGGCGTCCTCGGCGAGGACACATCCCACGGCTTGAGCGATGGGAACCCGCGTCGCCGGAAGGACCGAACGTTCATCGACGACGAGACGACGTGCTTCCTCGATCGTCACCATTCCCCTGACGGTACCGCCGGATTACTGGCACACTCAACGGGTGCCCACGAGCGATCATCACGACCTCAGCCGGCTACCGCTCGACGGTTTGCGCGCCGAGTGGATCCACGAGCCGAGCGGTGGTCGCGAAACACTGAGTCTGCGATTCGAGAACGAGGCCTGGACCGCCGAAGGTCTGGTGAGCGGTGCCGACATCCAATACGTGTTTCGCTTCAATGCTTCATGGCATCTCCAACAGATGCTCCTCTTTCGCGACATGGACGATCCGGATCTCTGGCTGGCCAACGACGGCCGCGGCCGGTGGGGTGAGGTCAACGGTGCAGTACGGCGTGAACTCGGCGGCTGCACCGACATCGATCTTCTGTGCAGCGCGTTCACCCGGACCATGAGCATCCGCCGGCTCGCTCTCGAGATCGGACAATCGGCTGATGTCGAGTCGGTCACGGTCGACTCCGAAACCCTGGCCGTCGAACGCGCCCGACTCGACTACACCCGTCTCGGCGCACGGAACTGGGTCGTCCACCGCGACGACGGTCGACCCGGACACGAATTCGAGGTCGACGACTACGGTCTGCCGCTCGACCTACCCGGACATTTCCGACGCATCGCCTGAGCGACGTTCAGCGGGCGAGTCGCTCGCGCAACCACGCTTCGAAGTCTTCTCCGTACTCGGCGTGCGCGAGTCCGGCGTCGACCACGGCTTCGAGCCATCCCACCGGGTTCCCGATGTCGCGCCGACCGATCGACGACACCAATCCGATCAACGCCTTGGCCCGGGCGGCGATCGTCAGAGCATCGCTCAACTGGATCTCACCCGTGGCGGCCGGAGCCAACGCGTCGAGGATCGGGAAGATGTCGGGCGTGAGCGCATAGCGACCGATGATCACGAGGTCGCTCGGCGCCTCGGTCGCGATCGGCTTCTCCACCACTCGGTCGAATCCGATGACCTCACCGTGGGCACCGACGTGCGAGTCACCCACCGGGTTCACGACTCCGTAGCGCGACACCTCGTTGGTCGGCACTCGCTTCAGGGCCACTGCGGCACCGTCACGCGCGAGGTCGGCCAGCGCGAGGAGAAGCGACGAGTCCTCCATGAGTTCGTCGGGAAGCATCACGAAGAACGGTTCGTCGCCCACGGTCGACCGTGCGCAACCAACTGCATGTCCGAGGCCGCGTGGTTCGTCCTGATGGACGAACGAGACCGTGATGTCGTCGCCGTAACGCCGCAGGCGGTCGGCGAGTGCGTGCCGACCCTGACGCTCCAGCGCCTCCTCGACCTCGGGTGTGCGGACGAAGTAACCCTCGATCGCCGGTTTGGACGCGCTCGTCACGATCACGATGTGATCCACTCCGGCTCCGACCGCTTCGTCGATCACGAGTTGGAGGGCCGGTTGTTCGAGGATCGGCAAGAGTTCCTTGGGTACGGCCTTGGTGGCCGGGAGCATCCGTGTTCCCTGACCGGCCGCGGGGATCACCGCCGTGCGGATCCGTGAGGCGCTCTCCACACCTCGACAATAGACTTCTCCACTCGGAGACGACCATGCCCACCTACGTGTACAAGTTCACCGACACCGGCGAGACCATCGAGATTCAGCAGGCCTTCACCGACGATGCCTTGACCGAGGCTCCGCACCCCTCCGATGGAACCATGCGTCCCGTGAAGAAGGTCTTCCAACCGGTGGGAGTGACCTTCAAGGGCGGCGGCTTCTACAAGACCGACAGCCGCGGTGGCTCGAGTTCGAGTTCGTCGGCCGGTTCCGACTCGTCGTCTTCTTCGTCCTCGACATCGACGACGACCTCGAGCACATCATCGGGATCGGACTCGTCGTCAGGCTCCTCGGCGGGCTCGACATCGACGAGCACGTCGTCGAGTTCGACCGCTTCGAGCACCAGCGCCTAACGCGCGGCGGCCACCACCAACACGGCTGCGGCCAGTGCCCAGCGGTAGACCACGAAGCCATCGAGGTTGCGTGTTCTCACGAAGCGCAACAGTCCCCATACCGCGAACCAGCCCGACACTCCGGCGGTGACGGTGCCGACGATCATCGGCGTCAGCAATCCGTCGGGAATTCCATCGGACGCGAGTCCCCCCACTTTCACCACGGCTGCGCCGGCGATCACCGGAAGGCTCATGAGAAACGAGAGTCGAACGGCTGATTCGCGTTCGTAGCCGAGCAGTCTCGCGGCCGACATGGTGATACCCGATCGTGATGTTCCGGGATTGAGAGCGAGCATCTGCGCGGCACCGACGAGCAGCGCGTCGCGCGTCCCGAATTCATCGGCGACTCGCCGGCCCGGACGTCGATCGGCCCACCACAACACCGCTCCGAACAGCGCCAGGGAGACCGCTATGGTCACCGGACCACCCAAGTGATCGTCGATCGCGCTTTCGAAGAGTGCGCCGACGATGGCCGCCGGCACCGCCGACAGGACGAGCAACCACGCGAGGCGACCCTCGGCCGTTGCCGGTCGCCGGCCGATGGCGCGCAACCCACCCCGAACGAGGTTCGCCACGTCGGATCGGAAGTACGCAGCCACGGCCACGAGCGTGCCGACGTGCAGCGCGACGTCGAAGGCCTTCTTGATCTCGGGGTCGGTGAGATCGTTCCAGTCGAACAACCACGGCACGAGCAACAGGTGGCCACTCGACGAGATCGGCAGGAATTCGGTGAGTCCCTGCACGATGCCAAGGACGATGGCGTGCAGGATCGGCATGACGACAGCCTCGCGCTTCAGGCGCCGCTCATGGTGACATCGTGGATCACGAGCGAGACCCCGGTCGCCCGCATGGGCAACCATTCGAGGTCGCCACCGACCTCGGCGATGTCGAGCAGCATCTTCTGAAGCGTCGACGCGATGGTGAACTCGCGCACCGGAGCGCCGAGGGTTCCCTTGCTGATCGACAATCCGGCCGCACCGGTCGAAAAATCTCCCGACACGGGATTCACACCTGAGTGAAGTCCTTGCACCTGCTGGACGAGGATGCCGTCGTCGATGCCGGCGATGATCTCGGCCTGCGAACGACGGCCGGGCACGATCTGCAGGGCCAGACATCCGGCACTCGGTGAGCCACCGATTCCACCGCGGACTCCGTTGCCCGTGGTGGTCGCACCCATCCGGCGGGCCGAGTACGAGGATTGCACGAACATCCCGAGACGACCGCTTTCGATCAGAACGTTGCGTCGGGCCGCCAAGCCTTCACCGTCGATGTCGGTGGCGGTGTAAGCGAGCGGATTCGTCGGGTCGTCGACCAATGTGAGGAGAGGACTCGCGACGTCGTCGCCGAGCCGATTGGCGAAGAGACTGCGCCCCTTCACCACACTCTCGCCGTTCAGCGTGCCGCCGATGATGCCGAGGAACTGCGCGGTCACGTACGGATCGAGCACCACGGTGACGCGTCGACTCGCCGGTTTGGTCGCACCCAGGAGGCGGGTGGCCCGATCGGCAGCCTCCCGCGCCGCCTTCTCCACGTCGAGTTCGTCGACATTGCGTCCGACGGTGAATCCGAATCCGGTCTGGGTCTCGTCACCGTCGTCGGCGAGTGTTCCGACACTCAGGTAGCAGCCGTTCTCCCGACCGGCCACGCGAATGCCCGTCGTGGTGGCCACCGCGGCCTCACCGAAGGAGTCGGAGTAATTCGAATCGTCGACCCGCACGCGCGCATCGGCGGCGAGCGCCATGCGCTCCAGATCCTTGGCCAACTGGATCTTGCGCGCCGTGGGCGTGGTTTCGAGATGCGGATCCCACAACGTCTGTGGGGTCACGGCGACACCGTCGGGTACGGCCAGACCGGCCCACTCGTCGGCTTCGCCGTAACCGAGGTTGTCGCGCGCCTCGGCGAGAACTTCGGCGATCTGACTCGGGTCGAGGGTCCCGGCGTACGACGTGCCGGTACGGCCGTCGCGGATCACGCGGATCCCGATGCCCTCGCTCTGGGCCGACACGAAATGCTCGACCTCACCTTCGTACACGCGAACCTCGGTCGACAGCGAACGGCTGATGTACGCCTCCACTTGTTCCCCGGGGGCGGCCATGGCCACCACCCGATCGGCGATGGTGAGCAACTCGCCGCTGCGATCGGGACTGCTCATGCCGCCGTACCGCCGATGGTGAGCGACTTCACGCGCAAGGTCGGCTGACCGTCACCGACCGGAACGCCCTGGCCGTCCTTGCCACAGGTCCCCGGATTGCCCATGGCGAAGTCGTTGCCGAGGCGGTCGATGTCGCGCAACACCTGCGGACCGTTGCCGATGAGGTTGCCTTCGCGCAGCGGTTCGGTGATCTCGCCGTTCTCGATGAGGTAGGCCTCGGTCATACCGAACACGAAGTCACCCGTCGCGGTGTTCACACTTCCACCGCCGAGATGGGCGACGTACACGCCCGACTCGGTGTCCTTGATGATGTCGTCGGGGTTCTCTTGTCCGTTGAGAACGTACGTGTTGGTCATGCGCACCATCGGCAGGTCCTGGTACGACTGCCGACGACCGTTGCCGCTCGGACGACGACCCTCGTTGCGTGAACGGAGGTAGTCCCACATGTAGTCGGTCAACACGCCGTTCTCGATCAGAACGTTGTACTGCGACGGATGACCCTCGTCGTCGATCGCGATGGCCCCCCATTCGTGCGTCATGGTGCCGTCGTCCACAAGAGTGACGAGGGGCGAGGCGACCAGTTCACCCACCTTGCCGCGGTAGACGCTCGCGCCTTTGGCCACTAGATCGGCCTCGAGTCCGTGTCCGCAGGCCTCGTGGAAGAGAACGCCACCGCTACCGGCCTTGATCACCACCGGCAACGAGCCCGATGGCGCCGGACGGGCCTTCAACTTGGTGAGGGCCCGACGAGCGGCCACGCGCGCGATCTCTTCGACCTCGACCTTGTCGAAGAGTTCGAAACCCATCGTGTGGCCGACCGAGTCGTAGCCGGTCTGCATACCCGTGTCACCGTTGGCCACCGCGCTCACGCGCATCAACGTGCGCACTCGCTCGTCGTGGGCCACGAGTCCGTCACTGTTGGCGATCACGATGCGCGTGCGACCGTCGGCGTAGCCCGCCGACACCTGAGTGATCGCCGCACCCGTCGTGCGGGCCGCATCGTCGACGCGTCGGAGAAGTTCGACCTTGGCCGACTTGGGCACACCCGATGGATCGATCTCGATTGGGCTGACCGGTGTGGTGGGCCGAGTCGTGAGCGCCACCACACGGGTGCCACCGTCGCCCTGCCGGGCCGCTTCGGCCGCGACCCGAGCCGCAGCGAGAAGTCCGGCCTCGCTCAGATCGGCGGTGTGGGCGAAACCCGTGGTGTCACCGTGGATGACCCGGATTCCCGCACCACGGTTGCGACCGGACGACATCTGCTCGATGCGACCGTCGTCGAGACCCACACTCGTTCCCCGCCAATCGGAGGCGAAGACCTCGGCGAAATCGGCCCCGGTGCGCAGGCCGGCGGACAGGACACGTTCGAGCACGTCGTTGTCGATCACGGACCGAGCCTACAAATGGCCACTGATCGACCCGTGAGCGAATCAGTGGTCGATCGGCACCACTGCGTAGATTTGACCCGTGAGCGCCGAGACCTCCACCGACGTACCGGCGCGCGTTCACCGTCGCTATTGGTGGAAAGAAGCGCTCATCATGGGCGGCTTCTACCTCGTGTACTCGTGGAGCCGGAACCTGTTCGGATCGGCGCGGCTCGCGGCCGACGGCATACCCGAGCAGGCCTTCAACAATGCCGAGCGGCTGATCCGATTCGAACGCCTCATCGGTCTGTATCACGAAGAGTCGGTTCAGGATTGGTTCCTCGCGCACCACTGGTTCATCCGCTCCTGGAACACGTACTACGGCACCGCGCACTTCGTGGTCACCCTCGCCGTCTTCTGGGTGCTCTTCTTCCGCCGACCCGAGGTCTTTCCGCAATGGCGCAACACCCTGGCCATCACGACCGCATTGGCCATCGTGGGCTTCTCACTCTTTCCGGTCATGCCGCCGCGTCTCCTCGACGCGCCGTGTCCCAAGGACGGTGGCTACGGCGGTCAGTGCATCACCAGCCCCTTGCGTGACGAGGGTGCCGACGGTCTCGCCGGAACACCCGACGACGGAACGTTCGGTTTCGTGGACACCCTTCCCGAATACGGCGGCGGACTCTGGACTTTCGATTCCGACGCCATGAAGACGATCTCCAACCAGTACGCGGCCATGCCGAGCATGCACATCGGCTGGAGCAGTTGGTGCGCATTCGCGGTCTGGCCGCTCCTACGACGACGCTGGACCAAGGTCGCCGTGCTCCTCTATCCGGCCGCCACGCTCTTTTGCATCGTCGTGACCGGCAACCACTACTGGATCGACGGCGTCGGCGGTCAACTCGCCCTGGCCGTCGGTGCCCTGCTCGGCTGGGGGTTGCATCGGTGGAATCAGAGTCGTCTCGACCGCAAGTTCGCGTCGGAGATCGCCCGCAACAGCGGTCACACGGCCGATTCCGCCATCCCCTCGTGAGGGGGACAGGGCTAGCGTGAAATCGCCATGTCGCTCGAGAACCTTCGCCAACCGGCCGACTTGCGCGGCAAGTCGTACGCCGAACTCGCCGAACTCTCGGGCGAGATTCGCGACGTCATCGTGCGCGCGGTCGCCGATCACGGCGGGCACCTCGGCTCCAATCTCGGTGCCGTCGAACTGACCCTCGCCCTCCACCGCGTCTTCGACTCGCCGCGCGACGCGATTCTCTGGGACACCGGCCACCAGTCCTACGTCCACAAGATCGTGACCGGGCGGGCCGAGGGTTTCGAGGCGCTACGCCAGGCCGATGGGCTCTCCGGTTATCCGAGCCGCGAGGAGAGCCAGCACGACTACATCGAGAACAGCCACGCGTCCACCGTCCTGTCGTACGCCTACGGCATGGCCGTGGCGCGCGATGCCGGCATCGATCCCCACCGTCACATCGTCGCCGTCATCGGCGACGGGTCGATGACCGGTGGCATGGCCTACGAAGCGCTCAACAATCTCGGTCACTCGCGTCGGCGCGTGATCATCGTGCTCAACGACAACGGTCGTAGCTACGCGCCGACGATCTCGAATCTCACGCAGCAGGTCGCGTCGACTTCCGAAGCACCCACCGGCGCGATCGATCGCCCGGGCCTCCCCGACCGCATCACCGAGAAGTTGTCGCACGGACTCACGCGCATCCGCATGAACCCCGTCTACGTGCAGCGGCAGCGTCGCATCGAGGCGTGGCTGCAGAACCTCCCGGTGGTGGGCCAGCAAGCCGAAAAGGGTGTGGAGGCCGTGAAGGCCGCGGTTCGTGAATTCCTTCAGCCCCCGTCGTTCTTCGAAGCCCTCGGGGTGCGCTACATCGGCCCGATCGACGGACACGACATCCGTGAACTCGAAGGCGCGTTTCGCAACGCCGAAGACCTCTCGGCCGAAGGGCCGATCGTCGTGCACGTTCTCACCCAGAAGGGCAAGGGTTACCCGCCCGCCGAGGACGACGACGAGAAACACCTGCACGACACACCGGTGTTCGACCCCGCAGTCGGACCTCCCAAGGCCGTTCCCACCGGCTACACACAGGCCTTCGCCGAGTCGATCCTGAAAGAAGCCGAGAGCGACCCGCGTCTCGTCGCCATCACCGCAGCGATGCCCGGGCCCACCGGCCTGATTCCTTTCGAATCGCGCTATCCCGACCGCTTCTTCGACGTCGGCATCGCCGAGCAGC
>SYCI01000015.1 GCA_005787035.1 Actinomycetota bacterium | reverse complement strand
TCACGAGGCGATCCGCCCGAGCATCCCACTCCGGCACCCCGACACCCTGGGTGGCCAGTTGTCGGGCCCCGATCTCGCCCTCTATCGGTTGATCTGGCAGCGGACCATGGCTTCGCAGATGGCCGACGCCAACGGTGTGACGGTGTCGATTCGCTTGGCCGCAACCGCCCCGGCCACGGCGACCGAATCAGCCAACGAGTGCGTGTTCTCGGCGAGTGGCACCACGATCACATTCGCCGGACATCGCAAGGCCTACGAAGAGACACGCGAAGACGACGCCGAATCGGGTGAGGAAGCCGAAGCGCTGCTGCCACCGCTGAAGGTGGGCGACGCGGTGACGGTGGATCAACTCGTCCCGAGTGGTCACGAAACCTCACCGCCGGCCCGCTTCACCGAGGCCTCGATCGTCAAGCGCCTCGAAGAACTCGGTATCGGTCGCCCGTCCACGTGGGCATCGATCATCCAGACGATTCAGGACCGCGGTTACGTGTGGAAGAAGGGTCAGGCTCTCGTACCCACCTGGACCGCGTTCGCCGTGGTGACTTTGCTCGAGCGTCACTTCGGAGAGATCGTCGACTACCAGTTCACCGCCGGCGTGGAAGAAGAGCTCGACCAGATCGCCAACAAAGCGCTGGCCAAGGACGAATGGCTGCGCGCGTTCTACTTCGGTGATGCCGACATGGGTGACCTCGGCGAACTCGGTCTGAAGCGACTGATCGAGCAGAACATCACCGACATCGACGCCGCCGAGATCAACTCGTTCACGATCGGGGCCGATCCGTCGACCGGTGAAGTGGTGGCCGTGAAGCCCGGCAAGTACGGCCCGTACGTGAAGCGCGGCGACGACACCGCGAGTGTGCCCGATGCCCTCACCCCCGACGAACTGACTCTGAACGAAGCGCTTCGACTGTTGTCGTTGCCCAAGAGCGACGAGCCGATCGGCGAGTTCGACGGATTTCCGGTGTTTCTCAAGAACGGGCGTTACGGCCCATACGTGCAATGGGGAACCATGGACGTTCCTCCGCTCGGCCTCGCCAAGCCCAAGATGGTGAGCCTCTTCAAGACGATGGTCCTCGAGCGCATGACGATGCACGATGCCGAGCAGTTGCTGACGTTGCCCCGCACGCTCGGAATCGATCCGTCCGACGGTGAGCCGATCATGGCCAACAACGGTCGTTACGGGCCGTACGTTCAGAAGGGCACCGACTATCGGACGATCGACAACGAGGAGCGTCTCCTGACGATCACCCTCGACGAAGCGGTCGACATCTTCTCGCAGCCCAAGCAGTTCCGTCGGGGACGATCGGTGGCGGCCAAGGGTCCGCTGCGCGAGTTCGGCACCGATCCGGTGAGTGAGCTGAAAGTCGTAGCTCGTGAAGGTCAATACGGCGTGTACGTGACCGATGGTCAGGTGAACGCATCGATCGGCAAGGGCGATCGCATCGAGGACATGCTCCCCGAGCGTGCCTACGAGCTCCTCGCCATTCGACGCGAAGTGATGGCCGAGAAGGGAATCGGCCCCAAGAAGAAGGCCGCCAAGAAAACACCGGCGAAGAAAGCCCCCGCCAAGAAGAAAGCGGCCAAGAAAGCACCGGCGAAGAAGGCTGCGCCACGCAAGAAGGTCTGACCGACCTCGAAGTCGGTCGCACCACGACTGGCTAGCGTTTGGTCCGTATGCCGTCCGACCGTCCTCGTTACATCGCGTTCGAAGGCATCGAGGGTTGTGGTAAGTCGACCCAGGCGACCCGACTCGCGGCATCGCTCGGTGCAGTGCTCACCCGCGAGACCGGTGGCACGGCGATCGGCGCACGCGTTCGAGAGGTGCTTCACGATCCGGCCAACACCGATCTCAGTCCGGTGGCCGAGGCTCTGCTCATTGCCGGCGATCGCGCGCAACATCGGGCCGAGGTTCTTGCACCGGCGTTGGCGGCCGGCAAGCACGTGGTGAGCGACCGCAGTGTGTACTCGAGCCTCGCTTACCAGGGCTACGGGCGCGGGCTCGATCTTCCGATGCTGCGCACCGTGAATGACTGGGCGCTCGATGGTCGCTGGCCCGACCTCGTGATCCTGCTCGACCTGAATCACGATCTGGCGATGCAACGCCTCGCCTCACGAAGCCTCGACCGTTTCGAGCGTGAGACGAGTGACTTCTTCTCCCGGATTAGTTCCGGATTCCTGACCATGGCCGCCGACGAGAAGCACCGCTGGGTGGTTCTCGATGCGGCGCGAAGTGTCGACGAGATCGAGTCCGATGTGCGTCGGGCCGTACGCGAGAAGTTCGGTCTCTGACGTGGTGGCCTCCGCTGGTACGCGCTCGGTCTTCGACCACGTGATCGGTCAAGACTCGGCAATCGAGACTCTCCGCGCGCTCGCCGATTCGCCAGCCCACGCGTACCTCTTCGTGGGTCCACCCGGTTGTGGGAAGGACACCGCGGCCCGCGCCTTCGCCGCGCTTCGCTTGCAGGGTTCGGAGGATGCGAATGGTCGCACCGCCGATCTGGTGATGCGCGGGATCCACGTGGACGTCCACGAAGTGGAGCGCGAGGGAGCATCGCTTCTCATCGACACGGTGCGCGACGAGATCGTGGCCAAGGCAGGGCAGAGTGCCGTGGAGGCCGACCGAAGGATCATCATCGCCTTCGAGTTCCATCTGCTGTCGGACATCGCCCGCCCGGTGTTGCTGAAGACGCTCGAAGAGCCCGACGGGCGAACCGAGATCATCCTCGTGGCCGATGAAGTGTCGGCCGAGATGACAACGATCGCGTCGCGCTGTGTGCGCGTCGGCTTCGTGCCGGTATCCGACGACTTGATCGTTACGGCGCTCGAAGCCGAAGGTGTTCCGAACGACCGAGCCACCGAATTGGCCTTCGTCGCCGCTGGCGATCTCGAGCGCGCGCGTGTCCTCGCCGCCGACACCGAACTATCGAACCGGATCGCCTTCTTCCGCGATGTTTCCCAGCGCCTGGACGGACGACTCTCCACTGCCGTGGGATTGGTGGCCGAGATCAGCGCGGCCATCGAAGCGGCTCTCGAGCCGTACAAGGTTCGTCACCAGTCGGAGATCGATGATCTCGACGAACGCGCGCGCCAACTCGGTGAGCGAGGTGGAGGGCGATCCAAGGTGGTGGAGCGCCACAAGCGTGAACTGCGTCGGTTCCGTACCGACGAACTCCGATCGGGTTTGCGGGTTCTGTCGCTCGTGTATCGCGAGGCGATGGCGGACCTCGGCACCGAGGCACCCCCGCACGAGGTGATCGCCCTCTCCGAAGCAGTTCATGCGATTCGCATGGTGAACGACAATCTGCGACGCAACGCGAATGAGCGACTCCAGCTCGAGAATCTTCTGATGAATCTCCCCTCATTGCGGAGGAACTGATGCCCAAGCTCACAACGGAAGAGTTCGACGCCTTTCTCGACGAGCGGGGTCATCTGGCCCGCATCGCCACGGTAGATGCCGACGGTTTCCCTCGCGTACTACCTCTGTGGTTCATCACCGTCGACGGCGAGATCCTCTTCACACCACGGTCGCCAGCGATCATCTGGCGGAACATCGTGCGCGATCCGCGTATCGGTATCTGCATCGATGAGGAAGCGAGCCCGTGGCGCAAGATCACGGTGCAGGGAGTAGTGCGCGTGGTCCACCAGCCCGGACACGACGACGAGTGGCGCGACATCTACCGTCGCATCGCCAAGCGTTACGTTCCCGATGAGGCTGCCGACGGATACGTGGACGGAACCGACGATCAGCCGCGGGCGCTGTGTGCAGTGGACCTCGCGGCTCCGACGACGAAGGTGGTCACGTGGCGCATGCCCGTGACCGGTGAAGATCCTCGTGGAATCTGGGCCAAGCGGTACTACCAGCCCGGAACCAAATGGGCATACGACTGACTCGCCGGTAGCATCGTTGCCCACTGCCCGGGTAGCTCAGTCGGTAGAGCAACGCACTCGTAATGCGTAGGTCAGGGGTTCGATTCCCCTCTCGGGCTCCAGGACTCAACAGGTACGTCAGTGGTGCGATGGGTACACTCATGGCTCATCATGTTCGCGACACCCCAGAGGAACTCCCGTTTTCTTGCGTTCTTTCTTGCAGTTCTGACTTGTCTCAGCTTGTCTCCGAACGAAGTAGCGGCCGCGCCGAGTGACGGAACCTGCGACCTGACAACAAACTTGGACCCTGATCTTGAATGGGAGGTCGCGTCACTGAGCGACTTACAAGTTCTCGAAACCGATGCAGCTGATTGCTCGAGCGAAACCATCTACCAAACGGCCAACATCGATCTCGCCCTTTTAAGTAGCGAAATCAGCGACTGGTACGGAACGTTCGACGGCAACGGCTTCGAGTTCTTCGACGGCGACCCGGACACTCAACCCGCGTTGTTCGATGACCCCGATGGTCCCTTGGTGATCACCAACGTCATTCGTCACGGCGATACTCAAACGGCAGGTCTTGTCTCGTACAGCACCCAGAACCTGACGATCACCAACTCCTACACAACCGGCAACACAACCGGCAACACAACCGGCAGTGTCGACGTAGGAGGCCTCAGCGGCTACACCTTAGGCGACGTCACGATCACCAACTCCTACACAACCGGCAACACAACCGGCAACGTCAACGTGGGAGGCCTCAGCGGCTCCGCCTTCGGCGACGTCACGATCACCAACTCCTACACAACCGGCAACACAACCGGCGACGTCGAGGTAGGAGGCCTCAGCGGCTCCGCCTTCGACGACGTCACGATCACCAACTCCTACACAACCGGCAACACAACCGGCGACATCGACG
>SYCI01000126.1 GCA_005787035.1 Actinomycetota bacterium | reverse complement strand
GAGGGCCACGTCCTGCAAAGCGGCCTGAAGATTGCCGCGCAGCACTCGGGCCAATCCGCTGATGGTCTCGGCCGAGATCGGGTTGCGCTTGTGTGGCATGGCCGATGAACCCTTCTGGCCGGCCTTGAAACCCTCTTCGACTTCGTGCACCTCGGTTCGTTGCAGATGTCGCAACTCGACGGCGATCATCTCGCACGTCGCGCCGAGCGATGCGCACGCCCATATGTACTCGGCGTGTCGATCACGCGCGATCACCTGCGTGGCCGGAACGGGGATCAGTTCGAGCTTGGCTCCGACCCGCTGTTCGATCTCCGGATCGATGTTCGAATAGGTACCGACCGCGCCCGAGAGTTTGCAGACGCCGATCGCACGTCGTGCGGCCACGAGTCGCTGGCGATCACGGTCGATCTGCATCGCCCACAGGGCAACCTTGGCGCCGAAGGTCGTGGGTTCGGCGTGAATGCCATGTGTTCGACCGATCATCACGGTGTCGCGATGGTGCTTGGCGATAGATACGACCGTGCGCAACAACGCCGAGGCGCCGTCGATGAGCAGATCGCAGGCATCGCGAAGCATCCAGCACCAGGCAGTGTCGACGATGTCGCTCGAGGTGAGTCCGTAATGGATCCACGATCCGGCCGGGCGGCCGACGCGCTCCTGAACGACGTCGACGAACGCGGCAACGTCGTGATCGGTCGTGCGCTCACGTTCGAGGACCGCATCGATGAACGCCGCATCGATCGCCGGCGCGTTCGCACGACACGCGGCGGCATCCGCAGCCGGAACCACTCCGAGAGCTGCGTGGGCCTCGGTGGCCAGCAGTTCGATCTCGAGCCAACGCCGGAACCTCGACTCGTCGGAGAAGATGCCCTCCATGTCGGGGAGCGAATAACGCGGGATCATCGCCCACCACCATCCCACATCAACACGTCGTCGCGTTCGGGACCGACGCCGACGATCCGCACGGGAACGCCGGACTGCTGTTCGACCACCGAGATGAATCGTCGGGCCGATGCGGGGAGGTCGGCTGCCGATCGGCATCGGCCAAGGACGGTCTTCCAGCCCGGAATCGTCTCGTACACCGGCGTGACCCTGGCCAAGACCTCACTGCGGTCGGGGTAACCGCGTAACGGACGACCATCGAGCTCGTAGCCGACGCACACCTTGATCTCGTCGTAGTCGTCGAGGACATCGAGCTTGGTCAGCGCGAGCTCGGTCAAGCTGTTGACCCGCGCCGCATGACGCAGCATGACGCAGTCGACCCATCCGGTTCGACGACGGCGCCCGGTGACGGTCCCGAATTCGCGACCGATGTCGACGAGCCGGTCACCGGTGTCATCGGTGAGTTCGGTCGGGAACGGCCCCGATCCGACGCGCGTGGTGTACGCCTTGGTGATTCCGACGATGCGGTCGATGAGACGTGGGCCGAGACCCGACCCGCTCACCGCACCGCCGGCGGTCGGATTCGACGAAGTGACATAGGGGTACGTCCCGTGATCGAGATCGAGGAACGTGGCCTGCGCTCCCTCGAGCAACACCGACTCCCCCGACTCGACGGCGTCGTGCAAGAGATCGACCGTGTTCTCCACGTACGGGGCCAGACGCTCCGCATACTTCGTGAATCGGGTGACGACGTCGTCGAGATCGAGTTGCTCGCCACCGAGGTGAGCGATGAGTGCGTTCTGCTCCTTGCCCACGCGACGCACGACCTCGGCGAAGCGAACCGGATCGAGCACTTCGCCGGCCCGGATGCCGGTGCGCCGTGCCTTGTCGGCGTAAGCCGGACCGATGCCCTTCAGAGTGGTGCCGATCTTGTCGCCGCCACGGATCGCCTCCGAGATCGCGTCGTGCGACTGGTGCCACGGAAAGATCAGGTGTGCCTGACTCGACACGCGCAGCTTGGTACACGAAATGCCCCGACTCTCGAGCCGATCGATCTCGGCGAAGAGGGTCGGCAGATCCACCACCACGCCGTTGCCGATCACCGGGGTGACGTGTCCGTAGAACACGCCCGACGGAATCAGTTGCAGCGCGTACTTCTCGGTGCCGACCACGACCGTGTGACCGGCGTTGTGACCGCCTTGGTAACGGGCGACGACCGAGTGGTCCTTGGCGAGGAGGTCGATGACCTTGGCCTTGCCCTCGTCACCCCATTGGGCTCCGATGACGACGGTGACGGGCATGGACTCGCTCCTAACGACGGGGAACGTGCCGAAACACTACTCGGCCCGTTCTCGAATGCAGAGACCGAGTTCATCATCGGTTCACCCTCTGGCTACTACGCCGCCAGCACCAGGACAGTTCGTCCATGCACGGTTGTCCACGAGGTTGAAAGTTTCGTGGAGGCCCGAACACCTCGGTCAGAGACCTCCCATGATCAATCCCGTGAACAAAGGACAAACATGCTCGGTACCAACAGATCAATCCGCCGATTCGCCACCCTCACCGCTGCGTCGATTCTTGCCCTCGTCGCTTGCGGTGGTGACGATTCCAGCTCGTCGGCTGACACCCCCCCGGCGTCGGCCACACCCACCCCTGCACCGACCAGCCAATCCGGATCCGATGATCCGATTGCCGCGCTGTACGAAGAGTGCAAGGCCGAAGGGAAGGTCAACCTCATTGCCCTCCCCGATGAGTGGGCCAACTACAAGGGCATTCTCCAGAGCTTCCGCGACAAGTACCCCGGCATCGACAACCCCGTGGCCAATCCCGACGCATCGTCGGCCGAGGAAATGGAGGCCGTCGAAACTCTGGCCGGCCAGGACGACATGCCCGACAACGTCGACGTCAGCCCGGCCATCGCCCAAGAAATGGTCGACAAGGGCCTCTTCGAGCCCTACGTGCTGACTGTCGACAGCGAAGTTCCGAGTGGACTGAAGGATGCCGGCAACAACTGGACCGCTGCGTACTACGGCATCATGGCGATCACGACGAACACCAAGATCGTTCCCAACGCCCCCGAGACGTTCGCCGATCTGACCAAGCCCGAATACAAGGGCCTCGTCGCCCTCAACGGTGACCCCCGCGAAGCGGGCGCGGCGTTCGCGGCAGTGATGGCGGCTTCGTTCGCCAACGGTGGAAGCGCCGACGACATCCTCCCCGGTATCGAGTTCTTCGCCGAACTCAAGGCCTCGGGCAATCTCGGTGGCACCGACGTCACCAAGGAAACCGTGCTCACTGGCGAGACTCCGATTGCCATCGACTGGAGTTACAACGTCCCCGGGCTCGCCTCGGAACTAGAAGCGGCCGGAATCACCTACGAGACCAATTTCCCAAGTGACGGGATCTACGGAGGCTTCTACGGCCAAGGTGTCATCAAGGATTCACCCAACCAGGCGTGCTCCAAGTTGTGGATGGAGCACATCTTTTCCGACGAGGGTGCACTCGGCTATCTCGAAGGTGGTGCCGTTCCGGCTCGCATCGAGGCGCTCACGGCAGCCGGACTCGTGACCGACGACGTCAAGAAGAATCTGCCGCCGGATGAACTTCTCTCACAGATCAAGTTCCTCACACCCGCGCAGATCAAGGCCGCCAAGGAAGTCCTCGCCGAGCAATGGGGTCCGCTCGTCGCCGACGCCTGATGGCTTTGATCGACCTCTCTCATTCCTCCCCCGGAGACGAAGGGGCCACCGCTTCGGCGGTGGCCCCTTCCCTTCGTCGGAAAGGCCAGACGTTGCGGGACTACGCCGGCCTGCTGCCGTTTCTCACTTTCTTGTTGCTCTTCTTGCTCGTCCCGGCCTACAGCGTCTTCGACCAAGCATTGAAGAACCCCGATGGGAGTTTTGGTACCGACGCTTTTCGCGAGGCGATTTCCGGGCAGAACTTCCAAGCGTTCAAATTTTCGATCACTTTCTCAGCCGGTGCAGCGTTCGTCGGCGTCATCGCCGGGACCCTGCTCGCTCATGCTGCATCGACTGTCGAAAAGCCTCGTTGGATCAAGAACCTGGTGACTTCATTCAGCGGTGTCGCGGCCAACATGGGTGGGCTGCCTCTCGCCTTCATGTTTCTTTCGTTGCTGGGGCGCCAAGGCATCCTCACCAAGATCCTCGAGTATTTCGGCTTCGATCTGTACGCCGGCGATTTCGGACTGGGCGAGGTCAGCGGCCTCATCATCGTGTACTCGTACTTCAACATCCCGTTGATGGTCCTCGTCACACTTCCGGCGATCGAAGGTCTCCGGCCGGCGTGGCGGGAGGCCTGCGTGAATCTCGGGGGAACGGGATTCACTTATTGGCGCCGGATCGGAATTCCGGTTCTCCTACCGTCACTTCTCGGCGGCTTTCTCCTTCTGTTCGCCAATTCATTCAGTGCTTACGCCACCGCCCAGCAGCTGACGGACAATTCGAAAATCGTTCCCCTCCGCATCGGCTTCTTCCTCGGCGGAGACGTGTCGATCGGAGAGGACGCGGTCGGGTACGGCCTCGCAGCTTGGATGATCATCGTCATGGCGGCATCGATGGGCGCCTACTGGCTACTACGTCGCCGATCGGAGAGGTGGCTGGGATGACTTCGATGGGTGGGCAGCGGCGTCTCGGTCGCCGGTTGATACTCCTCATCGGGGCGATCTACTTCGCGTTTCCTTTCGTCGCGATGGCACGGTTCGCGTTCCAAAACGTCCAAGTGTTCGATCTCGGCCGATCGACACTGTTCGAAAACTGGTCGTTGACTTCAGTCACCAGCGCCTTCGGTGAGGATTACTTCTGGGACGCACTGCGACTCAGCATTCAATTGGCCCTTGGTACCGCATTGCTCACTCTGTTCGTTCTCGTGCCGACCGCGGTGTGGGTTCACCTCAGGATTCCGAGAGCCCGAGCGGTCGTCGAATTCCTGACCGTTCTGCCGTACGTCATCCCCGCGATCGCACTCGTCGCCGGGATCGTTGTGATCAAACCTCATGCCCGGTGGTTCCTCAACAGCGATCTCTCTCTCATTCCCTTCTATGCGGTTCTCGCTCTTCCCTTCACTTACCGCTCGATCGACGCCGGGTTGAGGGCCATCGACCTGCGAACCCTCACCGAAGCCTCGAGGAGCCTGGGCGCCGGGTGGAACGTGACACTGAGGCGAGTTCTGATTCCGAGTCTCAAGTCGGCTCTGATCTCGAGCACGTTCCTGACCGTTGCTGTGGTCCTCGGCGAATACACGATCGCCGATGTGCTTCTGAAACGAACGTTGCCGGCTTTCATGGCCGAGTACCGACAATCCGACCCCAGGGGTGGGTACGCGCTCGCCGTGTTGTCGCTCCTCGCCACAACCCTCCTCTTCGCCGGCATTGGGGTCGCCACCCGCCCGAGAGGTGGACGAAACCCACGCACCGACGAACCATCACCAAGCACGGAAGAAACACCCTCATGACCTCACTTTCACTCGAACGAATCACCAAGACCTTCGGGTCGACGATCGCCCTCGACGATTTCTCCCTCGCCATCGAATCGGGAGAACTCGTGAGCCTGCTCGGTCCGTCGGGCTGTGGCAAGACAACGGCGCTTCGGGTCGTTGCCGGATTCGAAGTACCGGCCAGAGGTTCGGTCTTCGTCGGCGGAGCTGATGTTTCGAGAACTCCAGCGCATCGGCGAAACATGGGCATGGTCTTCCAGAGCTACAGCCTCTTTCCGAACATGAACGTCGCTCAGAACATCGAGTTCGGTCTGCGCACCCGCCGGTTGAGTCCGGTCGAACGGAAGAAGAGGATCGAGGAAGCCCTCGAACTCGTCCAATTGCAGAAGCAGGCGAAACGCTATTCACATCAACTCTCCGGCGGCCAACAACAACGAGTTGCTCTGGCGAGAGCTCTTGCCATTCGCCCCGATGTCCTTTTGCTGGACGAACCCCTCTCGGCTCTCGATGCCAAGGTTCGTTCGACATTGCGGGATGAAATCCGTCGTATTCAGAAGGAGAGCGGGACAACCGCTGTGTTCGTCACGCACGATCAGGACGAAGCACTGTCGATCAGCGATCGGGTCGGTGTCATGTCGGAAGGTCGCCTCGAACAACTCGCTCCACCCGAAGTGGTCTACTCGAGTCCATCGAGTGCCTTCGTGGCCCGGTTCGTCGGAACCATCAACGAAGTCGATGGTGTCGTGGAGAACGGCACCATCCGAGTCGGTCCCTATCAGTTTCGTTCACCGAGGTCAGGCCGAGCGGATGGGCCAGTCAAGATCTTGGTGCGCCCGGAGCACACCCGATTCGATGAAACGGGAATCCCGGCCATGGTTCGGCAGACCGTGTTCATGGGAGCATCGAAACTCGTCGATGTTCAGGCTGAGGTTTCGGCACGAGTCATTCGGGTCCAACTGCCCGGTCATGTGACGAGCCCCGAACCCGGAAGCCGAGTAAACGTTTCATTCGATGAAACGAAGGCTCTGACCGACCAATGATCACGAGTGCAGGACGATGCGGCCGTCCTGCACCTCGACGTTGATCATGCCGTCTTCGGTGACCTTGCCTTCGAGGATGAGCAGCGAAGCATTGTCGCCGATCACCTTCTGGATCACCCGCTTGAGTGGGCGGGCACCGAAGATCGGGTCGTAGCCCTCGTGCGCGAGATGCGCGTACGCCTCGGGAGTCACGTTCAGGGTGATCCGACGCGCGGCGAGCCGCTCGCGCAGCTTGGCCACCTGGATCTCGACGATGCGGGCGAGATCGGCCTCGGTCAGTGCCGTGAAACGGATGATCTCGTCGATTCGGTTGACGAACTCGGGCTTGAAGTACTCGATGGGTTCACCGGGCAGATTCGAGGTCATGACAACCACCACGTTGGTGAAGTCGACCGTGCGTCCCTGACCATCGGTGAGCCGGCCATCGTCGAGGACCTGCAGCAAGATGTTGAACACATCGGGATGTGCCTTCTCGATCTC
>SYCI01000125.1 GCA_005787035.1 Actinomycetota bacterium | reverse complement strand
GGTGGAATCGCCTACGTGTACGACCCGCTCGACGTGTTCGCGGCCAAGGTCAACTACGAACTCGTCGAACTCGAACCACTCGAGGAAGCCGACCTCGACTTCCTGCGTACGACGATCACGGCGCACGTGGAGGAGACCGAGAGCGCGGTCGGCGAGCGCATCCTCTCGGCCTGGGACGCCGAATCACCGCATTTCCGCAAGGTGATGCCCCGCGATTTCAAGAGGGTCCTCACGGTGATGGCCGAATCACGGGCTCAGGGTTTGTCCGAGGACGACACGTTGCGTCGCGTCATGGAGGTGTCGAATGGGTGAGACCACCGGATTCCTGAAATGGCATCGCGAGGGTCCTTCGCGACGACCGGTGCCGGTTCGACTTCGTGACTGGAAAGAGGTCTACGAGCCCTTCGATGCCGAGGCTCTCAATCGGCAGGCGGGTCGGTGCATGGATTGCGGAATTCCCTTCTGCAACAACGGCTGCCCCCTCGGAAATCTGATCCCCGACTGGAACGACCTGGTGTACCGGGGTCATTGGCAGGACGCGATCGATCGACTGCACGCGACCAACAACTTCCCCGCGTTCACCGGGCGTCTGTGTCCGGCGCCGTGCGAGTCGGCATGTGTGCTCGGCATCAATGCCGATCCGGTGTCGATCAAGCAGGTCGAGGTGGAGATCATCGACCGGGCGTTCGCCGAAGGCTGGGTCACGCCGCAGATTCCCAGCGTGAAGACCGGCAAGCGCGTGGCCGTGATCGGTTCCGGTCCGGCCGGACTCGCCGTGGCGCAGCAACTCACGCGTGCGGGTCACGACGTCGTGGTTCTGGAACGCGCCGATCGAGTGGGTGGCCTTCTTCGTTTCGGCATCCCCGAGTTCAAGATGGAAAAGAAGCACCTCGATCGTCGTCTGGAGCAGATGGAGGCCGAGGGAACCGAGTTCCGTACGAACGCGATCGTGGGGCAGAACGTCGACATCGACATCCTGCGCGCGAGTCATGATGCAGTCGTGCTCGCTTGTGGAGCCACCGCATGGCGCGACCTCCCCGTGCCCGGTCGCGAACTCGCCGGCATTCATCAGGCGATGGAGTACCTGCCGCTGGCCAACCGTGTGCAGGAAGGTGACCTCGGTTCGTCGCCGATCGACGTGGCCGGCAAGCACGTGGTGATCATCGGCGGTGGCGACACCGGCGCCGATTGTCTCGGCACCGCGCATCGTCAGGGAGCGGCCTCGATCACCCAACTCGAGATCATGCCGCGTCCGCCGGAAGAACGTTCGGCCGGCAACCCATGGCCGCAGTACTCGATGGTCTATCGCGTGTCGTCGGCACACGAAGAGGGCGGTGAACGCGTGTACAGCGTGAACACCGAGCGTTTCATCGACGATGGCCATGACCGCGTGAAGGCTCTCCTCGTGCACGAGGTCGAGATGCGCGACGGCAAGTTCACCAAAGTCGAAGGGTCCGATCGTGAGATCCCGGCCGACTTCGTGTTCCTGGCGATGGGATTCGTCGGCCCCGAGAAGGGTGGTTGGCTCGACGCGCTCGGTGTCGAACTCGACGAGCGCGGCAACGTGCGCCGGAACGACGACTACATGTCGTCGACACCCGGAGTCTTCGTGGCCGGTGACATGGGTCGTGGTCAATCGCTCATCGTGTGGGCCATCGCCGAAGGCCGGGCCTGCGCGGCCGGAGTCGATGCCTACCTCATGGGTTCGAGCACCTTGCCGACACCCGTTCGACCGACCGATCGACCGCTCGTCTGACGGGGTGACCCGTGCGAATCGGGCTCGTCAACTAGATTGTCCGCCGTGCGTCGACCCTTCGTGACCGCGTTCGTGGCTGCCATCGGAGTAGCTGGTCTGGCGTTCTTGACGGCCTGCGGCAGTGACCCGAATGCCACCGCCACGACGCTTCGTCCGCTGACGTCGACCAATTATGCGACCACACCGCCTTCGGTCGTGACCACGGTCGATCCGGCCAACACTCTGCCGCCGCCGCTCACCTACACGGTGGCCGCTGGCGATTCCATGTACGGCATCGCATCGAAGTTCGGCACCAAAGCCGAGGACATCGCGAGTTACAACAGTTGGGCCGACGGCATCCTGCATCCGTTGGCTCCCGGACAGGTGATCCTGATCCCACCGACCGCGACCAACGTCTCGACGTCGGTGCCCGGGATGCCGATTCCGGTTCAGACGACCGCACCCGGGCCGAGCCCCGGTCAGGGCAAGTACACCGTCGAGATGGGTGATTCCTTGTCGAAGATCGCCGACAAGTGGGGAGTCGAAGTCTCGGCGTTGCTCGCCGCCAACGGTTGGGCCGACACCGGAGTGGTGATCCTGCCCGGCGACGAGATCAACATCCCGGCGCGCACCAAGAACTGATCGCGTCAGTCGCCGAGATTCGGCCAGCGTCGCTTCTGCCGACGCCTTTGACCGGTGGTGCCGAGCGAACGTCGCTCCGAGAGAGCCCATTGGCGACGCCAACCCGTGTATTCCGGTCCGGTGAGCGTCGGGCTCGCGTTACGGCGGGCGCGTTGCCGAGCCGTCCAGTAGTCGTTCAGTGACTCGTCGCCGAGTGCAGTGACGGCGGCCTCGATGCGCGCTGCGAAACGACGGGTGTTCTCACCCTCGAGCGGAACGAGTGGCTGACCGAACACGACCTTGGTGGTACCGGCGCGGGGTCGCTTCATACCCTTGCCGTAGATCGATCCGGTGCCGTCGATGAACACCGGCACCACCGGCGCGCCGGTACGACTCGAGAGGTAGGCGGCGCCACCTTTGAACTCCTGGCCCCAACCATCGGGTGAGCGTCCACCCTCGGGGTAGATCACGAGACTCCAACCGTCGTCCACCAGACCTCGGATCATGTCGGACGATTTACGGCCGGTGACTTCACGATCGATCGGAATCGCGTTGAGTGACAACGACGCGAGTACGGCTTTCCAGCGTTTGTCGAAGAAGTAGTCGGCGGCGGCGGCGACGACGAGTTTGGATCGCCAGGGTTCAGGAACGGCGACCGTCATGAGTGCGGTGTCGAGATGCGAATGGTGGTTGGGGGTGAAGATGAGTGGCGTGGTTTCCTCGAGCCGTCGAAGGTCGGCCAGTCGATCGAGTCCGAAGACCTGGGGGCTCGCCACCGCCCGCACCATGAGTCGGATCGGGCCGTTCACGAGACCGCGCCGGACGACGCGGGCCGGGGTACGACGCGCCCAGCGGGTGTCGTAGTCGGCGCCGAGATCGGGTTCGTCGGGGGGAACCTCGACTCCGCGTGGCGTCGTCGGGGCGGTGTAGGGGAACCCGAGCTTCTTCGCACGTCGAACGGGCGGTATGAGCACGCGCTCGAGCGCGTCGCCGATTTTTCCGGCGCGGGCGAGGCGGCTCGGCCGCCAGGGGGCATCGTCGCGGGCCATCAGCGGTTCACGAGACGTCGGCCACCATGAGGGGTGGAGTGTGGATGTGGGTGATGGTGGGGGTGCGACCGACGACATCACTCGCGATCTCGAGAGCATCGTCCATCGTGCTCGCCGGAACGAATCCGAGTCGGCGAACCGTCTTGGGGTCGCCGCCGACGACGATCACGCGACTGCAGTGCTTCATGCCGTGGGTGCCCCAGTACCACATGTAGAACGGGTGCACACCGTGATAGGCGTATCCGGTCCGGTACAGGTGCTTGTACCACTCGTCTTCGGCGTACTGGCGTTCCCACTTCTGCGACATCACGTGCGGATCGGTGGTGTCGGCGAGCACCTGTTCGAAGAAGTCGATGTAGCTCGGGTGGTGAACCGGGTTGAACTCGGGCCGACACGGGTGGGTCATGATGATGACACCACCTTCACGTACGAGCGGCATGCCGCGGTACATGTTGAAGTAGTAACCCATGGCCATCACCTGGACGAGGATCGGGTTCAGGATCGAGTGCACGTTGTACGGGCTGATGTACGGGATTCCCATGGTGAGGATGTCGGTCTGACCCTTCACCTCCACGAGTTGCTGGCGGTAGACGTGTTCGGTCGTGATCCGGTGGACGGCCTCGACCTCACCGGCCTGGATGCTCGTCATCTGATGCGGAGCCTCGATCGAGTGGAAGATGTTGCGCGCCATCCGTGCCGGCGTGCGGTTGAGCGCCTTGGTGGTGGCGAGGTAGGTCATGCGGTCGCGCGGTGACCATTCCCACTCGCGCTTGGAGAGGAAGCCGAACGGCGCCGGGAAGGTGTCGGTGTTGAGGGTCGTCTCGATCTGGAAGACCTTCACGCCGCTGTCGAGCAGAACCTTGCCCATCCGCCAGTTGCTCTTGTGCAGTTCGCTTCGATGCTGATCCATGAAGCTGCGCGAATGAGTCATGGTCTCGGGATTGTGGTGATGGCGCAGCGACCGATACGACGACAGACCGGTGGCCGTGCTCTTCCAGCCTCCGTCCATGGCCACGAGGTTGATGTTCACGTACACGAGGAGATCGCTCTCGGCGGCGCGCTTGTTGATCTCGACTTCCTCACCGTGAGGTGTGGTGCCGAGGAAGGCGAGATTGTCGGGGTCCTCGGCATCGTGTTGGTAGAGAAGCCCGCGCGGAGCGAAAGCGTCGTACACCCGATCGCCCACGGCATGGCGGAGTTCGGCTTCGGTCATCCGTCGGTGCAGGGCCAGGGCCGAGATGATGTGGACGTCGTCGACTCCGGCCTCGGCCGCGAGGTCGAGAACGGCCTCGATCACGCGCTGGCGAACATCGGGACGTTGCATCTTGGGTAGCGGAAGGCTCACGTCGTCGAAGGCGATCGTGAGTTTCATGCCCGGGAATAACAACGCGGGAAGCGGATCCTGATCGATCGGATTCAGGAGCGCGTTGCGGATCGCACCGTCGATATCGGCGATGGCGGCGATCGGTTCGGGTGGATAGATCACCCGGCTACGACCGGCGGGAAGCTTCTCGAGCGAGAAGTTCTCTCCGCGCCAGAAGAGGATCGGCGGGGTCGATCGGTCGACTTCGAGAACGAATCCGGGACGGGGCATCAGTTGCTCTCCACTTTCTTGCGGGATCGACGGAGGTCGAAGGCGATCTTCACGGCGCCGCGCCGACCAGCCGCCGAAGCGTGGGCGATGGCGTCTTCGAATTCCTCGAGGGGATACGTGGCCGACAGGAGTCGTTCGAGCCGAGCGGCGGCGACCGTCTCGATGGCCAAGGCGAACGTGCGCAGACGCGTCCCGTCGGGCATCGTCTCGGTGCCGTAGGTGTACGAGCCGACGAGTTCGGTCTCGCGGTGCCACAGTCCGGTGAGATCGACGGTGACCTCGGCGGGCATGCCGAGCAGCACCACCCGACCTCGCGGACGGGTGAAGCGGAGACAATCGGCGATGCTCGCCGAGTTGCCGACCGCGTCGATGGTCGCGTGTGAGCCTCCGGTGAGATGGTCGCCCACCACGTGGCATCCGACTTCGCGGCGCACGGCACGGGAGAGTTCATCGGCGGGAACGGCGACGTCAGCACCGAGCGCGCGGGCCAACGCCTGCTGATGCGGATATCGCGCGCCGACCACGATGCGCACACCGGGTACGTATCGACGCAGTCCGGCCACTGCACACAGACCCATGGTTCCCGCACCGAGGATCGCCACCACCGGTGTCTCGCCGGCGCGTAGCGCGCGGTCGACGGCCGGCCAGGTGGCGAGGGCCGCATGGATTCCGCCGGCGGCCGGTTCGACCATCACGGCCTGTTCATCGGTGACGTCGTCGGGCACGTCGTGCAGTTGGCTTTCGTGGGCGATGAGTTCGGTCGACCAACCACCACCCGTGGACTTGCAGAATCCGATCTGGATGCCGGGCTTCAGATGTCCACTCACGAGGTGCGCGTAATCGTCGCCGTCGCCGGGCGCGGCGTCGGGGAACGGCAAGTGCAGTCCGCGGGCGGCGTGTCCGAGAACGGGCTCCACGACGACCCGTCGTCCGTCGTCGGTGTCGGCCACGATCTCGTGGCCGGGGACGAAGGGAAACGACACCCAGTCCTCGAAGTAGGTCGAGGCATGACCTTCCACCAGCGAAAGATCGCTGCCGCAGATTCCGGTGAGTCGCGGTTGCAGGCGATGCCACCCGGCGTGCTCGGGAAGCGTCGGTGCATCGTCGTTCACGAGATCGAGTGGGCCGAGTCGTGTCGCGCCGACGGCACTGATCGGGCTGATGAGTCGAGCGACGGCGAACTTGGCCGGTCGACGTGAGATGCGAAGCGCGCGCATCAGCGACCCGTACCGATCCGTCCCGGACGGGTCGAGAAACGCTTCTGCTCGCGTTCGGACACGAGCGGTCCGATGGGAAGGAGGCGCTTGGGTGCTCCTTGGGCCTTGTCCCAGTTCTCCACCAGCCAGCCGCGCTTACGGGCGATGGCAGCCAGGCGGGTCTCGGGATTCACGGCCACGGGGAAACCGACCGCCTCGAGCAAGGGGAGGTCACTCGTGGAATCGGCATAGGCGACGCACTCCTCGAGTCGGAAGCCCTCAGCGCGGCAATAGTCGGCGAGAACCTGGGCGCGGGTCTCGCCCGTGGGAGGAACCTTGGCGAGTTCACCCGAATACGTGCCGTCGGCGCGCACCGTCATGTCGGCGGCCACGATTTCGTCGAACAACGGGCGGAGTCCCTCGACCGCGAAACTCAGAGCACCGGTGATGAGCACCGTGCGATGTCCGAGGGCGCGGTGCTCGCGAACCCGACGAAGTCCGGCCGGGAACGACTTGGTCATGATGAGTTGCGCGAGCAACTCGGTCGCGTCGGCGTCGATCTGCTCGACGGGCGCGTCTTCGTATCGGCGGTAGAAGTAACGCAGGAAGTCGGCGCGGTCCTTGCGATCCATGGAGAGAAGGCCGGGGGCTTCGCGCAGTGTGCGCAACACGTAGCGGACGCGCTCGGGGGTGTTGAGTCGGCGGGTGGCGAGCCACGAGTAACTCTCGACGACGTTGGAGGCGATGAGCGTGTTCTCGAGATCGAAGGCGGCGACGTGGCGGGACGGATCGAGCACCTGTTTGCGGAGACGGTCGTGGCGATCGACGATCGTGCGGCCGGGAGTGGTCTTGACGCGTGCGTGTTGCACGATCGAGGGCAGGTGAATGGTCGAGATGTATTCGGGCCAATCGACGACCAGCGGATCGAGGCAGAAGTCGCGCCGGTCGTCGGCATCGAGGAGGGCATCGATGGCGAGAAGATTGTCGACTTGGTAGATCGCCTCGCACTCGGTGTAGAGGCCGTAGAGCTCGACGTATTCGAGGGCGCGCTCGATGTCACCCCGTCGGTCTTCGAGTCGCGCCGACCATGCGGCTTGGGTGCCGCGCAGTGGAAGAGCCTGCAGAGTCCGTTCGGCTCGCTCGACGAGAGTCTGGGCGCGGGTGAGTTGCTTCTGCACTCGACCCCGACCGGGGAAGTTCCAGTCGGGCACCACGATCGGCTGACCGTGCGAGTCGTAGATCGGGTGATCGGTGAACCAGTCGCGCACGTTGTCGACCAACGTGCGGTACTTGAGGGGATTGGTCGAACCCGATGCGACCTGCGTGATGGCCGGTGCGCGCTCGGGGCCGAGCGCGGCCACGGCGATGATGGCCGCGACGACGATGTCGACCGGAATGACGTCGATGGTCCCCTCCGGGACGCCGGGGAACTCCTTCAAGAGTCCGCGGGCGTACGAGATGATGACCGGCTCGGCCATGCGAAAGCCGCGGATCCAGCCCGGTGCGGGTTCGGCCACGGCCGACTCGATGATCGACGGGCGCACGATGCTGACGGGCACCGAACCCTTCGATTCGTGCAGGGCCTGTTCACCGAGTGCCTTGGTGAATGCATAAGCGTCGGGCCACCCCACACTCGCGGCGCGTGACCGACCGGCGGCCACGAGTTGGTCCTTCACCCACTTCTCGCGGCACTGCTCGGTCTTCTCGGCCAGGGCCGGTGCGCCGGCCGCACCGAGTTCGCGACGTGCTTGCGCGCGAAAATCGGCCAAGCGTTCGGGAGTGCGACTCGCCGCCTCGGTGTCGCCGCGCAGGCGTCGGGCGGAAGCGACTTCGGCCTTCCACGACAAGCCGATGTCGAATGGCCCCTGACTGACGAGTTCTTCGGGAGCGTTACCGCGGCGGTTGCCGGCCACGTAACACGTGGAGACCGCCACGAGGTGCGGAAGTGTGCCATCGGCGCTTGGGCCGACTTCGTTCAACACCTGCGCGATGCGTGTGGGTCCGAGCAGGTTGATCTCCACTGCGCTGTCGAGTGGAGAGTCGAAGGCCACGCTCGCCGCCGAGTGGATGACGGTGTCGCACGACGCGAACAACGCCCGATCGTCGGGGGAGAGCCCGAGGCCGTCGGTGCCGACGTCGCCGGCCACCACTCGCAGTCGATTCTCGATGCGCGAGTCGAAGTCGGTTCCCCATTCGCGACGCAACCGATCGAACGCGTTGTTCTTCACGATCTCGCGGCGCACGCGCTCGACGGCCGAGGTGCGGCGACCGGGGCGCACGAGGACGACGACCTCGCAGTCGGGCACGCTGCGCAGGAGTCGCTCCACGAGCGCGGTACCCACGAACCCGGTTGCTCCGGTCACGCCGATGCGGCGTCCGCGTAACGACGAGGCGATCACGAATCCGTTTGTAGCACAGTTCTCTACCAAATGGTAGAGAAACCCGGAAAAGCCTGCTAGGAAAGGGAGATGGCCCGTCGGAGCGGAACCCGAGACACGATCCTCGAGCGGGCCACCGACCTCTTCGGGCTACGTGGTTTCGAGGCCGTGAGCCTCGATCAGATCGCCGCCGACGTGGGTGTGGCCAAGCAGACCCTTCTCTATTGGTTCCCGTCCAAGGACGACCTCATCGAGCAGGTTCTGGCGGCCACGGCGGCCGAACTGGCCGTGGTGGTGGAGGCGGCCATCCGATCGGCACCCGATGATCCGCTCGATCGCATCGAAGCAGTGGTGAAAGCCGTCTTCCGACCCGCAGTGCGTCGCCCCGCGCTCCTCGGCCTCGTGCGTGAGATCGGCCGACTGCCGTCGTCGTCATCGGACGCGCTCACCACTCGCGTGCAACCGCTCGTCGCGCGAGCCGTGCAATGGATGCGCTCGGAGATGGATGCGGGTCGACTGCGATCGGGCGACCCGTCGGTCATCGTGGCTCTCGTGTATGCGACCGTGACCGGTATCGCGACCGAACCCGAAGCTCTGCGCGCGGTGGGCTGGAACGCCGACATCTCGGGTCTGCGACGACTGCGCGACGAACTGGTCCTGTTCCTGCGGGCGGCACTCACTCCGCGTTGAGTCGCGCGCGACTCTGATCAGCGGGAGGTGTTGCGACGTCGTCGGGTGTGCCGATCGAGCGCGAGATCCACGAGTCGATCGATCAACTCCGAGTAACCCACACCCGAGGCCTGCCACAGTTTGGGATACATCGAGATCGGGGTGAAGCCAGGCATGGTGTTGACCTCGTTGCACAGGAATCCCCGTCCGTCGGCCTCGTAGAAGAAGTCGACACGGGCCAGACCATCGCAACGCAGGATCCGAAAGATGTCGAGGGCGAGCTGTTGGACGTCGGCCGTCTCGGTAGCGGTGAGTTCGGCCGGCACGATGAGTTGCGCGCCGTCGGTCACGTATTTGTCTTCGTAGTCGTAGAACTCGTTCCCCGGCACGATCTCTCCGGCCACGCTCACTCGGGGCGCGAGATTGCCGAGCACGGCGACTTCGATCTCGCGGCCACGAACCGCTTCTTCGATCACGACGAATTCGTCGTACTCGAAGGCGTGGTCGGTGGCGACGCGTAGGGCGTCGCGGTCCTTGGCCTTCGACACTCCGATGGACGAACCCATGTTGGCCGGTTTGACGAAGAGTGGCAGGCCGAGTTCGGAGACGACGGCGTCGAGGCGCGCGTCGGAAACTTCGTCCGAACGCAGCACCGAATAGCGCGGTTGGGGAACTCCGTGACGCGCGAGAACGTCCTTGGCCATGGCCTTGTCCATCGAGACCGCCGAGCCGAGGACGCCCGAACCGACGTAGGGCAGATCGAGGAGTTCGAGCAGTCCCTGCACCGTGCCGTCCTCGCCCATGGGTCCGTGCAACAGCGGCATCACGACGGTCCGGCCCTGACTCGCGGCGGCGGCCAGTACCGGTGCCGACGACACCGGGAGTCCGTCGACCGTGAGCCGGTCGGGGATCTGATCGGGTCCGGCCTGCACGGCCTTCATGGCGTTCTCGGCGAGGTGCCATTGCCCGGCGCGATCGATACCGATCGCGGTGATCGCGTAGCGGGAGCGGTCGACGGCCCGCATCACGTGGGCGGCCGTCACGCAACTGACGTCGTGTTCGGCCGACTGACCTCCGAAGACGATCACGAGGTTGATCGGACCCTCCGCCACGTCCCGACCCTACCGGAGGGCAGTCGAAGCAGTCGGGCATCGCATGTTCTCGAGAACTACGATCGACGCATGCCCTCCGAGCCGCGCTTTCTCACTCATCATGCGCTCCGGATCAAAGGTTTCGCCAAGGTCGAGACTCTGGCCGAGATCGCCGACCTCGAACATTCGCTGGTGGAATCCCATCTACGCGACATGGAGCGCGAGGAGTTGGCGATGTTCCGTGAAGCCCGAGCGTTGTGGCAACTGACGCCGGCCGGCAAGGCGGCGCACCCCGAACTGCTCGCGGCCGACGTGGCGGCGGTCGATCTGGCCCGACTGGGCCACGTCTACGAGACGTTCCTCGAACTCAACGGTGCGTTCAAGGAGTTGTGCGGCGACTGGCAATTGCGCGACGGGGCGCCCAACGATCATTCCGATCCGGGCTACGACAAGAAGGTGATCGCGCGGCTCACCGAACTGAACGGTGATGCTCAGCCGGTCGTGGTCGGTATGGCCGAGGTCATCGGGCGCCTGTCGCCCTACGCGCCGCGTCTGTCGGCGACGTGCCGACTCGTGGAGGGCGGCCAGCACAACATGTTCACCGGAGTCATGTGCGGCTCGTTCCACGACGTCTGGATGGAACTCCACGAGGATCTCATCCTCACTCAGCAGATCGACCGCGCGGCGGAAGGAAGTTTCTGATGGCTCGTTTCGGGCGTGTCGTGACCGCGATGGTGACCCCTTTCGATCGCGAAGGTCGGCTCGATCTCGACGGAGCCCATCGTCTCGCCAAGTGGTTGCAGGACAACGGCAACGACGGCCTCGTCATCGCGGGAACCACGGGTGAAGCGCCGGTCCTGACCGACGACGAGCGACTGAGCCTGTTCGCGGCCGTCATCGAAGCCGTCACGATTCCGGTGATCGCCGGGACCGGCACCAACGACACGTTGCACTCCATCCACATGACCAAGGAGGCGACCCGACTCGGCGCGGCCGGAGTGCTCGTGGTCGCGCCCTATTACAACCGGCCACCGCAGGCTGGTATCGATGCTCACATCCGTGCCGTCGCAGGGAGCACCAGCCTTCCCGTGGTGGTCTACGACATTCCGGTTCGTACGGGGCGCAAGATCAACACCTCCACTTTGCTGACCCTCGCGCGCGAAGTTCCCAACGTCGTGGCGCTGAAGGACGCGGCGGGTAATCCGGGCGAGACGGCGAACGTGATCGCCCAGGCGCCGGCCGGCTTCGAGGTCTACAGCGGTGACGACGGTCTGACCCTTCCATTGCTGGCAGTCGGCGCAGTGGGTGTGATCGGTGTGGCCACGCATTGGTCGGCGCCCGAACATCAGAAGATGTTCGATCTTTGGCGGGCGGGCGACACCGCCGGTGCCCGGGCCGTGAATCAGGTGTTGCTCGAGAGTTTCGCCTACGAGACCGGTGACGATTCACCGAATCCGATTCCGTCCAAGGTCATGATGAACCACCTCGGAGTACCGGTGGGCGAGTGTCGTCTGCCCATGGGGCCACCGGCGGATTTCGTGTTGCCGCGCGCGATCAAGGTGATCGACAACCTGCGCGCCTACCGACAGCGGAACGACTGATGCCCCAGAACGTCCGCGTGATCTTCCTCGGCGGACTGGGGGAGATCGGTCGCAACTGCATGGTGATCGAGCAGGACGAGCGGCTCCTCCTCATCGACTGCGGTCTGATGTTCCCCGACGTCGACATGCACGGAATCGACCTCGTGCTACCCGACTTCACCTGGTTGCGCGAGAACGCCGACCGCATCGAGGGGTGTGTGGCCACCCACGGTCACGAAGATCACGTCGGTGGTCTGCAGTTCCTCCTGCGCGACGCCGAGTTCCCGATCTTCGGCTCGGCCGTCACGCTCGGACTGGCCCGTGGTCGAATCGAGGAAGCCGGCCTCCTCGGCCGCACCGATTTCGTGACGGTGGTCGACGGCGAACGTCGTCGGATCGGCCCGTTCGACGTGGAGTTCATCCCGGTCACGCACTCGGTGCCGCATGCGTTCGCCATCGCGGTGCACACGCCGCAAGGAGTGATCCTGCACTCGGGTGACTTCAAACTCGATCTCACCCCGGTCGACGGTCGGCGAACCGACCTGTCGCGTATCGGTGCCATCGCGTCCGGTGAGGGCATCCGGTTGCTCATGTGCGATTCCACGAACGCCGAAGAACGCGGTCACGCGCCGAGCGAGACCTCGATCGGCGCCGTACTGCGCGCGTTGTTCCACGAGCACCGCGACCGCCGGATCATCACTGCGAGTTTCGCGAGCCACATCCACCGGGTGCAGCAGATCATCGACGCCGCCGTCGCGACCGACCGCAAGGTCGCGACCCTCGGTCGATCGATGCAGAAGAACGTTCGCATGGCGCGAGATCTCGGAGTCCTGACCGTGCCCGACTCGACTCTCATCGACATCGAGCAGATCGACGACTTCCCGCCGCACCGAACCTGTGTGATCTCGACCGGAAGTCAGGGTGAGCCGATGTCGGCCCTGTCGTTGCTCGCGCGCGGCGACAGCAAATGGCTCAAGGTCGGCGAGCACGACACCGTGATCCTCTCGAGCCACGCGATTCCGGGTAACGAATTCAACGTCACACGCGTGATCGACGGACTCCTTCGCGCCGGAGCCGAAGTGGTGCATTCGGGCGTGGCCGACGTGCACGCGACCGGGCACGCCCAGGCCGACGAACTGAAGACGTATCTCTCGATCGCCCGTCCGGAGTGGTTCATCCCCGTTCACGGCGAGTACCGACATCTCGTGGCCAATGCGAAACTCGGTCATCTCATGGGAATTCCGTCGAACAACGTGCTTCTCTGCGAGGACGGCGACGTCGTCGAGATCTCCGACGAAGGAGTCGCACCGGTGGCACGCGTTCCCGCCGGCTACCTCTACGTCGACGGAATCGTGGGCGATGTCGGACAGGGCGTGTTGCGCGATCGTCGAGTGCTCGCCGAAGAAGGTGTGGTCGTGGTCGTCGTGACCGTCGACATCGGCAGTGGCAAGGTTCTGACGGGTCCCGAGATCATCACGCGCGGATGGGTCTACGCACCCGAGGCCGAAGATCTTCTCGACGAAGCTTGTGATGTCGTCGCGGCCGCCGTGGAGAAGGCGCTGGCCGAAGGTGTTCGTAATCCTGAAGGCCTCGAGCAGGACGTGCGACGGGCGGCTGGTCGCTTCGTCAATGAACGCACGAAGCGACGTCCGATGATCGTTCCGGTGGTGATGGAGGCTTAGGGGTATTCCCGATCGCGCTCGCGCCCCGTTGCTAGCGTTCGTTCGATGGCCGCCAAGAAGTCCGCTCCTCGCGCGTCGGCTGGTGGTCGGGGCGAAGTTCGTCAGGCGATCTCCGGGCGCGAGAACGAACTGGCAGCTATCGCGGTGTTCGCGGTCGGGGTGCTCATCGCGCTCGCTGTCTATTTCCGTCTCGCCGGACCGGTGGGGCGTGGAGCCGATACCGGGCTCGGTGCGGCGATCGGTCTCGGCCGCTATCTGCTCCCGCCCGTGACCGGTGTGATCGGTTGGTCGTTGTTGCGCGGCGATCAGGCGCCGAGTCGCATGAAACTGGCCCTCGGTTGGGGCGCGATCTCGATCGCGGTCCTCGGTCTCCTGCACGTGTTCCGCGGTCCCGACGGGTACACCGGAATCGACGACCTCGGAGGCGCCGGCGGATGGATCGGCGCCGTGATCGGTCAGTCGCTCGACGCCCTGATCCAGCCGGTGGGCGCGTCGATCGTGATGGTACTCCTCGCGCTCTGCGGCACCCTCCTCGTTTCGGAGCTCTCGTTGAAGGGTCTCCTCGACGTCGTCGTCGATGCACTCAAGGCGTTGTCCGGTTGGCTACGTGCCGGCGTGCGCAGCGCGACCGACGACCTCGGAACCCTCGCGAGTGATCGTGATCAGGGGCAGCCGGCGGTGGGACGCACCGTCATCGAGCCGGGATTCGCACCTCTCGTGCCGGCCGCCCCCGACGATCCCGAGCCGCCGGTGGACGACGAGCCTGCGGACGAGGTCGAACCCGATGACGAACCGGTGGTCCCGGCCAAGCGCCCGCGTCGTGAGCCGCGCGTCGCCGAACCGGTTGCGCCGCGCGAACCGGCTCAACAGGGTGAACTCCCGGTCAAGACCTCCACTCCGCGTGGAGATTGGGTGTTGCCGTCGAACTCCGTCCTCGTTCGCTCGGGTGCGCAGTCGATCGACGAAGCCGAGATCGACCGCCGGGGGAGAATTCTCGAGGAATCGCTGTCGTCGCACGGCGTCGACGTTCGACTCGTGGGACGCACGGTGGGTCCGACCGTCACTCGTTACGAACTCGAACTCGGTCCGGGTGTGAAGGTCGCGCGCGTCACGAGTCTGCAGAAGGACATCGCGTACTCGCTCGCCGCCACCGACGTTCGCATCCTCGCCCCGATTCCCGGGCGCTCAGCGATCGGAATCGAGGTCCCTAACAGTTCGCGTCAACTCGTGGCCCTCGGCGACCTCATGGCTTCGGCCGAGGCCAAGGCCGCGACGCATCCCCTCGACGTCGCCATCGGCAAGGACATCTCCGGTCGCTCGGTGTTCCTGAATCTCTCGACCACGCCGCACCTTCTGATCGCCGGTGCGACGGGCGCCGGAAAGTCGAGTGGCATCAACTGCATCATCACGTCGCTCCTCATGCGGACGACTCCCGATCAGGTTCGGTTGATCCTCGTCGACCCCCAGCAGGTCGAGATGGGTCAGTACAACCGCCTTCCGCATCTGTTGACCCAGCCCGTGAACAACCCGAAGAAGGCGGCCAACGCGTTGGCTTGGGCGGTGCGCGAGATGGAGAAGCGCTACGACCTCCTGTACGAAATGGGTTACCGCGACATCACGGGTTACAACGCAGCCTTCGACCGGGGCGAACTCGAAGCCGAGGTGGGCAGCGATCGCGAATTCGAACGTATGAAGTACATCGTCGTGATCGTCGACGAATTGAACGACCTCATGATGGTCGCCGCGCGCGACGTCGAGGAGAGCATCACGCGCATCGCACAGAAGGCCCGTGCGGTCGGAATCCATCTGATCATCGCGACCCAGCGTCCGTCGGTCAACGTCATCACCGGAGTGATCAAGGCCAACATTCCGGCGCGCATGGCCTTCGCGGTGTCGAGCCAGATGGACAGCCGGGTGATCCTCGACCAGATCGGCGCCGAGAAACTGGTGGGTCGGGGCGACATGCTCCTGCTCCCGGGCAACTCATCAGTCGCCCAGCGAATCCAGGGCTGTTGGGTCACCGAGGACGAAGTGCGCAAGGTCGTGGCGCATTGGCGCAAGCAGGCCCCCGAAGTCACCTATGTCCAAGGTGTGGAAGGTGACGAACCGGCGGCCGGAAGTCCGGCCGGACTCGGAATCACCGACAGTTACGGCGGCGACGATGGCGATGACGAATCGATGGTCCGTCAGGCCATCGAACTGGTGGTGCGCAGCCAACTCGGATCCACCTCGATGCTCCAACGCAAGCTGAAGGTCGGCTTCGCCCGGGCCGGACGCATCATGGACATCCTCGAAGAGCGCGGCGTCGTGGGCCCGAGTACGGGAAGCAAGGCGCGCGAGGTCCTCTGGACCGTCGAGGATCTCGACAAGTCGGAGTGACCACGACCGTTTGTGGGCGTGGCATGATCTCGCCATGGGATCCATGGGGGAAATCGTCGAAGTCGCCTCGGGGTTGAAGTTCCCCGAAGGCCCGATCGCCATGAACGACGGCAGCATCGTTCTGGTGGAGATGTTCGGTCCGCGCATTACGCGCGTGTTCCCGGACGGTCGCAAGGAAACGGTCGCCGAGATCGAGGGTGGGCCCAACGGTGCCGCCATCGGACCCGATGGAGCTCTGTACCTCTGCAACAACGGTGGCTGTTTCACCGAGATCGACTTCGGAGGTCTGTGCTTCCCGGGTCCGTTCGACAAGTCGAAGTACATCGGCGGTCGAATCCAGCGCGTCGATCTCGCCACCGGAGCGGTGACCGATCTCTACACGCAGTGCGATGGCCGACCGTTGCGGGCACCCAACGACATCGTGTTCGACACCAACGGTGGTTTCTATTTCACCGACCATGGAATCCGTGACAACGAGGCTCGTACGAGCGACCTCACCGGCATCTATTACGCCAAGGCCGATGGGTCGTCGATCACCGAGATCGCGTTCCCGGCCGAAGGACCCAACGGCATCGGCCTGTCACCCGATGGCCGGACGCTCTACTACGCCGAGACCCACACCGGTCGCGTGTTCCAGCGGGGAATCGTCGCGCCGGGTGAACTGACACCGACCGCACCGGGCGACACGAGTTCGCTGCTCTGTGGTCTTCCCGGATTGCAGCTCTTCGATTCGCTCGGTGTCGATGGCGCGGGCAACGTGTGCGTGGCGACTCTCGTCAACGGCGGTGTCACCGTGATCGCACCCTCGGGTGAAGTTCTGCACCACGTGGCCACCGGCGATCTCCTCACCACCAACATCTGCTTCGCGGCCGACGGCAGTTCGACCGCGTGGATCACGCTGTCGGGCACCGGTCGACTGGTGAAGATGAACTGGGCCTATCCGGGTCTGCGTTTGGCGCACTCCGCGTAACCGAACCCCTCGCGGCATCACCGGTAGCATCGATCCGGTGAGTTCCGGGGGCCAGCGCTTCTACGTCGAGACGCTCGGCTGTCCGAAGAACCAGGTGGATTCCGACAAGTTGATCGGCACCCTGCTGGCCGATGGCATGGTGCCCGTCGACGAAGCCGAGGACGCCGATCTGGTCGTGGTGAACACTTGTGCGTTCATCGAAGACGCGCGGCGCGAGTCGATCGACACCATTCTCGCGCTCGACGAACGGCGGACGACCGGGTCCCGACTCGTCGTCACGGGTTGCATGGCCGAGCGCTACGGAGACGAACTCGCCACTGCGCTCCCCGAAGTCGACCTGGTGGCCGGATTCGGCGTGCCGGTGGCCCCGGTAGCGCGCAAGACCATCCCGGTTTCCAGCACTCCACTGCCCAGCTTCGATCTCCTCAATCTGCCGCGACCCCGTTCGTCGTCACCGTGGGCCTACGTGAAGATCGCCGAGGGTTGCGACCGAACCTGCGGGTTCTGTGCCATCCCGTCGTTTCGCGGACCACAGCGGAGCCGTGACGTGTCGGCGATTCTGGCCGAGGTGGAGCAGCTCGAGGCTCGCGAGATCGTCCTCGTGGCCCAGGACCTCGCGAGTTACGGCAAGGACCGACCCGACGAGCTCGGCGCCGGATCGATCGTGGCTCTCGTCGACGAGGTCGCGTCACGCGTCGACCGTACGCGGCTGCTGTATCTGTATCCGAGTGATCTCTCCGACGATCTGATCGATGCGATCTGCCGTACCGGTGTGCCGTACTTCGACCTGTCGCTCCAACACGTGAGCAAGGCGTTGTTGCGGCGTATGCGACGGTGGGGAGATGGTGAACGATTCCTGAATCGGATCGACGACATCCGCCGGCGTGAGCCCGAGGCGGCGTTCCGCAGCAACTTCATCGTCGGTTACCCGGGGGAGACCGAGGAGGATCACGACGAACTGCTGTCGTTCGTCGAACGCGCGCAACTCGACTGGTGTGGCTTCTTCGCGTACTCCGACGAGGAGGGGACCCACGCGCACGACCTCGACCAACACGTGCCCATTTCGCTCGTACGCGAACGCTTGGCCGAACTCACCGAAATGCAGGATGCCATCACGGCCCGGCGTCGAGACGACCTCATCGGCACCACGTTGAAGGTCCTCGTCGACGAGGAGGGCGTGGCGCGAAGTCATCGCGAAGCCCCCGAGATCGACGGCATCGTGGAAGTCCCGCGCGAACTGGCCGTGCGCGAGTTCCACGACGTGCGGGTGACCGCCGCGCTCGGGCCCGACCTCGTGGCGGAGGCTCTCTGATGCCGGTCGATCCGAACGCCATCGCCACGTGGGCCAATGCCGTCACGGTGGGCCGGATCCTGTGTGCGCCACTGGCCTTCGTGGTCATGCCCGACACCCGAAGTGGTTCGTGGGTCGCCCTCGCCATCTGGTTCGTGCTGTGCGTGAGCGACAGTTTCGACGGGTATCTCGCGCGTCGACACGGCACCACGCGTGCCGGCGCGTTCCTCGACCCGCTGGCCGACAAGATCCTGGTGCTCAGCGCGATGTTCACGCTCGTCAACCGCGACATCTTCTGGATCGTTCCGGTGCTGATCATCGCGGCCCGCGAAGTGGCGATCAGCATGTATCGGGTGGTGGTCGGCGCCAAGGGAGTGAGCATGCCGGCGAGTCGCCTGGCCAAGTTCAAGACCCTCTTCCAGCAATTGAGCGTCGGCTTCGCCGTGTTCCCGTTCATCTCCGACCATGCCGAGTGGCTATGGCAGTCGCTCCTGTGGTTGTCGGTCGTTCTCACGACCGTGAGCGCGGCGCAGTACCTCTGGCGCGCCCAGCGGGCCCGGGTGGGCTGACATGCGTTGCGCCGTGGTGGCGGTCGGTACCGAGCTTCTTCTCGGCCAGATCGTCGACACCAACTCGTCGTGGATGGGCGAGCAGCTCGCAGCCAACGGCATCGACTCTCTGATCCAGTACAAAGTCGGTGACAACCAGAAGCGCATCGTCGACGTGTTGCGCGCGGCGCTCCGCGACGCCGATGCCGTGATCATGTGCGGTGGCCTCGGCCCGACCCACGACGACCTCACCCGTGAGGCCATCGCCGAAGTGATGGGTGTTCCCCTCGAGATGCACGACGATCTGGCCGACGTGATCCGCCAGATCTTCGAGTCACGCGGCCGACGTATGCCCGACAACAACCTCCAGCAGGCCATGGTGCCCCGCGGGGCCGAGCCGATTCGCCAGACCCGGGGGACCGCACCCGGACTCGTGTGCCCGGTCGGCGACAAGGTCGTATACGCAGTGCCGGGCGTGCCACACGAGATGCACGACATGGTCGAGCGCGTGATCCTGCCCGACCTTCGGCGACGCGGTGGCGACACCAGCGTGATCGTGAGTCGGGTGATCCGCACGTGGGGTGAGAGCGAAAGCGGCCTCAACGAGCGCCTCGACGGTGTGATCGCCGAACTCGAATCGGCCGGCAACCCGACCCTCGCGTTCCTCGCGAGCGGTTGGGAAGGACTGAAAGTGCGCCTCACCGCGAAGGGTCCAACGGCCGACGCGGCCCGAACTCTCATCGCCACCTGGCAGGCCAAGGTCGAGGAACACGTGGGTGACTTCGTGTTCGGGTACGACACCGACACGATGGAGTCGGTGGTCCTCGATCGACTCCGACATCGCGGCTGGTCACTCGGACTCGCCGAATCGGTGACCGGTGGACTCGTGTCGGGACGGCTCACCGCGATCCCGGGCGCGAGCGAGACCCTGCGCGGTTCGATCGTGTCGTATGCGAGTGACGTGAAGTTCGAGGTGCTCGGAGTTCCCGAAGGTCCGGTGGTATCCGAACGAGCGGCCATCGCCATGGCCGATGGCGCGCGGCGTGTTCTCGGCGCCGATGTCGGACTATCGCTGACCGGTGTCGCCGGTCCCGCCGAGCAAGACGGTCAACCCGTGGGCACGTTGTGGGTCGGAATCGCGCTTCCGGGGGCCACCACCACTGCCACTGTTTTCCGTATGCCCGGCCAGCGTGATCAGATGCGTCAGATGTCGGTGATCTCGGCGCTCGACCTGCTGCGAAGACGCCTATCCTGACCCGCCCATCGGGCAGTTCATAGCCTGATCGCACCAGCCCTCGTAGCTCAGTTGGAT
>SYCI01000014.1 GCA_005787035.1 Actinomycetota bacterium | reverse complement strand
GATCTCGCAACGGGTGCCGAGCGGTTGACCGGGCTTGCGCACGCTCACGTTGGCGTCGCAACGCATCGAGCCTTCTTCCATCTTGGCGTCGGAAGCACCGACGGCCACGAGGATCTGACGCAACTCGGTCACGTACTGCCGCGCTTCGTCGGGACTGGCGATGTCGGGCCGACCCACGATCTCCACGAGCGGAACTCCGGCACGATTGAAGTCGATGAGCGAGTAGTCGCTCCCATGAATACGTCCACCGGCGCCGCCGATGTGCGTGCTCTTGCCCGTGTCCTCTTCGAGGTGGGCGCGCTCGACACCGATCCGCTTCCCACCCGGCAACTCGAGCCAACCGTCGATGTTGAGCGGTTGGTCGTACTGCGAGATCTGATACGCCTTGGGCATGTCGGGATAGAAGTAGTTCTTGCGGTGGAAGGTGCAGGGTTGCACGGTGCAATTGAGCGCGAGGCCGATGCGCATCGCCAACTCCACGGCCTGGCGGTTCAACACGGGAAGCGCGCCGGGCAGACCGAGCGTCACCGGGTCGATGTGCGTGTTGGGCTCGTCGCCGAAGCGATTGGCGCTGGCCGAGAACAACTTGGTGGCCGTCGCGAGTTCGACGTGCACTTCGAGACCGACCACCAGTTCGTAGTCGTCGATCATGAACTTCTCGGCGCTCATCGGGCACCGCCAGGAGCCGAACGTTCGAGTTGGGCGGCCACCCGGAACATCGTGGCCTCACCGAGCGTCGGCGCGAGCACCTGAACCCCGACCGGTAGGCCTTCGGCGCCGGTTCCGAAGGGAACGCTCATCGCCGGATGTCCGGCGAGGTTGGTCGGGATGGTGAAGACGTCGCACAGATACATCGACAGCGGATCGTCGACCTTGGCGCCCACCGGGAAGGCCACGATCGGCGACGTCGGCGTGAGGATCACATCGGCTTTCTGGTACGCCCGCGCGAAGTCGTCGGAGATCAGTCGGCGGACCTTGAGGGCCTTGCCGTAATACGCGTCGTAATACCCGGCCGACAACGCGTAGGTGCCGAGCATGATTCGACGCTTCACTTCTTCACCGAAGCCGGCAGCGCGGGTCGCACCGTACATCGCATTGGTGTCGGGTGCATCGACGCGACGGCCGTAGCGCACACCGTCGTAACGCGCGAGATTGCTGCTCGCCTCGGCCGGTGCGATGAGGTAGTACGCCGTGAGTCCGTACTTCATCGACGGAAGTTCGACGTCGACGATGGTGGCACCGGCGGCCGCGAGCGCCGCGAAGGCCTCGGCGAGTCGGGCTTCGATTTCCGGGTCGCTGCCGGCCGGAAGATCGGTGATACGTCCGATCCGGAGACCCTTCACGTCCTGATCGAGTGCTGGCATCAACGAAAGCGGCGGCTGCGGAATCGACGTACTGTCGAGCGGATCGTGTCCGCTCATGACTTCGAGCAGCAGCGCCGAGTCACGGACGTCGGTGGTGAACGGTCCGATCTGATCGAGGCTGCTCGCGAAGGCCACGAGTCCGTAGCGACTGACGGTGCCGTACGTGGGTTTGACACCCACGACGCCGCACAGCGCGGCGGGCTGACGAATCGATCCGCCGGTGTCACTGCCCAGACTCGCGGCCGCGAATTCGGCGGCGACGGCGGCCGCACTTCCACCACTCGAACCACCGGCCACCCGTGAGGTGTCGTGGGGGTTGTAGGTGACGCCGAACGCCGAGTTCTCGGTACTCGAACCCATCGCGAACTCGTCGAGGTTGGTCTTGCCCACGAACACTGCACCCGCGGCCGCCAGGCGGGTCACGACCGTCGCGTCGTACGGCGGCTTCCATCCCTCGAGGATTCGCGACGAACACGTGGTGGGCACGCCCCGTGTGCACATGTTGTCCTTCAGGGCGATCGGCACTCCGGCCAGAGGACCGGGATCGCGGCCGGCCGCCACGTCGGCGTCGACCTTGGCCGCCATCGCCCGTGCCTGCTCGGCGGTCACGAGATTGAAGGCATGGATGTCCTTCTCACGGCGATCGATGTTGGCGAGGTACGACTCGAGAATCTCGGTCGCCGTCCGCTCACCGCGACGTACGGATTCGGCGATCGACGACGCCGACGACTGCTGATTCATGTCAGCTGTCCAGGCCGATGATCGGTGGCACACGGAAGCGACCGTCCTCGGCGGCCGGCGCTGCAGCCAGAACCTCGTCGCGGTCGAGGCCTGCCACCACGACGTCGTCGCGCATGACGTTGACGAGCGGATAGGGCTGCGTCATCGGCGCGACCGTTCCGAGATCGAGAGCATCGATGTCGGCGAAGTGTTCGAGCATGCCCGCGAGTTGAGTCGTGAGCCGATCGACCTCGGCGGTCGTCACGTCGAGTCGGGCGAGTCGAGCCACCTTGATCACGGCCTCACGGGAGATGCGGGCATCGCTCATGGGCGATTCGGAAGAAGACGACACGCCCTCCGATGCTACGAGCCGAACAGGTGGACCACCACGGCCGATTCGGGTCGCACGGGTGGCATCGGCAACCCCACGGTCGCCAGTTCGCGCCCCGACATCGTGAAGTCCGCTCCACGCGCCCAACTCGGTCGGGTCTCGACCGGACCGAAGAGTCCGTCACCATCGGGAAGCATCGGCACGAGGGCGATGCGATACGCGACGTCGTCGAGTAGGCCGGGAACGATGAGTGGCGGCGTACCCGAGGCCGACGACGTCTCGAGGCGAGCAAACGAGATCAGAGCCTCACGGCGATCGGTTGCGTACACCCCGTGGGCGATGCAGTGGTCCCGAGCCGCACCCGACGGCTCCAACCGAACTGCATCACCACCGTGAACGAAGGCTCGGAATCGCTTGTACACCTCGATGCCGTGGCGCAGGATCTCGCGATCACGCTCCGACATCCGTGACACATCGGCTTCCACCCCCATGTGACCGAACATCGCCGTGGCCGTACGGAAAGCCATGTCGAGACGACGACCGGTCGAATGGGCCGGCGTCGGACCGACGTGCGAACCGAGGACTTCGGGCGGCAGGACCATCGACGCGCCACGTTGGATCTTCTGCCGCTCGAGGGCATCGTTGTTGTCACTCGTCCAGAACCGCTCGACCCGTTGGAGAATCGACATGTCGATGCGGCCTCCACCCGACGAGCACGATTCGAACTCGACTTCGGGATGTCGGACGCGCAGTTCGTCGATCAAGGCGTACAACGCCAGCACCTGATCGTGAGCCGCCGACTTGCCGTCGGTGCCACTCCCCTGCACGACCCAGCGATTCATGTCCCACTTCACGTAGGCGATCGCGTGATCCGACAGCAGGTCGTCGATGCGACCGAGCACGTGCGCGAAACACTCGTCGTTCGTCAGATCGATGACCAACTGGTTGCGACCGAGCACCGGCTCGTATCCGGGTGTCGCGAGGACCCAATCGGGGTGGGCGCGGAGGATCTCGCTGTCGGGGTTGGCCATTTCGGGTTCGACCCAGATGCCGAAGTCCATGCCGAGGGCCCGCACATGGTCGATCAACGGCGCGAGACCATTCGGGTAGACGGCCTCCGACACCTCCCAATCGCCGAGTCCGGCCCGATCGTTGCGCCGCGATCCGAACCATCCGTCGTCGAGGACGAAACGCTCCACCCCCACTGCAGCCGCGGCGTCGGCGATCGATCGCAACGTCTCTTCGTCGTGATCGAAATAGACGGCTTCCCAGGTGTTGAGGTGCACGAGGCGAGGTCCGAGTCGGCGCGGCAACCGACGACGCGCCTCACGGTGGAACGACTGGCTCGCACGCGTCCAACCGACATCGGAGAAGACTCCGACCACATCGGGGGTCGAGAAGGACTCACCGGCGTACACGCAGATCTCACCGGGGTGGAACAACTCACCCGTCTGCACGTAACGGCGTCCGTCGAACATGGTTTCGGCGTACATCACGTGATTGCCGCTCCAAGCGAGATGAATTCCCCACACCCGACCCGACCATTCACCCGCGCCCTCGGTGCACGCCCAGACGAACGGCGGATGTTCGTGCGAAGTTCGGCCGGCGCGGTTCTCGCTCGTCCAGGCTCCGTAGGGCCAAGCGAAGCGATGGAGGTCGAACTCCCGCCCCCATCGACCGCCGTAGACCCCGAGTTCGGAGGCTTCGGCGGGAAGCGGCAGCGAGACGGTGAACGCATCGAGCATGAGCGGGGTGTCACCATCGTTCACGACCGTGGCTTGGGCAGTGAGCACGCCATCGGCGCCGAGCGCGAGCGAACTCACGAGCGAAAGCTCGGCCACACGGTCGACCGCCGTGCACACCAACTCGGTCCGATCGGCGTTTTCGATCACTTCGTGCGAAGCGAGGGTGAATCGCGGGGCCCAATGACGACCGCCGCGACGATGTCCGGCCAGTCCGGGCCGACCCGGAAAACCGTCGCCGTGCATCGGCACCAACGAGACCGCCGGAATCGAATCGATCGCCCCCAAGGTGACCCGACCATCGTCGGGTACCGATTCGGCCGGCCCGAGTGCCGACCCCCAGTGACGGACGATCGGCACCCCCGACGAGACGTCGACGATCACACTCACGCCGTCGCCGCGGAGGTGCACGTTCGAGGCCATACCTGTTCCCTATCGGCAAGTCGGTGTCGGCGTCAACCGCATGTTGCAGCAGAATGTCGTCATGGGGTCATCGCCGACACCGAAGGACGACCCCGCATCGTCGGTAGCCGACATCCGGCGCGATCCGGCACTCGGAACGGTGGTCCATGTGGTCAGACATCGACAGGGTCGCCCGAATCAGCCCACTGATGTAGTGAACGACGATTGTCCCTTCTGCCCCGGCGGGCTCGAAGCCCCCGATCCCTACGACGTCCGTTGGTTCGTCAACCGCTGGCCCGCCATGGCCGATGATCGTTGCGAAGTCGTCTTGTATTCACCGCTCCACGATGCATCCATGGCGACGCTCGGGGCCCCGGCCATCGCCCGGGTGATCGATCTGTGGGCTGAGCGCACGGCCACCCTCGGCGCACGACCCGACGTCGACTACGTGCTGGTGTTCGAGAATCGCGGCGCTTCGGTCGGCGCGACGATCGCCCATCCCCACGGACAGATCTACGCCTACGACCACGTCCCCGACCGACCGGCTCGGCTCTTCGCCGGAAGTTGGAAACCCGATACCGATCCGGCGCGACTCGTCGTGGGCACCGACGACTGGACCGTGACCGTTCCCTTCGCGTCCGAGTTTCCAGTGGCGGTGTCGATCGCTCCTCGCCGATGCACCGCAGACCTACCGTCGCTCGACGCGACTCGACGGGCAAGCCTCTCCGAAGTGCTCGCGGAGGTGTTCGGACGACTCGACGCTCTCTACGGCGAACCGATTCCATACATGATGTGGATCAATCAGCGCCCGTTCGACGGGACGACCGGCGATGCCTGGATGAGCATCGACATCGTGTCTCCGTGGCGCCGGGCCGGACTCGCGCGATTCATCGCGGCCGCCGAAGTCGGAGCCGGCGAATACTTCAATCCGGTCGTGCCCGAGGAGATCGCGGCGCGACTTCGTGCGTTGGCTGACGATCAGTCGGTGTAGGGAGCGAACTTCGGCGGTCGCTTGTCGAGGAACGACTGCACGCCCTCCTGGAAGTCTTCCCGTCTGACCGATTCGTTCATGAGACCGATCGCGTTCGACGTTGCCGTGTCGGCATCGGTTCCCCAATCGCCGTACACCTGCTTCTTCATGATCGCGAAGCTGGTCGGACAGCAGTTCTCTGCGAGATCGGCGGCGTAGGCGAGTACGTGTTCCATCAGCGCTTCGGGTTCGACGACCCCGTTGATCATGCCGAGTCGCTCGGCTTCGTCGGCGGTGATGACACGCCCCGACAACAACAGATCGAGCGCGCGGGCCGAACCGATCAGACGCGGTAGCGCCCACGACGAGCCGTACTCGGCGATCAGACCCCGACGACTGAACGCGGTCGTCATCTTGACTCCCTTGGCCGCGAAGCGCAGGTCGCAGAACAACGCCATGACCAGTCCCACACCGGCCACCGCGCCGTTGATCGCGGCGATGACGGGCTTGGGGTACTCGAGCAGATCGCTGAATCGACCCGCTCCTGTGGCTGGGCCGGCACCTCCCGCGGGATTGGCGCGAATCTGGTTGAGGGCGTCCATGTCGGCACCGGGACAGAAACCCTTGCCGGCGCCGGTCACCACCACGACGCGGATATCGGGATTCGTACGCGCCTCGTCGAGACGCGCGAAGAACCGCGCCGCCATACGCGCACTCCACGCGTTCATGCGATCGGGGTTGTTGAGGGTGATCACACCCACACCCGGTGCGGCGACCGAGAGAAGGACGAGATCGGTGTCGTCGGTGCTCATTCCGAGGACGGTACTTGATGATCCGCGTCGGTTCCGAGTGCGGATCGGCCGATACGCCAGCGGGCATAGGCCAGATACGCGAGTCCGCCGACGATCAAAACGATCGCGGTCCATTGGTTGAGACGGAGCCCGCCGCCTTCCTTGGCCGGGTCGATGCGCAGTCCTTCGATCCAGAATCGACCGACGCCGTACCCGATGCAATAGAGCGCGAGGAGTCGAGCCGGCTTGCGATACATGAAACGCCAGCCGACGGCCACGAGAATCGCAGCGAGTCCGAGATTCCACAACGACTCGTACAGAAATGTCGGATGGAAAAGGGTCCCGGGTGGGTAACCAGCACTCGCCACTTTGTCGGCATCGATCTCGAGCCCCCACGGCAACGTCGTGGGACGACCGAACAATTCCTGGTTCCACCAGTTGCCCCAACGACCGATCGCCTGGGCCACCGGAATCGCCGGCGCCGCCGCCCACAGAAGTGAATGACCATCGATGCCGCGTCGACGTGACACCACGAGTGCGACGAGCGTTCCGAGAAGAATGCCGCCCGGAACGCCGAGACCACCCTTCCAGATCTTCACGATGTCCTCGGGTGCATCGGAGAATCGCTCCCATTCGGTGGCGACGTGATACAGCCGGGCGCCGATCACACCGGCCGGCACCGCCCACACGAGGATGGCCGCCGGGTCATCGGCTCGGCCGACGCCGAGGTACGCGAGACGACGGCCGAAGATCCGCGCCGCCACGACCACTCCGATGGCGATCATCAGGCCATACATGCGCAGTTGGATCGGGCCGATGTGAATGGCGTCGTCACCCGGACTCGGCAGTGACGCGAGCAGATCGGCGATCATGCGGGATCCGAGTCGACGATCAGGAAGCGGTGACCTTGGCGCCGAAAGCGACCGCGGCCTCGAAAATCAATTCCTTGTCGAAGTCCTGGGTCGCCACGTGGAAACTGCGGTCGAGCAGGATCCGCTCGACCGGACCGCCCCACTGGGCCGCCAACTGATCACTCTGCATCGGATCGACCACGTGGTCGTTGCGCGAGGTGATGAGAAGCATGGGTACGGTGCACGAGCCGTAGCGCTCGACCATCGGCGTGACACCGTCCTTCACGAGCGACAACAACGGACGCAACGGGGTTTCGGGATACGCGCTCTCCTTCACCGATTGATCGGCGATGTCGGAACCGATTCCCGGAAAGACCTCGGTGCCCTCGGCGACGAGTCCTTCGACCATCTCGACCATTTCGGCGGCCTGCGGTTGAGCGGCCGGATTCACGCACACGATCCCACTGACTTCGGGATGCTCGAGCGCGGTCCACAGGGTGAGCGATCCACCCATCGAAAGGCCACACACCACGACCTTGTCGCAACGCGACGCGAGGCGCTGATAAGCGCTCTCGACCTCGGCCGACCAATGCGACCAACGGGTGTCGAGCATGTCGGACACCGCGGTTCCGTGGCCGGGGAGACGGGGAAGTTCCACGTGGTAACCGGCCGCCGCGAAGGCCTCGGCCACACCACGCATCGAGGACGGATTACCGGTGAAACCGTGGATGCACAGGGCTCCGAACCGGTTCGATCCCGGATGACTCCAAGCTTCGGCTCCCGGCATCACCGGCGCATGATCCACGTGCTCACTCATGAGACAGTTCTACTCCACTTCGTGGCGAGCCTGGGCAACGGCCAGACGCAAGCGGACGATTTCCGTGCGCTGACGGGAGTTCTCGGCGTCGTGGGCGATCTGCATGGTGCGTACGCGATTGTCGAGACCGTCCTTGGCCAATCGCTCGGCGATGTCGCATCGCGCCTCGAGGAAGGCCACCGTCTCGATCAGTCGGCCCGCTCCTTTGGTCAAGACGGCGAGATCCGTGATCGCGGCCAGTTCGATCCGGCGGGCGCCGATGACCTGGGCCAAACCCAATGCCTCGCGCAGGTGTTCCTCGGCCCTGTCGATCCGATCGGATTGCATCTCGATTCGGCCGGTCGCCAATTCGACCTCGGCCCGCATCGCGTCGTCGAATGTCACCGTCGAGTCGTCGAGCAATCGCCGGGCTTCGTCGAGGGCGTCACGCGCGGTTCCGATGTCGTCGCGATCGGGATCGGCCCGTCGCGCGAGTGACTCGGCCCACGAGGTGAGCAGGCGCGGCAGGAATCCCGGAGCGTGCCGCCTTCCGACCTCCACCGCCCGCCGTCCGAGTTCGATGCCTTCGTCGACATCGCCGCGTTCGACGCGGAGTGAACCCGTGTTCGCCAACGCGATGGCCTCGAAATCCGACCGACCGTCGCGGGCGTTCGCTTTGCGGGCCGCGTCGTAATTGAGGATCGCCCGATCGACATCGCCGAGTTCGTGGTGAATGGTCGCGAGCGTGTTCAGGATGTTGCCCTCGTCGAGCACGTGATCGGTCGAGCGATAGAGACTCAACGCACGCAGACAAAGCGCCAGCGCGTCGGCGTGATTGCCGGCATCGGAGTGCACCACGGCCATCAGGTGTCGTGACCAAGCTTGTACGAGAACGATCGAGTGCTCCTCGGCGAACTCGAGGGCTTCTGCAGCCAGCGCGAGTGCATCACCGGGCTGCCCGTCGTAATGCGCGAGCGACGCGAGCCGGTAGAGCGCCTCGGCTTCGTGGGCGACGTCTCCGCTCTCGCGCGCGAGGAGTCGGGCCGACTGCACGAACACCCGGGCCCTGGACGGATCGGTGGTCTCGATGGCGCGCGCCCGGGAGATCAGAGCCGCGGCGTCGGCACCGATGGACGGGCCGTTCGACGACGAACGTCGCCCCTTCAACGTGGACTCTCGATCTGCACGCTCGTTCATCGTCGATTCGTCGGCCCGACTTGAGCAATTTTCCCGAAGTCGTGGCGGCCGACCGGGCGATTGGCCAAGATGAGCCTCGTGGCAACGTTCCGGAGGCGCGACATCGATCGGGCCGCGGTCATGGCTTTCGTTCCCGTGTTGGCCGTCCTCCCCTTGTGGGCCCTGGCCATGGTGCCTTTCTGGCTGGTCCTGCGGGCGATGACCGGTATCGGCTACGTCGGGGCCCTGCTCGTCTATCTCGCCGCCGGTTTCGTGCTCGTGGTGCCGGCCGTCCAGCGCCGGTTGGTCTCGGCCCTCATGGGTGCCCGCCCGCCGAGTGCGTCCGAGGCCCCCCGCCTTCAACGGGCTTTCGACGAAGTCGCCCAGGCCCTGCACGTTCGCGACCGCCACTTCGCGGTCGGCGTGGTCGACGCCGACGACCTGAACGCCTTCGCCTGCGGCGGACATCTGGTGGTGGTGACGTCATACGCGATCCGCGAACTCGACCATCGCTCGTTGTGCGGAGTTCTCGCCCATGAACTCTGCCACCACCTCGGCTCCCACACCATCGCCCTGACCGTGCAGCAGTGGCTCATGCTTCCGGTGAGCACGCTCACGTGGCTCGGTTCCACGTTGCGCAACGTCTCGGTGGCCGCCGCCGACACCTTCGGTACTCGTTCACGCGCCATCGACGTCGGCGGTCGCATCGCGGCTCCGATGTTCAACGCTCTGTCACGGTTCTTCGCATTGGGCGGATCGATCGGCATGGTTCTGGCCAACGTCGTCGGTCGCTCGGCCGAGTTCCAAGCCGATCGGCGAGTGATCTCGTTCGGTTACGGACGACATCTGGCCGATGCTCTTCGTCGCATGGTCGACAACGGACGCACGATGCCTTCTCGTTCGGGTTGGCAACGACTCCTGGAATCGCACCCACCGGCCCGAACGCGCGTCGCCCGTATCGAGGCGGCCCTACGCCGCGGTGGTCGTCGTCACCCGACCACCGGTCTCTGAGCGGACGACCCGAACCGTCCCGTGACGGTTGGGCGGCCTCCGAGGGGCCACCGCTAGCGTCGAAGGTGATGTCGCGCGACTTCCTCGATGCCGCTACCGGGGGTCGCCCGCGGAGAACTCCGGTGTGGTTCATGCGTCAAGCGGGACGCAGCCTGCCCGAGTACCGGGCGGTCCGCGGATCGGGGAGCATCCTCGACGCGATCAAGAAGCCCGACCTCGCGGCCGAGATCACCATGCAACCCGTGCGGCGCTACGGCGTCGACGCCGCCGTCCTCTACAGCGACATCGTCGTTCCGGCCCATGCCGTGGGCTTCGGTATCGACGTCGCACCGGGCACCGGACCCGTGGCCGAGCGAGCGCTGCGTTCGGCCGACGATCTCGAGCGTCTGCGGATTCTCGAACCCGATCGCGATCTTCCCTACGTGACCGAGACGGTGCGCATCCTCGCGCGCGAGTTGTCGGTTCCGGTGTTGGCTTTCGCCGGTGCTCCGTTCACCGTGGCGAGTTATCTGATCGAAGGTCGTCCCTCACGCTCGTACGAGAACACCAAAGGCATGATGCACCGCGCACCCGATCTCTGGCACCGGGTGATGGAGCGACTCACACAACATGCGGTCGCCTTCATCGACGCCCAACTCGCGGCGGGCGCATCCGCATTCCAACTCTTCGACTCGTGGGCCGGCAGTCTGTCGGTTGCCGACTATCGCGAATTCGTCCTTCCCCACAGTCGTACCGTCTTCGCTCGTCTCGCCGAACTCCATCCGCACGCACCCGGCATCCACTTCGGGATCGGCTGTGATCATCTGCTGGAGTCGATGCATGCGGCGGGTCCGCGCGTTCTCGGGCTCGATTGGCGGACGACGATCACCGACGCGCGTCGCCGCATGGGCGCCGACCTCGTCGTGCAAGGCAATCTCGACCCGGCGCTCGTTCTCGCCGGGGTCGAGACCGCGCTCGAGGGTGCTCGACGAGTACTCGCCGACAACGCGGGTCACCCCGGCCACATCTTCAATCTCGGACACGGCGTGTCACCGAACACCGACCCGGACGTACTCGCCGAGGTCGTCCGACTCGTCCACGAATCGACCGACGGGAGCCCCCGATGACCACGACCGCTGTCCTCCTCATGGCCTACGGAACCCCGCGCACTCCGGCCGAGATCGAGCCGTATTACACCGACATCCGACGTGGTCGGGCCCCGACCCCCGAACTGCTCGCCGAACTGGTCGGGCGCTACGACGCCATCGGAGGCATCTCGCCACTCGCCGCGCGAACCGAAGCTCAACGCACCGCTCTGCAGAGTGCGCTCGACGTCATCGCGCCTGGAAAGTACGAAGTCGCCCTCGGACTCAAACACGCCGAACCCAAGATCGAAACCGCGGTCGCCGAACTCGCGTCCCGTGGCATCGAACGGATCATGGGACTCGTTCTCGCCCCTCACTACTCGTCGTACTCGATCGGTCAGTACATGGACCGCACGCGCGCCGCCGCCGAACCGTTCGGTATCGAAGTGAGCGGCATCGAGTCCTGGGCCACCGAACCGGCCTTCGTCGACTTCCTGGCCGCCGACCTGCGCGAACGACTCGGCCGCATGCCGTCCAACACCAAGGTTCTCTTCACCGCACACTCTCTGCCCCAGCGGATCATCGACGCCGGTGATCCGTATCCGCAGGAACTCCGCTCGACGGCCGAACTCGTGGCCGAGCGTGCCGGTCTCGACTCGTGGTCGTCGTGGGCGATCGCATGGCAATCGGCGGGTCGGACCCCCGAACCCTGGCTCGGGCCCGACATCTTGACCGTGATCGACGAATTGGCCGCGAGTGAGAACGCGAGCGGTGTGTTGGTGAGCGCGTGCGGTTTCGTGGCCGACCATCTCGAGGTGCTCTACGACCTCGACATCGAAGCGAAGAAGCACGCGAACGATCGTGGTCTGGCCTTCGATCGCACGGCGTGCGTCAACGACGACCCGAAGGTGATGGAAGCCCTCGCCCGCCGGGTGATCGCACTCGGGTGATCGAGTGAGTCCGGTCGACTCCCCCCACATCGTCGTGGTCGGCGGTGGTATCACGGGTCTCGCCGCCGCGTACCGGATGTCGCAAGCCGGCGTGCGGGTCACGGTGCTCGAGGCCGATGACGTCGTCGGTGGGCGTGTTCGGACGGGATCGTTCGCCGGTCTCGACCACATCGAAGAAGGTCCCGACGCGTACCTGGCCCGCGTGCCCCACGCCGTCCGCCTCGTCCGGGATCTCGGACTCGACACCACGAATCCCCGCACGGGCCACGCCGCGGTCCATCATCACGGACTCCATCGCATCCCCGAGGGTCTCGTCCTCGGCGTTCCGAGCGACCTCGGCCGTCTCGCCGCGAGCGATCTGCTGTCCCGACGCGGCAAGTTGCGGGCCGCGTGCGAACTTTTGCTCCCCCGAACGGATCACCGTGACTCGATCGGCGCCCTGGTGCGTGGACGATTCGGCAACGAAGTTCACGAACGACTCGTCGATCCGCTCGTGGGCAGCATCTACGCGGCCGACACCGATCGGTTCAGTCTGGCCATGGTCCCGCAGCTCGCCGATCTCGCGTCGTCACGGAGCCTTCTGGTCGCGGCACGCCGACGGCTCGGTTCACATCGACCCGAGGGTCCGGTGTTCGAAACCCCGCGGTCAGGACTCGGCACGCTCATCACCTCGCTCGTCGCCGCGATCGTCGCCGCCGGAGGAGTCGTGCGTTCGTCGTCCGCGGTCGAATCGATCGAGCGTGACGCATCGCGCTATCGATTGTCGACGACCACGGGTCGGGAGGAAATCGCCGACGCGATCGTCGTCGCGTCACCGGCGCGTCACAGCAGTCGCATGTTGGCCCGTCTCTCACCGGTCGCGAGTCAGGGTCTCGCGATGATGGATCACGCATCGGTGGCCATGGCCATCCTGCGCGTGGAGGACCGTCCCCTCGCGGCCTTCGACGAATTGAGCGGCTACCTCGTGCCCAAGCCCGATCAACGACACGTCACTGCGGTGTCGTTCGCGTCGAACAAGTGGGCGCATTGGCGACCGGCCGATGGATCGCGAATCCTGCGGGTCTCGATCGGACGTGACGGAGTCGATGAGTCGCCGGTCCGTGAATGGTCCGACGAGCGCGTCGTCACGACGGTCGTCGACGAGATCGAGTCGCATCTCGGTGTCACCGTTCGACCCACCGAGTCCAGGGTCGTGCGCTGGATCGAGTCGTTTCCGCAGTATCGACCGGGTCATCTCGATCGCCTCGCGGCCATCGAGAAGGCCCTGCACGACGACGCGCCCGGTGTGGTTCTGGCCGGTGCGAGTCATCGTGGCATCGGACTCCCGGCTTGTGTGGCCCAGGCCGAGGACGCAGCATCCACGATCGCCGGATTCACCGGCACTCTGCGACAATGACAACGTGAATCGCTCGCGAATCGTCGTCTTCGCCGACTACTCGTCCGGAGCCACGTTGTGACGTTTGCATCCGAATCGCGCGAATCGCGACGCTCGTTGGCGGTGCGCGCCGTCGCCGCCGGTGCACTGATCGCATTGGCACTCCCCCCGTGGGGTTGGTGGCCGCTCGCCGTGGTCGGTCTCGCCTGGTGGACCCGCCTCGAACACCGCGCGGAAGGGCGGCGTTTCCTCGTCGGATTCGGGGCCGGGCTCGGCTGGTTCCTGCCCGGATTGGCCTGGATGTGGTTCCTCACCGCACCCGGCTACCTCATCGCCGCCGTTCTCTTCGCTCTCCTGCACGGTGCGGCGTCGGTGATCGTGGGTCGGGTTCCGAGTCGATGGCGGATGATCGCCGGGCCGAGCGCGCACGTTCTCGTCGAGTCACTGCGCCTCGCGTTTCCGTTCGGCGGCGTCCCGCTCGCGACGATTGCCATCGCGCAGATTGCCGGACCGCTCGCGACTTTGGCGCGCGTGGGTGGCGTGATTCTTCTGTCGTGGTTCACCTGGCAACTCGCATCGCTCATCGCTCTTCGGTCGATCACCCCCCGAACCATCCGCCGACCGGTGGTGCTCGCGCTCATCGCTCTCCTCGTGGTGTCACGCCTCGCTCCCGATGGTGACGACACCGGCGAAACCCTGAACGTCGCCGCGGTTCAAGGAGGCGGACCGCAGGGAACCCGCGCGATCGACACCGACCCGCGCAAAGTCGTCGAACGACACCTCGAGGCGACCCGATCCCTCGTCGACTCGGGCGCCGCACCCGATCTCGTGGTGTGGCCCGAGAACGTGATCGACGTGCCCGAATTCGAACGAAGTCGCGAAGTCAACGAGATCGCTCGTTTGTCGAGCGAGTTGGGTGCACCATTCCTGGTGGGCATCACCGAGGACGTCGATACCGAGTCGTTCACCAACGCTCAGGTCGTGGTCGACTCCTCGGCCACGGTCCTCGATCGGTACGACAAGGTTCGCCGGGTCCCGTTCGGCGAATACATGCCGTTGCGTGGATTGCTGCGGTCACTCGGCGCGCCGGTCGATCTCGTTCCGCGAGACGCGGTGGCCGGTACCGGAACGGCCATCCTCGCGGTGCCCGCCGACATCGGTCAGGGTGTCAGCGAGTCGACTCGTCGGGCGGCGGTCGTGATCTCGTGGGAGGTCTTCTTCGGTGGACGAGCCCGCGAAGGCGTGAAAGCCGGTGGTGGCTACATCGTCAATCCAACCAACGGTTCCAGTTACACCTGGACCATCCTGCAGACACAACAGATCGCCTCGTCACGACTCCGTGCAATCGAGACCGGCCGCTGGGTCGTGCAGGTCGCCCCCACCGGTTTCAGCGCGTTCGTCGATCCGAAGGGTCGGGTCCACGATCGCACCGCGGTGAGTGAGCAGAAAGTCATCACGCGCGAGATCGAGATCCGTCGCGGCCGGACGATCTACGTGAACACCGGCGATGGTCCCTGGATCGTCGCACTCGGCTGTCTGCTCGTGCTCGCCGTGGTCGGTGAGCGGATCAGATCTCGATCATCACGGTCGTCGGACCGTCGTTGACGAGCGACACCTTCATCATCGTTCGGAAGCGTCCGGTCGCGACATCGGCACCCAGTGATCGAAGGGTGTCCACGACGCGCTGCACCAGCGGTTCGGCGACCTCCGGTCGGGCGGCGGCGATCCAACTCGGTCGCCGACCCGAGTTGGTGTCGCCGTAAAGAGTGAACTGACTCACCACGAGGATCGCTCGCGTCGTGTCCTTCACGGCGAGATTCATCACGCCGTTGTCGTCATCGATGATCCGTAAGTTCCAGATCTTGTCGGCCAACTTGTCAGCCGTGCGTTCGTCGTCCGTGTGCGTGATCCCCACCAGAACCGCGAGACCCCGACCGATCTCCCCGACCGTCTCGCTCACTCCGTCGACGATCGACTCGACGGCGGCCGACTCGACCCGTTGCACCAGTGCTCGCACCTCCCCATCGTGCCACGACTCCCGTCGACGAGGTCAGAATGGAAACGTGATCGAGCTCCGCTCCGGGCGTGCCACGTGCACGGTGGCCCCCGAGCACGGTGCACGACTCGCACAACTCACCATCGACGACCGACCGATGCTCGTCGATCGCCACGAGGACACGCTGGGCTGGGGCTGCTACCCGATGGTTCCCTACGCCGGTCGGGTGCGCGACGGATGGTTGAGTTTCGCCGGGCGTCGTCACGAACTTCCCCGCAACCTCCCACCCCACGCCATTCACGGAACGGTGTTCGAGAAGGCATGGACTCTCACCGAGTCCTCGGCGCGTCATTGTCGACTCGTCACCGATCTCTCACCCGGCTGGCCCTTCGGCGGAGAGGTCGCCCACGACGTGACGTTGTCCGACGATGGATTGACGATGCGACTCTCGGTGACCGCGACCCACGACATGCCGGTTCAGATCGGCTGGCATCCGTGGTTTCGCAAACCCTCCGATCGGCGACTCGAATTCGCCGCTTCGTTCCGTCGTGATGCCGACGGCATCACCCTTCCAGAACGCGTTCATCCCGCCACCCTCGGACCCGACGGCATCAACGACGACTGTTTCGCCGATCCTGACGGAGTCTTGAGGATCATCATCGACGGCCTCGGTCTGGAGTTGTCGAGCTCGTGCCGGTACTGGGTCGTGTACGACCAGCCGACCTCGGCGACCTGCGTGGAACCGCAGTCCGGGCCGCCCAACGGCATCAACGACGAGCCGTTCGTGCTCGCATCGAGCCACACCCTGATCCACGAATTCACCATCGCCTGGCCCGACCACGCTGCCCGTGTGACGCGAACGGGGCAATAGTTTCTGTCAGAACCGGCCGGCCGAGGACTCTCCTCTTCCGTGCCGATCGATCACCATGACGACCACCGCGACCGATGCCCAACTCGTTTCGTCGTATCTCGCCGGCGATCGGTCGGCACTGGCGACCATGTACGACCGATACGCACCGGGCTTGTACGACACCGCGCGCGCCATGCTCTCGAACTCGCACGACGCGAGCGACATGGTGCAGGACGTCTTCTGTCTGGCCGCCGAACGCCTCGGTCAGTTGCGCGATCACGACCGACTCAAGCCCTGGCTCTACGCGGTCTTGCGCAACGAGGTCTACAAACGCACCAAACGTCGTCGGCGCGCCACACCGACCGACTTCCAAGCCGAGGGAACACCTGACGTGCCGGCCGCCTACGACCCCCGAGGCGCCGGTGAGGGTGTGGCCTACGAGGAACTCGCCGAACTCGTACGCGCCGCCGCGGCGGGACTCGACGAACGCGATCGACTCGTGCTCGAACTCTCGATCAGACAAGGCCTGGGTGGGCGCGACCTCGCCGACGCGTTGGGAGTATCGGCCGAGCAGAGTTACTCGCTCGTGCATCGCATGCGCGACCGAGTGGAGAAGAGTCTCGGAGCACTCACCGTCGCCAAGGCCGGTCGCCGGGATTGCCCCGATCTCGACCGCGTACTTAACGGCTGGGACGGTGAATTCACGGTTCTCATTCGCAAACGCGTGAATCGCCACATCGAGGAATGTCCGACCTGCGACGGCAATCGCCGCCGATTCGCCCCGCTCGCACTCTTCGGCGCCGCGCCGGCGTTCGCCATGCCGATCGGTCTTCGTGACCGGGTGCTGGCGGCCACCGCAGCTCACGGAAATTCCCCGACCAAGCGCGTCGGTCGACAGTGGCGAAGTGACGGTTTCCCCGCCATCGGTCGCGGTTTGTCCGTCTGGTTTGCCGGTGGAGTCGCCGCGGTTCTCGTGGCCGGCGGGTTGGTGGCCGTCGCATCGCAGGGTGATTCTCCGGCGTTGGTCGACGAACGAGTCAGCGATCTCGTGACCGAGTCGACTCCCGATGCAACGATCGCCATCGATTCCGCGGCACCGCTCACGACCGACGCAATGGACGACGCGCCGACTCCACCGACCACCGTCGTCGTCGTGCCGTCGACGCCGAACTCCGAAACGTCGGTTCCGGGCACGTCCGTCGTCGAATCGCCGACGACTTCACCGGTCGTCGTCCCGACGGTTGCACCGGTCGCCACCACCAAGGCACCCCGCCCGACGACCACGACCCCGAGCAGTGCATCGACGACCGCCGCCCCGGTCGCCGTCCGCCCGCTCGTCACGAGTGCATCGCGACTCGATTTCGGATCGTCGACGTCGTCGCTCACGCTGACGATCAGCAATCCGAACCCGGTGTCGGTCGCGATCGACGTGAGCTCACCCTCGCCGTTCCTCGCGGTCACCGGGGCGCCGGCGAGTCTCGGTGCCGGACGTTCGGCCGTTCTCACGGTGACCTTCGCGCGCAGTTCGGTCGAGTCGTATGCGCAGATCACGGCGTTCCCCGAAGGGCGTTTCGACAAGACGCTCGTGATCGATGCGTCCACCTCGTCGTCGGCCGCATCGAACGCGATTTCCCTCACCGGCGCGATCACCCGACCCCCGAAGGTGGGCAAAGTCGCGGTTTCGTTCTCGACGACCGGTTGCACGAGCGTGCGGGTTCAGGTCGCGGTCACCGACGAAAGCACCCTGAAGGGCGTCACGGCCACCGTGACGATCGGCGGCACCCCGCGCTCGCTCTCGTTGAGCCTAGTGTCGGGCACGACCTACGCCGGCACTCTCACGGGGCTACCAGCGGGGGCGGGCCCGGTCACCGTCGGCGTGACGGCCACCGACTCGGCTGGCCGGTCGGGTTCGACCTCGGCCAGCACCACCCAGCCGACCTCCTGCTGAACCCGGCCCTCGGGACCCGCCGGTAGCGTTGACCACCTATGTCGTCCGTCCTCGACCCCGACGGGCCGCTGCGTCTGGCCTACCTCACGTACCGGGGTAAGCCGCACGTCGGCGGGCAGGGCGTCTACACCCGCCACCTCACCAAGGCCCTCGTCGACCTCGGGCACTCGGTCGAAGTCTTCGGTGGCCAGCCCTATCCCGTGCTCGACGACCGGGTCCCGCTCACCAAACTCCCGAGCCTCGATCTCGTCAACGACCACTACCCGTTCCGATTTCCGGCGATCTGGGAACTCAAGACCCGCGAGGACTGGCTCGAGGTCGGCCTCTTCCTGACCGGAACCTTCGGTGAGCCCCAGGCGTTCAGTTCGCGGGTTCGCCGACACTTGGCCGGCCGGGTGAACGAATTCGATCTCGTGCACGACAACCAATGTCTCGGCTACGGAATCCTCGGTGTGGAGAAGATGATCCCGACGATCGTCACCCTCCACCATCCGATCACCCGCGATCGGGCCCTCGAGATGGACCACGCCCCGAACTGGTGGAAGAAGCTCGGCGTGAACCGCTTCTATTCGTTCGTCAAGATGCAAGGACGTGTCGCGAGTCGGATGCCGCGCATCGTCGTCGTGAGCGAGAACAGCATCAAGGACATCCACGAAGACATGGGGGTCTCGTACGACCGCATGCGGCTCGTGCCCGTCGGCGTCGATCCCGATCTCTTCAAACCACGACCAGATGTCACCCGGGTGCCCGGTCGCCTCATCACCACGGCGTCAGCCGACGTGGCCCTGAAGGGTCTCTCGTACCTGCTCGAGGCCATGGCCAAGTTGCGCACCGAACGCGACGTCACCCTCACGATCATCGGCAAGCCCAAGCCCGGCAAGAGCATGGATCTCATCGACAAGCTCGGACTGCGTCCGCACATCCAGTTCGTGTCGGGCGTTTCCGACGAACGCATCGTCGAGTTGTATGCCGAAGCCGAACTCGCCGTGGTCCCCTCGCTCTACGAAGGTTTCAGCCTGCCGGCGATCGAGGCCATGTGCACCGGAATCTGCCTCGTCGCCACCGATGGTGGCGCCCTGCCCGAAGTCACCGGCCGCGACGGCGACACCGTCCTCCAGTGCGGAGCCGGCGATGCCGAGGCCCTCGCCGCCACCATTCGTCGTGGACTCGACGATCCCGAACTCCGCGCGCGAGTCGGGGCGAACGGACGCGCGCGGGTCGTCGACCGCTGGACGTGGCGCCGCTGTGCCGAACTCACCGTCGATCAGTACCGCGAGGTCCTGTCGATGCCGGCCAACATCGAGAAGTTGCGTCGCAACGGACGGTTGAAGGGCTGACCGTGCTGACCGTTCGCTTCGCCCGTCTCGGACTCGCCCCCGGTGATCTCGTCCTCGATGCCGGTGCCGGTTTCGGCCGTCATGCGTTCGAAGTCGCTCGCCTCGGTGGTCGCATCGTGGCCCTCGATTACGCCGACGACGAAGTGCGCGCGACCCGCGCGACTTTCGGTGCCATGATCGCCGAGGGTCAGATCGCACCCGATCGTTACGTCGGCGTGCTGCGTGGCGACGCCACCCGACTCCCCTTCCCCGACGGAACCTTCGATCGCGTGATCACATCGGAGGTGCTCGAACACATTCAGGACGACGTGGCCGCCATCGCCGAACTCGCTCGGGTGTTGCGACCGGGCGGCACCTTGGCCTGCACCGTGCCGTCGTGGTGGCCCGAGAAGGTCAACTGGATGCTGTCCGACGAGTACCACGCACCCAAGTCGGTGGGCGGACACGTGCGCATCTACAGCGAGACCGAACTCACGGCCAAGCTCCGTGCCGCCGGCCTCGACGTCCGCGGTTCGCATCACGCTCACGCGCTTCACTCGCCCTATTGGTGGTTGAAGTGCGCGGTCGGCCCGCGACGCGACGATCACAAACTCGTGAATGCGTACAAGCGCTTTCTCGAATGGGACATCGTGAAGCAGCCACGATCGGTCAAGATCGCGGAACGCGCGTTGTCGCCCGTGATGGGCAAGAGCCTCATCGTCTACGCGACCAAACTCCCCGTCGACCGGACCTCGAATCCGCGTCCGACGGCGACCGACCGGGAACTGGTGGACGCATGAGCCGCATACCGCACATCGAAGGTGTGATCAGTGCCGACGAAGTCGTGCAGACTGCCGAATCGATCGCCGCTCTCCAACTCGACAATGGGATGATCCCGTGGTTCGAGAACGGACACTGCGATCCGTGGAATCACGTCGAGACCGCCATGGCTCTCGACATCGCCGGAATGCACGACGAGGCCGAACGTGCCTACGAATGGCTCGTCGATACCCAACACGGAGACGGCTGGTGGTTCAACTACTACCTGCCCGGCGGTTGCGTGGAGGAGCCCAAACTCGACACCAACGTGTGCGCCTACATCGCCGCCGGCGCCTGGCACCACTGGCTGTGCACCTGGGATCGTGGTTTCGTCGATCACATCTGGCCGACCGTCGATCGCGCCGTGGAATGGGTGCTCTCGATGGCCCGCCACGACGGAACCATCCTGTGGGCACGCGAAGAACACGCGAGCCCGTGGGATTACGCGTTGCTCACCGGCTCGTCGTCGATCTGGCACGCGCTCACTTGCGCGGTGAACCTCGCCGAACTCGCCAACGAGGATCGGCCCCATTGGACTCTAGCCGCCGACGCGCTACGCACGGCCATCGTGGAACGACCCGATGCCTTCGAGCCCAAGGATCGTTGGGCCATGGACTGGTACTACCCCGTTCTCACCAACGCGATGGAAGGCGAACAGGCCAAGGCCCGCCTCGCCGAAGGTTGGTCGACCTTCGCCATGGAGGGTCGCGGTATCCGTTGCGTGAGCGACGAACCGTGGGTGACCGCCGCCGAAACCGCTGAATGTTCACTCGCCCACACCGCGATCGGCGACATCAGCACCGCCACCGATCTCTTGGCCTGGACACGCGCGCATCGCCACGACGACGGCTCGTACTGGACGGGTGTGGTGTATCCGGCGCGCGAGAACTTCCCGGCCGGTGAACGCACGGCCTACACCGGAGCCGCCGTGATCCTCGCCGCCGATGCCATCGCCGCCGGTTCACCGGCCTCGCGGATCTTCGTCCCGTCACTCGTGGTCGACTGAACACTTTCCGACCGTCGGGTCGGATGGGAGAGAATGGCTCATGACCTTCACCGCGTCTTCTCCGTCGGCGATCCTCGAAAACGCTCGGCGAGCCCTCGACGCGCTCGGTGCCGGCGACGCGCTGAAGGGCTCGGTGACATCCGCCCGGTCGCCCATCAACGGCGAGAACTACGCCGGTGTCGGCGGATCACTCGTCGCCCCGAGTCTCGATCACGCGCTCGATCGTGCCCAACAGGTCTTCTCCGCTTGGCGCATCGTGCCCGCGCCCAAACGGGCCGAGGTCGTCCGACATCTGGCCGCCGAGTTACGTCGCCACAAGGACGATCTCGCCACCCTCGTACAGATCGAGGCCGGCAAGATCCGATCCGAAGCCCTCGGCGAGGTGCAGGAGATGATCG
>SYCI01000124.1 GCA_005787035.1 Actinomycetota bacterium | reverse complement strand
GCCGGCGTTGTTGACGACGACGTCGAGTCCACCGAAGGTCTCGATGGCGAGATCGATCATGGCCTTCGCATCGCTGAGCGAACTGGCGTCACCGAGATGGGCGACGGCTTGTCCACCGGCGGCCTTGATCTCGTCGACGACGTCCTGGGCGGGGTTGCTTCCGCCACCACCCGATCCGTCACGCGAACCACCGAAGTCGTTCACCACGACCTTGGCTCCCTCAGCGGCGAGCATGAGGGCGTACTCGCGTCCGATACCGCGACCGGCACCGGTGATCACACAAACTCGGTCCTGACACATCTTGTTGCTCATGTGGGCGACCTTAGTCTCCGACTCCTGCCGACCCACAGGGCGGCCAAGACCTGCTCGGTAGCATTTCGCTGTGATTTCGCGGACCGTGCGCTCGTTGGCCGAGACGCATGCCGTGGCGGCGGCTATCGCCGGACTCGCCAAGGTCGGTGACGTCATCCTTCTCGCCGGCGACATGGGAGCCGGCAAGACCGCCTTCGCCCAGGGATTCGGGCGGGCGCTCGGCATCACCGAGCCGATCACGTCACCCACCTTCACCGTGGTGCACACCTACGACACGGGTCGCGTGGTCCTGCACCACGCCGATCTGTATCGACTCGATCGACGCAGCGAGGTCGACGATCTCGGACTCGACGAGATGACCGAGGGTCAGGGCGTCCTCCTCGTCGAGTGGGGTGACGTCCTCGCCGAGACGTTCGGCGATCATCTGGCGATCCTCATCGAGCGCATCGACGACTCCGATGACGCGCGTCGGATCACCATCCGATCGATCGGCCGGCGTTGGGAGACGCGTTGGGCCAAACTCGAAGCAGCGATCGGATCGTGACGTCGTGCTGATCCTCGGAATCGAGACCGCTACCGAGCGTGTCGGTGTGTCGATCGGTGGACACGACGGAGTCATCGCGTCGTTCCAGATCACCCGCGGCCGTCGCCACGCCGAAACCCTCGTGCCGGCGATCGAGTTCATGTGCCGAGAAGCCGACGTTTCGCTCCCCGAGATCGGTGCGATCGCGGTCGATGTCGGACCGGGCCTCTTCACCGGAATGCGTGTGGGCATCGCGACGGCCAAGGCCATGGCCTCGGCACTCGAGGTTCCGGTCATCACGGCGACGAGTCTCGAACTCCTCGCCCTCGCGGTGGCTGAAGACGACCGGGTGGTGGTTCCGGTGGTCGATGCGCGCAAGGGTGAGGTCTTCTTCTCGATGTATCGGGGTGACGAAACGGCCGTGCGCGCGGTCGCGACTCCCACGTGCGGACCGATCGACTCGGTGGTCGCGGCCGTCATCGAACGCGGCCAGTCGGTGGTTGCGGTGGGTGATGGTGCCCGGCGGTACCACGAGGCACTCCAGGTCGATCATCGGATCGAGATCGCGGCCGAGACGTTCGATCATCCCTCGGCCGACACCCTCGTGCGCCTCGCGCACCGTCGGAGTCTGCGCGAGGACTGGATCACGGCCGATCGGGTGGAGGCCTACTACCTCCGGCAACCCGACGCCGAGATCAACTGGACCACGAGGGCGGACCGCGCATGATGACGGGCCTGACCATTCAACCCATGCGGCGACGACACGTGAAACGCGTACAGCCGATCGAACGCGCCGTGCACGTGAAGCCTTGGTCGCCGGGTGTGTTCCAGAGCGAGATCGATCTCGTGGCCAAAGGTGAGCGCTACTACGTGGTGCTCGTGGGCGAGGGAGAACTCCTCGGCTACGCGGGTCTGATGTTCGTGTCCGACGAGGCCCACATCACCAACATCGCGATCGATCCGGCTTTCCAACGGCGGGGACTGGCCCGACTCCTCCTGGTGCACTTGGCCACCGAGGCCATCGAGCGCGGTTGTCAGGCGCTCACCCTCGAGGTCCGGGTGAGCAACACGGCCGCGCAGGGTCTGTATCGAGAGTTCGGATTCGCGCCCGCCGGTGTGCGCCAGCGTTACTACGAGAACACCGAGGACGCCCTCGTGATGTGGGCGCACGATGTTCAGGGCGCCGAGTACCGCGAGCGTCTCGCGCGTATCGCCGATCGAATCGAAGCAGGAGGTGGCTCGTGGCAGAGAGCCGACGCCTGAACACCTCGTCGATCGACGAATCCACGGTGATCCTCGCCATCGAGACGAGCTGCGACGAAACCGCGGCCTCGGTGGTGATGGGTGGTACCGACGTCTTGTCGAACGTGGTGTCGAGCCAGATCGACCTTCACGCGGTGTTCGGTGGAGTGGTGCCCGAGATCGCGAGTCGCGCGCACCTCGATCTGCTCACTCCGGTCGTCGTCCAGGCCATGGCCGACGCGAAGGTCGATGCGACGCGTATCGATGCCGTGGCGGCCACGGTCGGACCGGGTCTGATCGGCGCGTTGTTGGTCGGTGTCGCGCACGCGAAGGCGCTCGCTTTCACGTGGGAGGTTCCTTTCGTGGGTGTGAACCACCTCGAGGCGCACCTCTATGCCGGACTCCTCGACGACCCGGACCTCGAACTTCCGGTCGTGGTTCTGCTCGTCTCGGGTGGTCACACGATGCTCATCGAGATGCGCGCTCCGGGTGAGTACCGACTCCTCGGGCAGACCATCGACGACGCCGCCGGAGAGGCCTTCGACAAGGTCGCACGTTTCCTCGGTCTCGGCTATCCGGGTGGTCCGGCCATCGATCGACTCGCACGCGAAGGAGATCCGCAGGCGATCGACTTCCCGCGGGCCATGATGCACGACGGGCTCGACTTCAGTTTCAGTGGGTTGAAGACCTCGGTCATGAACCACGTACGCAAGAACCCTTCGGTCCGCACCGCCGACGT
>SYCI01000123.1 GCA_005787035.1 Actinomycetota bacterium | reverse complement strand
TACGACACCTCCGACCGCTTGTATTTCGAACCGCTCACGAAAGAAGACGTCCTCAACGTGATCGACGCCGAAACGGCGGCCGCCGGTGGGCGACCGCCGCGTGTGATCGTCTCACTCGGTGGTCAGACTCCACTCAAGTTGTCGGGCCAGCTGCCGGTCGAACTCATCGCCGGCACCTCGCCGACATCCATCGATCTCGCCGAGGACCGCGAGAAGTGGAACGAACTGTGTCATCGACTCGACATCCCGCAACCGCCTGGCGGTACCGCGGTCACCTTGGCGGAGGCCGAAGAGATCGTGGCCGACGTCGGATTCCCCGTGCTGGTTCGGCCGAGTTACGTGCTCGGTGGCCGTGCGATGCAGATCGTGCACGATCGCGATCACCTCGCCCGTGCCATGGCCGAGCTCTCCGGATTCGGAAGTCTCGGCAAGGAGGGCGGACTGTCGGCCGAACGCCCGGTGCTCGTCGACCGTTTCCTCGAAGATGCCACCGAAGTCGACGTCGATGCGATCCGCGATCACACCGGCGACGTCCTGATCGGTGGAGTGATGGAACACGTCGAGGAAGCCGGGGTGCATTCGGGCGACTCGGCCTGCGCGATCCCGCCTCAGACGTTGCCGTCGTGGGTCGTCGAGGTGATCGAGGCCTACACCAAGGCCATCGCCGATGCACTCGAGGTCCGTGGTCTCATCAACGTCCAGTACGCGGTGGCCGGCACCAACGTCTACGTCATCGAGGCCAATCCTCGTGCGAGTCGCACGGTGCCCTTCGTCGCCAAGGCCACGGGTGTTCCGCTGGCCAAGATCGCGACTCGGGTCATGCTCGGCGCGACGTTGAACGAATTGCGGGCCGAAGGATTGCTCGGCGAGTCGGTACTGGCTCGTTCCAAGACCAAGGTCGCGGTCAAGGAAGCGGTTCTTCCCTTCAGTCGTTTCCCCGAGGTCGACACCGCGCTCGGTCCCGAGATGCGATCCACCGGTGAAGTAATGGGTATCGACGACACCTTCGGTCGAGCGTTCTTCAAAGCCGAGTTGGCTGCGGGCACCGTGCTTCCCACGTCGGGAACCGTTTTCCTGTCGCTCGCCGATGGTGACAAGCCGGCCGGGATCGTGGTCGCCCAACGTCTGCGCGCCCAAGGGTTCGCGATCGCGGCCACCACCGGTACCGCGCGTTACCTCACGCGGTTCGGAATTCCGGTCGATCACGAAGTCGGCAAGGTGAGCGAGGGTTCGGCCGTCAACGCGGTCGATCTCATCGCGAGCGGCGACATCGCGTTCGTGATCAACACGCCTCAGGGTCGGGGCGGACGCACCGACGGCGAAGCCATTCGTAAGGCCGCGAACGTGCATCGCGTGAGTTCGGTGACCACCGTGGAGGCCGCGCTCGCCGCGGTGCAGGGAATGGCCGAACAGGTGAATCGCTCGATCGAGGTGTGCAGCCTGCAGGAGCACCATGGTCGCTGACCTCGACACGCGGGTCTCGGTGGGCTCGGTCGAGCTCGCCCATCCCGTGATGACGGCCTCGGGAACATCGGGCCACGGTGCCGAATTAGCTTCTTACTTCGACCTGTCGTCGATCGGTGCGGTCGTCGTGAAGTCGCTGTCGGTCATGCCGTGGCCGGGCAATCCGGCGCCGCGTCTGCACCCGATCGAGGGCGGGATGATCAATGCCGTCGGTCTACAAGGCCCCGGTATCGAGCGTTGGTTCGCCGAAAGTCTTCCGGGGCTCGTTGCGTCCCGCGCGGCCGTGGTCGTGAGCATCTGGGGTCGGACCGTCGAAGAATTCCGCGACGCGGCGATCGCCGTGGCGGCCGGTCGATCGAGCCGATCGGGGGGTGGGTCGATCGTGGCCGTCGAGGTCAATCTGTCGTGCCCGAATCTCGAAGGTCGACGGGGCATCTTCGCCCACGATGCCGATGTGTCGGCCGAGGTCGTCCGGGTCTGCGAGGTGGCCGGAGTACCGGTCTGGGCCAAATTGAGTCCCAATACCGATCGCCTGGTGGAAGTCGCTGGGGCCGTGTCCGCGGCCGGCGCCGAGGCGGTCACCCTCATCAATACGGTGGTCGGCTTGGTCCTCGACCCGGAATCGGGTCGGCCGGTTCTGGGTAACGGCGGTGGCGGAGTGTCCGGACGGGTGATCCATCCCATGGCCGTGCGTGCGGTGAGCGACGTGCATTCGGCCATGCCCGACCTACCGATCGTGGGCGTCGGGGGTGTCGTCGACGCCGTCAGCGCCGCCGATTTGCTCCGGGCCGGCGCCCGGGCCGTCCAGGTGGGAACGGCAACCTTCGCCGACCCCCGGGCCTCCCATCGAGTGGCGCAGGATCTCGACCGCTGGGCCATTGGTCGGGGAATCGGTCGATTGGCCGACATTTCGCCTTCCCCGGGTCGTTGACCCGCTCGGCGGTATCCACCAACCCCTTCCCAGCAGGGGAGTAGGGTTCGCGCATGGCAACACCTCCGCAACTCACACCGGAACAGCGTGCGGCAGCGCTCGCCAAGGCAGCCGAGGCCCGCGCCGCCCGCGCGGAGATCAAGGTGAAGCTGAAGCAGGGCACCCTCACCGTCGCTGACGCCCTCAGTTCGTCCGACCCCAACGTCGGCAAACTGAAGGTCGTCTCGCTGCTCGAAAGCCTCCCCGGACTCGGGAAGGTCAAGGCGCGCAAGATCATGGAGGAAGTCGGCATCGCCGACAACCGCAAGATCCAGGGTCTCGGCGCGCAGCAGAAGAAGGCTCTGCTCGAACATCTGGCCAAGTGAGTGAGCGGGTCACCCCCGCTCCTCCCGCCGGTTCAGCACCGCTGATCATCGTCGTGTCCGGCCCCGGTGGTGTGGGCAAGGGCACGATCGTCGACGAACTGGTACGACGCGACCCCACTTTGTTGCTCAGTCGTTCGTGGACGACTCGGGGTCAGCGTCCCGGTGAGCGTGACGACGCCTACGTCTTCGTCGCGCGGAGCGCATTCGAAGAACACGTGTCCCGCGGAGGTTTCCTCGAGTGGACCGAGTTCCTCGGCAACTACTACGGCACACCGGTTCCGGACCCGGATTCGCATCGCGATCTCGTTCTCGAAATCGAGGTCGATGGTGCCCGGCAAGTGAAGGCCCGCCATCCCGAAGCTCTCCTCATCTTCGTCCTACCCCCGTCGCGCGATGAGCAGCGGCGTCGCCTGATCGGACGGGGCGACCCCGACGACAAGGTGCTCGAGCGCCTGCGCAAGGCCGAGGAAGAAGAGCCCATCGGGCGGGCCATGGCCGACCATGTCGTGGTCAATGACGACTTGGAGGCCACGGTCGACGAGATGCTCCGCTTGGTGGCCGCCCGTCGCAAAGCGAGTGGCCGGGGCTAGCCTTTGCGCCCTATGCCGACCGCCGACGACTCCATGACGAACCCGCCCCTCGAGGTTCTGCTCTCCAAGGTCGACTCCAAGTTCGAGTTGGTCACCCTCGCCGCCCAGCGTTCGCGTCAGCTCCAGGACTACTACCTCGGCGCGGTGAACCAGCGGACGATTCCGCCGCAGGTCCCTTCGTTGCGCAAACTCCTCAGCCTCAGCTTCGAAGAGATCGCTGCCGACAAGATCGTGCGGATCTCGGGTGACGAGGTCCGGGAGCGGGAGGCCGCCGAGGCCGCGGCTCTCGCCGATGCGCAGATTCTCGAGTCTTCTTCGGGCGGCGTCGACGACGCCGATGACAGCGACGCCTGACACCGTGTCTCCCGTCGCTGGGAAGACCATCGTCCTCGGGGTGTGCGGCGGCATCGCCGCATACAAAGCCGTCGAGGTATGCCGCCGTCTGGTTGACGCCGGCGCCCATGTCGTCCCGGTGATGACCAAAGGGGCCGAACACTTCATCGGTCGCACCACGTTGTCGGCGCTGGCGAGCGAACCCGTGCAGTCGTCGCTGTGGGACGAAGAGTCACCGATCCCGCACACCCGACTCGGCCAATCGGCCGATCTCGTGCTCGTCGCCCCGGCAACCGCACGTTTGCTCGGCGCCTACGCCCACGGACTCTCCACCGATCTTCTGACCAACGTGCTCATCGCAACCCGGGCACCGGTGATGGTGTGTCCGGCCATGCACACCGAGATGTGGGAGCACCCTTCGGTTCAGGACAACATCGCGCTTCTCCGTCGTCGGGGAGTTCACGTGGTCGAACCCGAATCGGGTCGCCTCGCCGGTGGCGATTCGGGCAAGGGTCGTCTGGCCGGTCCCGATTCCATCGTGACTGCGGTCGAATCGGTTCTCGGTCCGCGTGACCTCGAGGGTCGGCACGTCGTGGTGACCGCTGGTGGCACGCGCGAGCCGATCGATGCCGTACGGGTGATCGCCAATCGTTCGAGCGGGAAACAGGGTTATGCGGTGGCCGCCGAGGCGGTTCGGCGTGGCGCGCGAGTCACCTTGGTCACGACCGTCGAGCTGCCTCTGCCTCACGGTGTCCAGCCGGTGTGCGTCGAGACCGCCGCGCAGATGCAGCGAGCGCTCGATGGTCTGAAGGATTCGGCCGACGTGATCGTCATGGCCGCAGCGGTAGCCGACTTCCGCCCGGTCGCGTGTGCGCCTGGGAAGATCAAGAAGAACGACGGCGTGCCCGAAGTTCATCTCGAACCGACTCCCGACATTCTCGCCGGATTGGGGGCCGCCAAGCGCCCGGGTCAGATCCTGGTGGGCTTCGCCGCTGAGACCGCCGATCTGGTCGCCAACGCGCAGTCCAAATTGGAGCGTAAGAACCTCGATCTGATCGTGGCCAACGATGTGAGCCAACCCGGTGTGGGCTTCCAGCACGACACCAATGCGGTCACCTTTCTGCGCCCCGGTGAGGCTCTAGAGTCGCATCCGTTGAGTGACAAACGGGATGTCGCCCGGGCGTTGCTCGACATCGTGGTCGGCCTTCTCGGCTGACCGATCCATCGCGACACGGAGCCACCATGAGCCGACACTGGACATTCACTTCCGAGAGCGTGACCGAAGGTCACCCCGACAAGATGGCCGACCAGATCTCGGACGCGGTTCTGGACGCGATTCTCGCCAAGGATCCCCACGCACGCGTGGCGTGCGAAACGCTCGTCACGACCGGACTCTGTTTGGTTTCGGGTGAAATCTCCACCGATGAGTACGTCGAGATCCCCGAGATCGCGCGCAAGGTCATCAAGGGCATCGGCTACGACAACGCCGATTTCGGTTTCGATGCCAAGACCTGTGGAGTCCTCGTGGCCCTCGATGCACAGAGCCCCGACATCGCCCAAGGCGTCGATCGCTCCGAGGAAGTGCGTTCGCGTTCGGGTAGCGACGACCTCGATCTGCAGGGCGCGGGAGACCAGGGAATGATG
>SYCI01000122.1 GCA_005787035.1 Actinomycetota bacterium | reverse complement strand
TGGATCATCAACGGCCAGAAGGTCTGGACGACGGGTGGTCATCACGCCGACTACTGCTTCCTCCTCACGCGCACCGACCCCGATGCCACCAAGCACAAGGGCATCTCGTATCTCCTCGTGCCGATGCGCCAGGAAGGGGTGGAAGTACGCGGCATCGTGCAGCCCGACGGCACCGCTGAGTTCTGTGAGGTCTTCTTCACCAACGCGCGTTGCCCCAAGGACAACGTGGTCGGTGGTGTGAACAACGGTTGGAAGGTCGCCAACTCCACGCTGGCTTTCGAACGCGGCATGAGCGCCACCACGGGCTACCGCCGTTTCGAAGAGGAGTACAAGATGATGGTTCGCGCCGCCAACCAGAACGGCACGATCCATCACTCCGATGTGCGCCAGCGTCTGATGCGGTACTTCACCAAGATCCAGATCCTGCGGATCAACGGTCTGCGTTCGCTCACCGCCACGCTCAACAACACCAAGGATCTCGGAGTGGCCGCCCTCGGTGCGACCAACAAGATGTTCTGGTCGGAGATGCACAAGGAAGCCATGGAACTCGCTCTCGACATCTTCGGCGCCGAGGCGATGCTCGTCGATGCCGGGCTCGACGGTGCCTCGTGGCCGGGTGTCGCCCGTGAGCGTCGTCGTCCCGGCTACCCGGTGAGCCCGATGATGTCGGCGTTCTTCTTCAGTCGTTCGGAGACGATCTGGGGTGGCACGAGCCAGATCCAGCGCAACATCGTCGCCGAGCGCGTCCTCGGACTTCCCAAGGAGCCGTCGGCCAGTTGAACCAACGCATGGTGACGCCCCGTTTCCTTCTGGTGATGGGCGCCACGTTGGCGTACTACCTGAGCGTCGGGATCCTCGTCCCGGTTCTCCCCGTTTTCATCGAGAACGGACTCGCGTCCGGCGAAGCGATGATCGGGGTCGCCGCGGTGGCTTTCAGCATGGCCGCTGTTCTGAGTCGGCCCGGTATCACCTGGATCGGCAACCACTTCGGTCGACGGTCGATGATGGTGTGGGGCGGTTTGCTCGGTGGAGTGGCCGCGGTCGGTCACGTGATGGTGAGCAGTCCTTGGCAATTGATGCCGTTGCGCGCGCTGATGGGAATCGGTGAGGCCGCTTTGTTCGTGGGCGCCTCGACGGTGATCGTGGAACTCAGCCCTGCGCATCGGCGGGCCGAGGCCGCGAGTTATCTCTCGCTCTCGGTGTTCGGTGGATTGTCGGTGGGTCCGATCGTCGGTGAATTGATCATGGGCAAAGTGCCCAAGGGTGCGCGAGGCCTCGATGTCGGTCGGTTCGACGCGGTGTTCGTGGTGATGGCGATCGCCGCGCTTGCCGCGGCCGCGGTCTCGTTGGCCGCGCCGAAGTGGAACGAGAACGGCCGTCCGACGGAGAAGCAGCGGTTCGTGTGGTTCCAGCGCGACGCGTTGCTGCCGGGCATCGTGCTCGCCGGTGGTGTCATCACCTACACGGCGTTCAGTTCATTCGTGCCCACGTACGCCAAAGAGATCGGCCTCGGCGGGGCGGCGCCGTTCTTCACCGCTTACAGCGTTCTGTGTCTGATCATTCGTTTCGTGGGTGCGCGCTGGCCCGAGGCTTGGGGGCTCCGACGCTCAGTGGCCATGGCCATGACGGCGTTGTTCGCCGGCACTTTGGTGATCGCTGCGCTGGCCAGTGAAGCCGGCATCTGGATCGGCACGTTGCTCATGGGATTCGGTATGTCGTTCCTGTATCCGTCGTTGCTCGCCATGAGTGTGCAGCGAGTCTCGGACGCCGATCGCGTAGCGGTGGTTTCGTCGTTCACGATGTTCTTCGAGATCGGGGCCGCGGTGGGCGGCCTGTCACTCGGCATGGTGGGCGAGGAGTTCGGCAAGCGCTCGACCTTCCTCGTCGGGTCGATCTTCGCCGCTCTCGCCTTCGTGGTGCTGGTCCTCGAACGCAACCGCTACGTGGCGCGGCAGGTCGCTGCTCAGTGACCGGTGGCGGCCTCGGTGTTGAGGCTCGCACTCGTACGTAACTGACGCACCGGAATCCAGAGGGCGAACACGAAGGCGAGGATCATCACTGGCAATGCCGTCCAGAACACTCGCGTGATGGCGTGCGTCAGAATGTCGAGCACTTCCTCTTTCTGCGCGGGCGGGAGATCCTTGATCGTGCGCGGCATGCGGATGGCCGCCATCTCCTCGGGTGACTTCACCTTGCCTGAAATCTGCGCGCTGAACACGGCGCCGTACGCAGCAAGACCGATCGATCCACCGAGTTGGCGTACGAACACCGCGAGTGACGAAGCAGTTCCCATTTCGTGCATGTGCACGGCGTTCTGGGTGGCCAGGGTGGCCGTGGGCAGGATCATGCCCATGCCGAGGCCGAGGAAGAACGACGCGGTCATGGCGAGATAGAGGTACTTGTGCTCGGGGCCGAGCAGGCTCGCGGCCAAGAGACCGCAAGACGCGACGATTGCGCCCGCCGGCATCCAACCCTTGTACGAACCCACGCGCGACGTGATGCGGCCGACGATGGTCGCGGAGAGCGCGACCGAGAAGGCGAGCGGTGTGAGCAGAAGGCCCGACTTGGTGGCCGACACACCCGTTACTCCTTGCAAGAAGAGCGGCATGAAGGCGTTGGCTCCGTAGAACACCGCACCCACGAGCACGAGCACCGGCACCGTGGCACGAATGACGTCGTTCCGGAAGAGCGAGAGCGGGACGATCGGCTCGTCGGCGCGGCGCTCCCACCAGAAGAAGAGAGCCCCGATGATTGCCGCGGCCGCGAACAGAGCAAGTGTGGGGGCCGAGGCCCATCCGTATTCTTCGCCCGTCCACGAGAGTCCGAGAAGCAATGACGTGACGGATCCGACGAGGAAGGTCGCACCGAGGATGTCGATCTTGGCGTTCGTCTTGCGATACGGGAGTTTGAGTGCACGGTCGGTGACGGCCAGGGCAACGAGACCGACCGGCAGATTCACCAGGAAGATCCAGCGCCAACTCGTGTTGTCCACGATGAATCCGCCGATGAGTGGGCCGATCACACTCGAGATCGTGAAGACGCTCGTGATCATGCCGACATAACGACCTCGTTCGCGTGGCGGCACGATGTCGCCGATGATGGCGAACGACAACGAGAACAAGCCGCCACCGCCGATGCCCTGAACGCCGCGCGACACCACGAGTTGCCACATGTTGGTGGAGATGCCACAGAACAACGAGCCGAGAATGAAGAGCAGGATCGCCACCTGGAAAGGTCGTCGGCGGCCGAAGAGGTCGCTGATCTTGCCGAAGAGCGGAGTGGATGCAGTGCTGGTGAGCATGTAGCTCGTGCCGACCCACGCGTAGTACTGAAGTCCACCGAGTTGCTGGACGATGGTGGGCAATGCGGTGTTGACGATCGTGCCGTCGAGGGCCGACAGGCCGAGTCCGGCCATCACACCGCCGAACACGGTGTAGATCTGCCGCTGGGTCAGGGCGGGGGGAGTACCGACGTCGGTCATAGAGGTAGTTGTACGGTACAACAATTGGTGACGGTTCCGAAGAATCCGTGGCGTGCGAGAAGATGGCTCATGCCCCGCCTTTCGTACGTGCTCCTGACCTCGCCGATCGGCGATCTTCGTCTCGTGGCGTCACCCAATGGCTTGCGCCGCATCGACCTACCGCCGGCGGGCGCACCGGAGAACTCGTGGGTCGAGGAATCGACGCCGATCCTCGCCGAGTCCGTTCGTCAACTGACCGAGTACTTCGCCGGTGATCGCCGAAACTTCGATCTGCCCCTCGAACCCGAGGGAACCGACTTTCAGTTGTCGGTGTGGAAGGTGTTGCGAGCGATTCCGTTCGGCCGCACGATCTCGTACGGCGAACAAGCCCGTCGACTTGGTGATGCCAACAAGGCGCGAGCCGTCGGTTCGGCCAATGGTCGCAATCCACTACCGATCGTCGTGCCGTGCCACCGGGTGGTCGGCGCCGATGGTTCGCTCACGGGCTTCTCGGGTGGGGTCGATGCCAAGCGTTGGCTGCTCGAACACGAAGGTTCACTGGTCGGCGCATGAGCCCGCGTCTGCCGATTCGTCGGGCCGAGGACGATCCGCGTCTCGTCGATCTGTATTCGAAGGGTCTCACAGGGCCGAGTGGTGATCCGCTGAACATCTTCGGTGTGCTCGGGAACCATCCCGACATGTTGAAGCGTTGGCTCGTGTTCGCCACCCACGTGCTCTCGAAGAACTCGTTGTCGGCACGCGATCGTGAACTGTTGATTCTGCGCACCGGTTGGAACTGCCGCTCGGTGTACGAGTGGGGTCAGCACGTGGTGATCGCCCGTCAGTGCGACATCACCGACGCCGAGATCGAAGCGGTCAAGTCCGGAGCGGAAGCCACATCGTGGTCGTCGCACGACCGACTTCTCATGACCGCGGCCGACGAACTCCACCTGCATCAATCGTTGAGCGAACACACCTGGAACGCTCTGACCGACGTGTACGACACCGAGCAGGTGCTCGACCTGATCGCGACCGTCGGCAACTACCACCTCGTGGCGATGTTTCTCAACAGCACGGGTGTGCCGCTCGATGCGGGCGTGCCCGACGAGCCGAGGTTGCGTCGGGACTGACTACTTGCGGCGCGCCTGCGCCGACTGCTCGCGACGACGACGGGCGGCCTCTTGTTCGGCAGCGCGACGCGCCTTGCGCTGTTCCTTCAACGCGTCCCGCTCCGGATTCGACTCCTTCTCGATCAGCACCGGTGCGGTGGTCACGGCTTCCACCGGGGGAAGCTTCAGGACGTCGTCGGACTTCAGGATGCGCGTGATGATCGGCGCCGCCACGGCCTCGCCGCAGATCACGCTGGCAAGCATCACCTGGGTCGTGGCCACACCGTGCTTCTTCACGATGTCGGGCAGGACCGAGAGGAGCTGACCCTCACTCGGGTCGTCGGCCGCCGAACCGAGAGCTTCCACGCAGTCGTCGAGGCAGGACTCGGTGAGAACGATCGCGGAACGCTCGAGGTCGCCGTTCACCCGACCCTTGGCGGCCGAGTTGCGCATGGCTCCGACCAGACCCGCATCGTCGAACTCGGTGCCCTTGATGCCTGCGATGTGTTGCATGGCGTCCTGGCCTTCTTCGTCGAGCGCGCCGTAGAGAGCGAGGATCTCGGCGTCGGAGAGTTGGCGGAAGGCCCGATCGAGCATCGAGAGGGCGGCGAGGCGATTCTTGACCTGATTCACAATTGGTTGAGGCTAGCGGTGCGCGTGCCGTCAGAATGGACGCATGAGCGCCAACGATTCGCTGAAGAGCCGCCTGCAGAACGATCTGACCGATGCCATCAAGGCGGGCGACGAACTCACCAAGTCGACCGTTCGCATGATGTTGGCCGCAGTCATGAACGCCGAGGTCGCCGGTAAGGAGGCGGTCACGCTCTCCGACGAGCAGGTGATCGCCGTTCTGCGCTCCGAGGCCAAGAAACGTGTGGAGTCGGCCGAGCTCTACGAGCAGGCGGGCCGGGACGAACTCGCGAAGAAGGAACGCGCCGAGATCACGATCATCGAGCGGTATCTCCCGGCTGCCATGGACGAAGCCGCCCTCAAGGCGATCGTCGACGACGAAGTCGCCAAGGCGGCGGCCAATGGTCAGACCGGACCCAAAGCGATGGGCGGCGTGATCAAGGCCGTGCGTGAGCGAGTTGGAGCCGGTGCCGATGGCTCGGCCATCGCCGCCGCGGTCAAATCGGCGCTCGGCTGAGTGCGCCCACGGTAGGAATCGGACCTACGACCTTCTGCTCCGGAGGCAGACGCTCTATCCACTGAGCTACGTGGGCAACGCCTCGAGCCTAGCGACGGTTTGTCGGAACGAATGAAGGGGCTCCTACTGCGGTCGATCGGCAACAATGGATCGCAATGGCCGATCCCCTCGTGACTCTCGCGGCGCTTCTGCAACCCGCATTCGACGCCGTCGCGGGCCGCTCGGGTGTTGATCCGGTGGTCCGACCGTCCGATCGGGCCGATGCACAGGCCAATGGCGCACTCGCCTTGGCCAAAGAGCTCGGACGCTCACCGCGTGACGTCGCCGAAGCGGTGGTGGCCGAGGTTCGTCGGCGGGGAGACGTGCGCGGCACGCTCGAGGTTGCCGGTCCCGGATTCGTGAACATCGTCGTCGACGGTTCGTTCCTCGCCGACGAAGTCGCCCGCGTGGCCGCCGACGATCGTCTCGGTGTGCGGCCGGCAGCCCGAGCTCGCAAAGTGATCGTCGACTATTCGGCGCCGAACGTGGCCAAGGAGATGCACGTCGGACACCTGCGCAGCACGGTCATCGGCGATGCGCTCGTGCGCATGTTCGAGTTCGTGGGTCACCAAGTGATCCGCGAGAACCACATCGGTGACTGGGGCACGCCCTTCGGAATGCTCATCGAGCACCTCATCGATCTCGGCGAGGACGAAGCGGCCGAGCACCTCTCGCTCGGCGACCTCGACGGCTTCTACAAAGAGGCGCGGGCGAAGTTCGATGCGTCCGACGATTTCAAGGAGCGCGCTCGGGCCCGAGTGGTGGCCCTGCAGAGCGGTGACGCCGAGACGCGTCGGTTGTGGCAACTGCTCGTCCAGTTGTCGACCGAGTACTTCAATCTCGTGTATTCGTTACTCGACGTCCGACTGACCGACGCCGACATCATGGGTGAGAGCGCGTACAACGACGGTCTCTCCGCGGTGCTCGATCGTCTCGGTGCGCTCGGTCTGCTCACCGAGAGCGACGGCGCCGAAGTCGTGTTCCCGCCCGGTTACACCAATCGTGACGGCGACCCGCTTCCACTCATCGTCCAGAAGGGCAAGGGTGGTTTCAACTACGCCACGAGCGACCTCGCCTGCGTGATCGATCGGGTCGAACGCATCGGTTCCGATCTCATCTTGTACGTCGTGGGTGCACCGCAGGCCCAGCATCTCTCGATGGTGTTCGACGTCGCGCGTCTGGCCGGCTGGTTGCCCGAGGGTACCGACGCGGTCCACGTGTCGTTCGGCAGCGTGCTCGGATCCGATCGCAAGATGCTGAAGAGTCGCAGCGGTGAAACACCCAAACTCGTCGAGTTGCTCGAGGAGGCAATCGCGCGGGCCGGTGAGGCAGTGGCCGAGAAGAATCCCGAACTCGCCGACGACGCGAAGGCCGCCATCGCCCGGATGCTCGGCATCGGTGCCGTGAAGTACGCCGACCTCTCGACCGATCGGGTGCGCGACTACGTCTTCGACTGGGAGCGTATGTTGTCGTTCGACGGCAATACCGCTCCGTATCTGCAATACGCGCACGCGCGAATCTGCAGCATCTTCCGGCGGGCCGGCATCGATCGGTCGTCGCTGCGCGCCGTCGTGCCCCAGATCGTCGAGAAGGAAGAACGCGCTCTCGCGCTGGCGGTACTCGGCTTCGATTCGGCGGTGGCCGACACGCTCGAGCGTTACAGCCCGCATCGCTTGTGCACGTATCTGTACGAACTCGCCACGGCGTTCACGGGTTTCTACGAACACTGTCCGGTCCTGAAGGCCGATGGCGAAGTACGCGAGTCGCGTCTTGCGTTGTGCGACCTCACGGCGCGGGTTCTCGAGCGCGGCCTCGATCTGCTGGGCATCGGCGCACCGGAGCAGATGTGAACGCCGCCGCGCTACCCGTTCCGATGCGCCTGCTGCCGGACTCGGCGGCGGTTGCGTCCGATGGCACCCTCGAACTCGGTGGTTGTCGGGTCGACGATCTTGCGGCGCGTCATGGCACGCCGCTGTTCGTCTACGACGAAGAACACTTGCGGAGTCGTTGCCGCGAAGCCGTCGCCGCCTTCGGTGCCGATCGGGTCATCTACGCGTCGAAGGCGTTCTTGTGCACGGCCATGGCCCGACTGGCCCACGACGAAGGTCTGCTACTCGACGTCGCGACGGGCGGCGAACTCTTCGTGGCCCGCAAAGCCGGTGTGCCGGCCGAACGGCTCGTGATGCACGGCAACAACAAGAGCCTGGACGAACTGAAGATGGCACTAACGAGTGGTGCCGACACCCAGGCTCGACCCGGGGTTCGTCATGTCGTGGTCGACAGTTTCGACGAGATCGATCGCCTCGAACTCCTGCGGCGACGCGGCTTTCCGCGGCCGCGGATTCAGGTCCGCGTGACGCCGGGTGTGCACGCGCACACGCACGACTACATCGCCACCGGACAGGACGATTCGAAGTTCGGTTTCAATCTCGCCAACGGCGATGCGGCGCGGGCCGTGGAGCGTCTGCTCGTCGGTGACTTCGCCGAGGTCGTCGGCCTGCATTGCCACATCGGTTCCAACGTCTTCGCGGTCGACAGTTTTGCCAAGGCCGCTGATGTGATGGCTCGCTTCGCCAGTCGGTTCGACCTGCCCGAACTCACCTTGGGCGGTGGACTCGGTGTGGCGTACACGCACGATGAAGAAGCACCCACCATCGGTTCGTGGGGGAGTGTTCTGCTCGATGCATGTCGGGCCATGAACGTGAAGGCCAATGTGTTCGTGGAACCGGGCCGGGCGATCGTGGCCTCGGCCGCCATCACCGTTTACCGAGTCGGAACCGTGAAGGACATACCGGGTGTACGTCGGTACGTGTCGGTCGATGGCGGCATGAGCGACAACCCGCGTCCGGTTCTCTATGGCAGTGGTTACGAAGCGTTCGGGGTGGCGAGCGTGGCCGCCGAACGACCCGATGCAGCGCGCATCGTCGGCAAGCACTGTGAGAGCGGAGACGTTCTGATCTTCGAGGCTCAGCTACCGAAGGGATTGAAGGTCGGCGATCTCGTCGCCACCCCGGTCACCGGTGCTTATGGCTACGTGATGGCCAGCAACTACAACAAGATGCCACGACCGGCCGTGGTGTTCGTGTCGAAAGGTGAGTCCCGCGTGGTGGTCCGGCGGGAGACCTACGACGATCTCGTTCGCCTCGACGTCGACTGAGCCAAAGTCGTGGCGGTTTGGCAGGCCGCTCCCATAGCCTGACGGACGTGACAACCGTGGAGAGTCGTGGCCGAGTGGTGCGCATCGGCGTGTTGGGCTGCGGAAACGTGGGCGCGGCGCTCGTGCGCCTGATCGAACAGCAGGCCGGCAGTATCGAAGCCCGCACCGGAGTGCGTCTCGAGGTCGTGAAGGTTGCGGTTCGCAACGTGTCGCGCGAACGCGACGTGGTTCTCCCCGAAGGTCTCCTCACGCGCGACGCGCACGCAGTGGTGGCTGATCCCGGTGTGGATCTGGTGGTCGAGGTGATCGGCGGTATCGAGCCGGCCCGCGAACTCATCACCCAGGCCCTGCAGTCGGGTAAGCCCGTCGTCACCGCCAACAAAGAACTGCTCGCCAACGTCGGCACCGAACTCTTCGCGGTGGCCGACTCCGCTGGTGTCGATCTCCTGTTCGAGGCCGCGGTGGCCGGTGGCATTCCAGTGATTCGTGCTCTGCGCGAGAGCCTGCGCGGTGAACCCGTGAGCCGAGTGATGGGCATTATCAACGGCACCACCAACTTCATCCTCACCAAGATGACCGAAGAGGGTGCCGATTACGGTGCCGCGCTCGCCGAAGCCCAACGTCTCGGTTTTGCCGAGCGCGACCCAACGGCCGATGTGGAGGGATTCGACGCCGGTGCCAAAGCGGCGATCCTCGCCTCGATCGCCTTCGGCGCCAAGGTCGTGGCCGGCGACGTGTACCACGAGGGAATCAGTCGGGTCACGGCTGCCGACATCGCGGTGGCCAAGCGCCTTGGTTACGTGGTCAAACTTCTCGGTATAGCCGAACGCGACGCCGCGAGTGGCGAGATCGCGGTGCGTGTGCACCCGGCCATGGTTCCCAATCACCATCCTCTGGCCAGCGTGCGCGAGAGCTTCAACGCGGTGTTCGTGGAGGGTGGAGCCGTCGGTTCGCTCATGTTCTACGGACGCGGTGCCGGTGGATCCCCCACGGCGAGCGCGGTGCTCGGCGACGTCATCGATGCCGCCGTGAACCTCGTGAAGGGCACGCACGGAACCATCGGTTCGTTCGGCAAGGCCGTGATCCGACCCATCGACGAAACCAGCGCCGAGTATCTCTTGTCACTCGAAGTCGCCGATCGTCCTGGAGTGCTGCACGCCGTCACGGGTGCGTTCGCGCGTCATGGTGTGAGCATTCGCGCCGCCGAACAAGAGGGCATGGCCGCCGACGCCCGCCTCGTCTTCATCACGCACGAAGCCCGCGAGTCCGATGTGCAGGCGACGGTGCGCGAACTCCGCGACATGGACGTCGTGAAGCAGGTCGGCGGAATCCTGCGCGTCATCGGATCCTGATCGGCGAACCCGTGCGTTACGTGTCGACCCGCGGGCGGGCCCCCGAACTCGGCTTCAACGACGTCTTGTTGGCCGGCCTCGCCACCGACGGCGGGCTCTACGTGCCCACCGAGTATCCGTCGTTACCGCCGCTGCCGGTGGGTGATTACGCGGCTCTCGCGCACGCGATCATCACTCCGTACATCGGCACCGAGATCGATTCGACATCTCTGCTCGCGATGAGTCGCGATGCGTACGCGACCTTCCGTCATCCGGCCACCGTGCCACTCGTGCAGATCGACGACGACGAATGGCTGATGGAGCTCTTCCACGGCCCGACCCTCGCGTTCAAAGACGTTGCCCTCCAGCTCGTGGGTCGACTCTTCGATCACGTGCTGTCGGCGCGCGGTGAGCGCATCATGATCGTCGGTGCCACCAGTGGCGACACCGGTTCGGCGGCCATCGACGGCGTGAAGGCGTGTCGCAACGTCGACATCGTGATCCTCTATCCCGAAGGTCGAGTGAGTGATGTTCAGCGCCGTCAGATGACCACGGTCGATGCGCCCAATGTGCACACCGTGGCCGTGGCCGGCACCTTCGACGACTGTCAGGACCTCGTGAAGGCGATGTTCAACGACTCCGCGTTCCGCGACGAACTCAATCTCTCGGCCGTGAACAGCATCAACTGGGCCCGGGTGATGGCCCAGATCGTGTACTACGTCGCTGCGGTCGATGGTCTCGGCGGTCAGCCGATCACCTTCAGTGTGCCCACCGGCAATTTCGGCAACGTGTTGGCCGGCTGGATCGCGCGCGAGATGGGGGCGGCCATCGATTCACTGATCGTCGGCTCCAACACCAACGACATCCTCACTCGTTTCTTCGATTCGCACTCGATGGTGGCTTCGTCGGTCGTGCCCACGCTCAGCCCGTCGATGGACATCCAGGTGTCGTC
>SYCI01000121.1 GCA_005787035.1 Actinomycetota bacterium | reverse complement strand
GAGGCCGACGAGATGCTCGACATGGGATTCGCCGAAGATCTCGAAGCGATCCTCGAAGCCACACCGTCGAGTCGTCAGACCGTCCTGTTCTCGGCCACTCTGCCACCCCGCATCGAATCGATCGCCAAGAAGAACCAGCGCAATCCGATGCGCATCACGATCGAGAAATCGCGTACCGAAACCGGTGCTACACCGCTCGTCGAACAGCGCGCCTACATGGTGTCGAGGTATCACAAGGCTGCGGCCCTCGGTCGTATTCTCGACATCGAAGCGCCCGAGGCGGCCATCGTCTTTTGTCGCACCCGCGGTGAGGTCGACCAACTCACCGAGACCCTCAACGGACGCGGCTATCGCGCCGAAGCACTGCACGGCGGCATGGATCAAGAGCAGCGCGATCGTGTGATGGGCCGTGTACGCTCGGGCACCGCCGATCTCCTGATCGCCACCGACGTGGCCGCCCGCGGCCTCGACATCGAACACCTCACCCACGTCGTCAACTTCGATGTTCCCTCGGCTCCCGAGTCGTACGTCCACCGCATCGGACGCGTCGGTCGCGCTGGACGCGAGGGGATCGCCATCACCTTGGCCGAACCACGCGAACAGCGGATGCTCCAGAACATCGAGCGCCTCACGCGCCAGAAGATCGTGTTCGCCAAGGTCCCGTCGGTGGAAGCGCTCCGTGCGCGCCAGATGGAACTCACCATCGAAAATCTGCAGGAGGCGATCGCCGCCGGACCGCACGACGAGTTCAACGAAGTTCTCGAACGGCTGGTGGCCGAACATCCCCTCGATGTCGTCGCGAAGGCGGCCATCAAACTCGCCCACGATGCCGAGCAGTCGACTCTCGAGGAGGAAGAGATCCCCGATCTCTCCCACAAGTCCGAATCGCGGGGCGATCGCGGTGGACGCAACGACCGCAACAATCGATTCGAACGCGAAGATCGCGGCGGTCGATCGAAAAGATTCGAACGAGGAGAACGCGGCGACCGCCACGAATCACGCGATCAATCGCTCGCCAAGCTGTACATCTCGGTTGGGCGCAAGGCTGGAGTTCGTCCGGCCGATCTCGTGGGTGCCATCGCCAACGAATCGGGGGTGCCCGGTCGCGACATCGGTGTCCGCATCTCCGACTTCCATTCGGTCGTCGAGGTCCCGGCCGCCAAGGCCGAGCACGTCATCTCGTCGATGCGCGGCGCGATGATCCGTGGCAAGAAGGCCATGGTCCGTCGCTACCGTGAAGAGCGTTGATCCATCACGGAGGTCCACGGTGAACGCATCCGAACTCGCAACCGAGCGATACGTCCTACTCACCACGTTCCGCAAGAACGGCCAAGCTGTTGCCACCGCAGTGTGGATCGCCGCCCTCGCCGACGGCTCCCTTGGTTTCACGACAGGTGGTGACTCCGGAAAGGTCAAGCGGATCCGGAACTCGCCACGCGTTCTGCTCCAGCCCTGCGACGTTCGCGGGCGGGTGGCGACGGGCTCGACCGCGACCGAGGCCACGGCCCGCGTCGTCGAGGGTGCCGAATGTGCTCCGGTCACCAAGGCCATCCGCAAGAAGTACAGCTACCAATACGTTTTGGTCGATCTCTCGGGTCGGATCTCGGCGGTGTTCCGTCGACGGCGAGTGGCCGACGCTGGCGTGATCATCACCATCCCCTGATCGAGGCTGTCCCTACGCGAACCGGAGCCCACTCCTGACGCGGTGGCCAAAGCACGAAAACCCCCTAGAAAACCGGTGTTTCGGGCCTGTGTACATTTCGTCTCGCGTTCCGAGGCACTGCACCTCGAATAGTAAGGTCGAGGCGACGGCCCACCCCAGGGTCGTCCTGAGGGAGGAATACATGAAAAGGACGAACAAGAAGTTCGCTCCGGTGTTGCTGACCGCCGCCTTCGCCATCGGCCTCGTGGCCTGTGGTGGTGACGACGGTGATTCGTCATCGAGCAGCGAAGCAGCGGGCACGGAGGCTCCCGCAACGGAAGCCCCGAGCAGCGAAGCACCCAGCGAAGGCCCGGTCGTCGTCGACTGTGCACCCGAGGAAGGACCCCTGAAGGCCGCCTGGGTGTACGTCGGACCCACCAATGACGGTGGTTGGACGCAGGCCCACGACGAAGGTCGCCAGGCGGTGCAGGAGCACTTCGGCGATGCCGTCGAGACCACTTACAAGGAGAACGTGCCGGAAGGCCCGGAAGTCGCTCAGGCACTCGAGGATCTCATCGCTGACGGCAACACCGTGATCTTCGGAACCTCGTTCGGATTCCAGGATGCTTTCGTCGAGGTTGCTGCAAAGCATCCCGACGTGTGCTTCGAATTCGCCACCGGTTACCTGACCTCGGACAACATGGCGCAGTTCTACGGCGCCGCTGAAGACACCGACTACCTCGCAGGAATGGCCGCCGGCGCCGCCTCGGCAACGGGCAATCTCGGTTACCTCGCTTCGTTCCCGATCCCCGAAGTGGTTCGTGGCGCGAATGCCTGGACCATGGGCGCTCGCGCGATGAATCCCGAGGCGACCGTCAAGGTCGTTTGGTTGAACACCTGGTTCGACCCGGCCAAGGAGAAGCAGGCCGCTGAGGCGCTCATCGCCGAAGGTGTGGACGTGCTCGGTCAGAAGGGTGTCGACTCGCCGGCCACCGGTGACGCCGCACTGGCCGCCACGGGCGTGCTGTGGACCGGATACAACACCGACCAGAGCGCCAACTACCCGAGCGTGTGGCTGACCGCTACGACGTACCACTGGGACGTTTATGAGATCCCGCGCATCCAGCAGGTTCTCGACGGCACCTGGACCTCGGGCAACTACTACGGCAGCCTCGCCGACGGTTTCGTCACGTTGGCTCCGTACGGCGAGAGCGTGTCGGCCGAGACCCGCGCGGCGATCGATGCCCGTCTCGAGGAACTGAAGGCCACTCCCGGTTCGCAGTTCACCGGTCCGATCAAGGACAACCAGGGCAACGAAGTGCTCGCCGAAGGCGTGACTCACACCTTCGATGAATTGATGTCGATGGCGTACCTCGTCGAAGGCATCAACGGAGAGATTCCGGCCAGCTGACCCTGTTCAGCGAAGTATCGAGAGGGGGCGGTCCCATGGGGACCGCCCCCTTTTCGCGCACCGACCATCACTTTCCGACCCCTGCCCTGATTCATCTAGGGTCAGGGGTGTTCCGGGGGGAGGGAAATCGGTGTCGCAATCTGCCGTGCGTATGACGGGAATCGTGAAGAGATTCCCCGGTGTGGTCGCCAACGACGGCGTGGATCTGGAGATCCGGGCCGGCGAGGTTCATGCCCTGCTGGGCGAGAACGGCGCGGGGAAGTCGACTCTCTCCAACATTCTCACCGGCCTCTATCGGCCCGATGAAGGAACCGTCGAGGTCGATGGAGAGCAGCGAGTCTTCTCCTCGCCCCGAGACGCCCTCGAAGCTGGTATCGGCATGGTCCACCAACACTTCCGTCTGGTGGCCACGTTCACGGTGGCCGAGAACGTGGTCCTGGGCGAATCCGGTGGGTCGCTCTTCATGAACCAAGACGAGGTCGCCACCCGAGTACGCGAGTTGTCAGATCGCTACGGGTTGGCCGTCGATCCGTCGGCTCGCATCTGGCAGTTGAGCGTCGGAGAACAGCAGCGTGTCGAGATCCTGAAAGTGTTGTATCGAGGGGCCAAGGTTCTGATCCTCGACGAGCCCACCGCCGTGCTCACTCCCATCGAAGCGCGTTCGCTGTTCGCGACGTTGCGGGCCATGGCCGACGAAGGTCGGTCGGTGATCTTCATCTCGCACAAACTCGGAGAGGTCATGTCGGTGAGCGATCGAGTCACGGTGCTTCGCGGTGGTCGTACCGTCGGCACCGTGAACACCAGCGAGACCTCCACTCGTGGACTCGCCAGCATGATGGTCGGTCGATCGGTGGAATTTGAACGTGTGGTGCGTGACAACCCGGCCGACACCTCGGTCACGGTTCTGCGAGTCGACGAGATTTCGGCCAACGACGACCGCGGTCGTGCGTCGCTCCACGACATCTCGCTCACGGTCGGAAAGGGTGAGATCGTCGGCGTGGCCGGCGTGGCCGGAAACGGTCAGCGTGAACTGGCCGAAGTCATCTCAGGCATGAGGGCCAGTACTTCGGGGCGCATCTCGGTCGGAGATGAACTCGTGAAATCGGGCAAGGCCCGCTCAGCGATCGCCCGTGGCATCGCGCACGTTCCCGAGGACCGACTTCACACCGGCCTCGCCGCGAGCCATTCGGTCGAGGACAACCTCGCCTTGAAGAACTACCGCACGTCGACGATCTCGAAGTTCCGACTGTTGAAGCGACGCGCCATTCGCGAACAGGCCACAGCCTTGGTCGAGCGGTACGACGTGAAGACTCCGAACACGACCACGCCGGTTCGACTCCTGTCCGGTGGCAACGTGCAGAAGGTACTGCTCGCGCGCGAGTTCTCGGCTCTGCCCAAAGTCTTGATCGCGGCCAGCCCCACGCGTGGTCTCGACGTCGGTGCCATCGAAGCCGTTCGTGAACGACTGGTCGCGGCGGCCAACGAGGGAGTGGGCGTGCTGCTCATCAGCGAGGACCTCGACGAGATCATGTCGCTGGCCGATCGCATCTTGGTGATGTACGAGGGTCGGATCTTGGATGACGTTCCCGCCGAGGGTGCCGACCGCGAACGCATCGGTCTCACCATGGGCGGCAGCAACGTACAGGAGGTTGCCAAGTGAGATCTCCGATCCGGCTCGAACGTCGACTCGAACAACCCAAATGGTTGAACTGGGCCGTTCCGTTGATCTCGCTGGTCGTGGCGCTGGTGCTCGGAGCAATCGTGTTGTGGCTCACGGGCAAGAACCCGATCGACGTCTATCAGCGCATCTTCGAGCGCGGATTCGCCGGCAAGAAGGCCTTCTCCGGTGCCCTCGAGATGGCCACACCACTGGCCTTCACCGGATTGTGTGCGGCGGTCGCGTTCCGTATGGGCCTGATCAACATCGGCGGTGAGGGCCAGTTCTACGTGGGCGCGATCGGTGCGGCCTGGGTCGGAATCGCCATCGGTAGCGCACCGACCGGCATCACCATCGCTCTCATGTGCCTCGCCGGAATGGTGTTCGGTTCGATCTACGCGGCCATCGTCGGCCTCCTGCGAGCCAAGTTCAACACGAACGAAATCATCACGTCCCTGATGATGAATTACCTCGCCGGCATTCTTCTCAACTACCTGATCTTCAACTCCACCTCGTACTGGCGCAATCCGGATTCCCCGCAATTCCCCAAGAGCAAGGACATCGCGGCCCGAGCCGACTGGAACACCTACAAGATCTTCGGTGTGGAGATGCCCATTGCGTTCTTGATCTCCATGCTCGCTGGAGTCGCGCTGTGGTTCCTGTACAAGCGCACCCGCTTCGGATTCGAAGTGAGTGTCATCGCCGACTCACCAAAGGCCGCTCGGTACGCCGGTATCCGGACGTCGTCGACGATCGTCATCGTTCTGGCTCTGTCCGGAGCCCTCGCCGGACTCGGTGGTGCCGCTGACGTCGGAAACTTCCGAGGTCTGCTCGACGCCAAAGGTTTGCAGATGGCCGGTTACGGATACACCGGCATCGTCGTCGCCGCCCTCGCGCGTCGGAATCCGATCACCACGATCTTCGTGGCGATCTTCATCGGTGGTCTGACCAAGGCCGGCTATTCGCTACAGGGTCCGGATTTCCCGAGCGGCTTGGTGGGGACCCTGCAGGGTCTCATCCTGTTCACCGCCGTGGCCGGTGAAATCCTCATCAAGTACCGCCTACGAACGAATGTCAGCCGGGCAGCGGCGGTGGCGGCATGAACTCGAACATCTTCGTCATCATCATCTCGTCGGCGATCTTCTACGGAACACCGCTCTTCTATGCCGCCTTGGGCGGAATCCTCACCGAGCGCAGTGGCGTGCTCAACCTCGGCGTCGAGGGAACCATGCTCATCGGCGGAGTATCCGGAGCCTGGGCGTGTTTGCACATTGGTGGTAGCGCGTGGTTCACGGTGACGATGTCGATCCTGGTCGGTGCGCTCGCCGGCGGACTGGTCTCCACGTTGCTCGCATTCCTCTGCATCACGCTGAAGACCAACCAGACCGTCGCCGGTCTGGCCATCACGATCTTCGCCGGAGCAGTGGGGCTCAGTAGTTACTTCGCCAACATCTGGAAGGTGGCCAAGACTCCGGTGCCACGACCGATCCGCACCATGGATGTCTTCGGATTGGCCGACACCCCGGTTCTCGGACCGATCCTGTTCCGCCAAACATCACTCACCTACGTGTCGTGGTTGTTGGCGATCGTCGCCACGGTGTACCTCTTCCGCACACGTGTCGGTCTGCAGCTACGGGCGGTCGGTGAGTCACCCCAAACGGCCGACGCCATGGGTATCAGCGTCATCCGCTATCGCTACATCCACACCATCCTCGGTGGCGCGTTGGCCGGCATCGGTGGAGTGTTCTACAGCCTGGCCATCGTACCCACGTGGGTCGACGGCATGACCAAGGGCGCCGGTTGGATCGCCATCGCCCTCGTGATCTTCGGCTTCTGGCGACCGAGCCTCACCTTGCTGGGTGCTTATCTGTTCGGTGCTCTGCAATCGTTGAGCAGCACATTGAAGGCACGCGGAGTCGACATCAGCGGCGACATCCTCGATGCCCTGCCCTTCATCATGACCATCGTGGTTCTGGTTCTGGTGTCGAGTCGCTTCGCCCACCGTCGCCTCGGTGCACCGGCCGCGCTCGGCGTGCCGTACGAGCGCGAAGAGCGATGACCTCGATCACCAACCTCAGTCCCGAACTTCGCAAGACCTGGCATCCGATCGGTCGTATCGGATCCTTCGGATCCGAACCCACCCGATTCGAACTGGTCGGTGAACCCTTCGTGGCCGTTCGCCTCAGTGGCGAGGTGAAAGTGTTCCGCGATGTATGCCCGCATCGATATGCGCGTCTCTCCGATGGTCGGGTGGTGAACGACAACATTCAGTGCCCGTATCACGGCTGGCAGTTCGCTGCCGACGGACGTTGTGCACACGTGCCGGCACTTGGCGACGACGCCACTCTCCCGCCGGCCCGGCTCACCGCGCCACACGTGAAATATGCGTACGACTTGGTGTGGGTCGCCCCCGAAGAGCCGGTCGTCGACATCCTTTCGATTCCGGAGTGGGACGACCCATCACTCGACAAGGTGTGGATTCCGCCCGTCGATGTGAATGCCGGTGCCGCACAGATCGTCGACAATTTCCTCGACTTCAGCCACTTCCCCTACGTGCACGCCGGGACGTTCGGATCCGACAAGGACCGCTTGGTGCACGAGTACTCGACCGTTCGCACCGACGACGGCTGGGGCTTCGTGGTCGAGTATCCGCACGTGATCGAAAACCACGAGGACCCGGCCGTGGCAACGGGCGAGAACCCGCTCGTCCAACCCCGGCACATGCGCTACGACTTCCGGGCACCGTTCACCGCGAACCTGAGGCTCGAGTTGCCACTCACCGGCATGGTGAACGCGATCGTCCTGTGGTGTCAGCCCATGACGCTGGCCACGACTCGCGTCCACATCGTGATGATTCGCAACGATTGCCACACGCCCGAGGAACGTCAGGCCGCCATCGACTACGAACGACGGATCTTCGACGAGGACAAGAGGGTCATCGAATTCTTGGCCGACAAATCGGTGCCCCTCGACCGCGGGCAAGTGCACGTGCGGTCCGATCGGCACACGGTGGAGTTCCGCCGCATCCTGCAGCGTCTGATCATCGGCGACTGAGTACTTCGTACTTACCGGCGCGAACGGTGGCGAGGATGGCAGCACCCGATCCAACCACGACATCGACCTGGGCTCCCGCCTTCTAGGGATCGGTCGTCGCAAGCGTTCTAATGGACTACATTAGAGAGCGGCCGAGGGGGCCGACGAGGGGGTCATCATGGAATTCGGCGTGTTCTTCAACGGGTATCTGCCCGGACCGGCGGCTCACGACAAGGGCGCCGAGCACCTCATGCTGATGCGCGAGATCGAGTACGCGATCCTCGCCGACAAGTGCAATTGGAAGTACGCCTGGTTCGGGGAGCATCACGGACTGCCCGAGTACAGCCATCTGTCGGCACCCGCTCCAGTGATGGGTTACGTCGCTGCGCGCACGAGTCGGATCCATCTGGGTTTCGCGATCAACTCGTTCCCGACGACCAAAGAGCACCCGGTGCGCATCGCCGAGACCGCGGCCATGCTCGACCACATCACCGAGGGCCGGTTCGAATTCGGAACCGGTCGCGGTGCCGGTAGCCACGAAGTCGCCACTTTCAACGGCTTGCAGACGAGTGAGACCAAGTCGATGTGGGACGAAGTGATCCACGAAATCCCGCGCATGTGGGAACAGAAGGATTACGACTTCGTGGGCAAGCACTTCTCGGTGCCGACGCCGCACAACATCCTGCCCAAGCCCTACGGGGACGGCCACCCACCCATTTGGGTCGCCTGCGGCAACGTCGACACGTATACGAAGGCCGCCCAGCACGGCATCGGCGCCATCGCCTTCAACTTCGAGCCGATCCACAACCTGAAAGGTCGTATCCAGGCGTACAAGGAGGCCATCGGCAACCCCATCAATCAGGTGGGCCAGTACCGCAACGACAACGTGATGATGACCAACGCCTGCATCTGCCTCGAGGATCGTGATCGGGCGCGCGAAATCGCCAAGAAGCGCACCGGCTACCGCGTCACGATGGTCAACCTGTACCACGACACGATGCCCAAGTCGCCCGATGCGCGCGTGTGGCCCACTCCCCCACTCAAGGTCGAGTGGACCGACGAGATGCTCGACCTCGCCATCGAGGGTGGATACATGCTCTGCGGCAACCCCGAAGAGGTGTGCGAACAACTCGAGCGGTATCAGAGCGTCGGCTGCGACCAAGTGGCCTTCGGTGTCCCCGACGAGGGTTACACACACGACGAGGTCCTCGAGATGCTCGAGGTGTTCGGCAACAAGGTGATCCCCGAGTTCGACCCCGATCCGATTCACTCCACCACTCGATTCCGTCAGCAGGCCAAGCGCCGGTTCCCGGACTTCGCGCATCCGATTCCGAGCGGGCTCGAGGGCGCCGAGCCGCCCGTCTTCCCGATCTCGGTCTGATCGACTCGTCACGCGGGTTTTCTGGTTCGGGTTCTTCACCTATACGGTGAAAATTCATCACCAGAACAACGGGGGTGTGATGTTCGGGGCGGATTACTACCGGCGGTTCTACGGCAAGGGTGGCGTGCACGATCGTCGGGCCATCGCCCATCTGGCGTCGGCCGTGCACGGTATGGCTGCGTGGTGGGGAGTCACTCCTACGTCGGTCCTCGACGTCGGTGCCGGACCGGGTCTCTGGCGCGACTGGTATCGCACCAATCATCCGCGCGTGAAGCTCACCTCGATCGACGTCAGTGAGTACGCATGCCGCAAGTACGGGCACGAACTCCGCGACATCTCCACGTGGACCCCACCCCAGCCGTTCGATCTCGTGGTCTGCCACGGCGTGCTGCAGTACCCCGATGATCGAAGCGCCACCGCGGCCATCGACAACATCGCCGCCGCATGCAAGCACGTTCTGTATCTCGAAGTGCCCACCTCGAGCGACTTCCGCACCGTCGTCGACAAGGAAGCGACCGACATGGAAGTTCACCACCGGACCGGCCTGTGGTACCGACGCCGACTCGAAAAGCACTTCATCCAAGCCGGTGCTGGGATCTGGGTCCGACGCGGGGGCGGCGTGCTGCTCTACGAGTTGGAACGGACCCGTTGACCTCCCACGCCTACGATCACAACGTGACCGATTCGCTCGACGCACGGGTCCGCCGACTCGAGGATCTTCTCGAGATTCAGCAGATCTTCATCGACTACGGACTCGCCCTCGATGCCGGCGACTTCGACCTCTACGCCTCGCTCTTCGCCGAAGCAGGCACCATCAACCTCGGGCCGATGGGTAAGGCGACCGGTCGATCGGCGATCAAGCAACTCATGGAACGAACCATGGAGGGTCGGGTCGGTCAGTCGCTGCACATCGTGAGCAGCCCGCAGATCACCATCGACGACTCGGGTGATACCGCACAGTCGCAGGTGATGTGGACCGTTGTGCACCGTGACGATGCGGGTCGGCCGCGGCTCACGATGATGGGCCGTCACCAAGATGAACTGATCCGCGAGAACGGCCGCTGGAAGATCGCCCGCCGTCGTGGTCTGATCGACATGCCGTCGACGTTCGAACACGTCGACGATTGATCAAGCGCCGAGAATCTCCAAGACCTTGCGCACACGCTCGGCGTGAATCGTCTCCTCGCGACCGTTCAGTCGGAGAAGCTTCTCGACCTCGGGATCCTCTTCCTTGTCGGCCCAAGCCTGATAGCCGGCGTCGCCATTGAGCTCACCTTGCACGATCCCTCGGAACAAGTCGGGAGTCACTTCGTCCGGCATGGGGATCGGCAACAGTTCCGACACTTCGGCTGAGGGCTCCCACTCGTGTCCGAGACGGATGGAGAGGGCCTTGGCGATCCGACGGGCGTGAGCGAGTTCTTCGCGCCCATTACGTCGCAGAAGTTCGGCCGCCTCGGCGTTCCCGATGCGATCGGCCAAGAGATTGTAGAACTGCTCGCCGCTGCACTCGAGACGGTAGATGGTCTCCATGGCTGCGACATCGAGGGTCGCGATCGAACCGAGTGATGCACTCACGCTGTAAAAGTTCTCTTCCATGATTCCTCCGAACATGTGAGGAGCCTCGACGACCCCGCTCGATGGGCACAGTACCCGTGACGGAGTGCGGAAGATCAGTCGAGCAGTGACGGATCGGCGCGCAGTTCCTGCCGCACCATGGCTTCCCAGAAGCCGATGAACCGATCGCCACTCGACGCCTCCATGCGTTCGAGGTACCAAGACGGCAGAGCCGACTTCATCGAACCGCCGGCGGCCCGCACGTGCCACGCCCGCTGACAACGTTGTTCGAGAGCCACCGCCCGCTGGTGCACCGCCCGGATGGAATTGCCGAGAACGAACACTCCGTGACCGGCCAGAAGAACCAATTCGGCATCACCCATCGCCGCAACCGCCTTGGCCGCGCTGCTCGGATCGTCGACGGCTCCGTCGTACTCGGCCACCAACGTCAGCCGACCACCACCGAGCGCCGACGACTGATCGAGGACCGGAGGGATCTCACCCATGTCGGCCCACACCGTTCCGTAGAGCGGGTGGTTGTGGAGAGCGACTTCCACCCCCGGCCGGGCCTTGTGCAGTTCGAGGTGCAACGGAATACCCGGCGGCACGGACCACGATCCTTCGACGAGGTTGCCGGCCAGATCGATGCGAATCACGTCTTGGGCGCGGAACTCGTTCCACAAGAGTGGCCATGGGTTGCACAACAGAGTGCCGTCGTGGAGATTGACGGTGATGTGACCGGCCAAGTGGTCGTTGTAACCCTCGCGCCACAACGTGCGAGCGAGGAGAACGAGCTCCTGAGCCGGTGTGAGTTCGGGAATCAGCCGCGAATCATTCGTCACCCGGCACATTCAACACGAAGATTTGCGTTGATGTGCGTATGAACAACAATCACCAAAACCCCCGAGCAATCACCAGGAAACCCCTCACCAACCCCGCCGCCTACTGGCGGCGTCTATGTCGGATCGGCGACACCCCGATCTACGTCTGTGGAGACCTCCCCCACGACGACTCCAGCGCGGAGGCTCAACTCACCGACTGGGTCGATGAAGGCATCGACGCAATCGTCGACGTCCGTTGCGAGCACAGTGACGAGGCACGGGTGCGGCGACTCCATCCGCACATCAACTACATCTGGAACGGTGTCGACGACGCGGGTGGCATGCGGTCATTCGACTGGTTCGACGATGTCGTCGACCGCACCCTCCTGCATCTGAAGAAGAAGGACGCGAAGGTCGTCGTCCACTGTCACATGGGAATCAATCGCGGACCGAGCATGGCTTTTGCGATCCTTCTCGCTCTCGGATGGGACCCCATTTCTGCACTCGATTCCATCCGTGATACACGACCGATCGCGGGCATCATCTACGCGGATTCGGCTCTCCATTGGTGGCATGCGCGACGGGGAAGTGACGAGTCCGAACTCGTGCGTGATCTCGAGAAACTGTTCCTCTGGCAGTACGAGAACGACATCAAAGGGGACGTTCCCTGGGTGATCAGTCGCATTCGGCTCGCCGAAAACGCGGCGGCCTGAGTATCTCAGGCGCGGGTCGGCTCGCCGATCGCCAGGATCGGACGCAACTTGCGATACAGCCGGAAGCGCTCGACCGAATTCTCGGTGATGTGATGTATCGCTTCGTCGACATCGTCGGTCACGAGAAGGAGGTCGAGGTCTCCGGGAGAGATGAGTCCGTTCTCGGCCATCTCGTCGAGTTGTTGCAGGAGCGGCCCCCAGAACTCGGTTCCCATCAGCACCACCGGGAAATTGCTCACCTTGCCGGTCTGGATGAGAGTGAGGGCCTCGAAGAGTTCGTCAACCGTTCCAAAGCCGCCCGGCATCACCACGAACGCGTAGGAGTACTTCACGAGCATCATCTTGCGGACGAAGAAGTACGAGAAGTCGACGCTGATGTCGAGATAAGGGTTCGGCATCTGTTCGTGCGGCAACTCGATGTTGCAGCCCACCGAGTGTCCGCCGGCTTCCTTGGCTCCACGGTTCGCGGCCTCCATCACGCCCGGTCCACCTCCGGTCATCACCGTGAACCCGATCCGACTGAGAGCGGCTCCGACCTCGCGGGCGAGCTCGTACTCGGTATCTCCCTCCCCTACCCGGGCCGAGCCGAACACCGTCACGCACGGCCCGACGAAGTGCAGTCGACGAAACCCGCGGATCATCTCGCGCATCACCCGCGACACCGTCCGCAACTCGCGTCGCCGCAGACGCGGACCACTCAGGAACGAACGATCTCGGTTGAGTGATGACCTAGGTCCCTTGGTGTCCACATCCATACCGGCAAGACTGCCATTCATGACCGACCATGTGCATGGCACCGAAGTGATGAACGACCTGATTCCGCTCGCCCGAAATCTACGGCATCAGATCCCCGAAGTCATGAAGGCGTTCTCCGACCTCCACGTGGCGACCATGAAACCCGGTGCCCTCGACACCAAAACCAAAGAACTCATCGCACTCGCGATTGCCGTGAGCGAGCGATGCGACGGTTGTATCGCGTCCCATGCCCGCGGGGCGGCCAAACAAGGGGCTACCGAAGCCGAGGTCGCCGAAGCAATCGGTGTGACCGTGTTGATGTCGGGTGGACCGGCCACTGTCTATGGACCGCGAGCACTGGCCGCGTTCCGGGATTTCGCAACACCACCGTCCACCTGACTGGACGGCTTGCCGGTTTCCACACCACGTGTGGCAACCTTGCGTCGATGGCTCGCAAGACGAAACTCACCGTTGCCACCGTGAACGTGAACGGAATCCGGGCCGCCGTGAACAACGGCATCGCCGGTTGGATCGATCAGCGTCAACCCGATGTGATCACGATGCAGGAGGTACGGGCCCCCGACAACCTCGTGACCGATCTCGTGCGGAGTGTGACCGGACCGAAGTGGTCGGTGGCGCACGACGAGTGCGAACAAAAAGGACGAGCTGGAGTGGCGGTGGTCGCCAAGAAGCCGCTGATGGCAAGTCGTTCCGGTTTGCGCCAACACACCACTGATCGGACCAAGTTCTCCGACTCCGGTCGATGGATCGAGGCCGACCTCGAAACACCCGATGGCAAAGGGCTCACCGTGATCTCGGCCTACGTGCACACCGGTGATGCCGAGAGTCCGGAGCGGATGTCGGAGAAGTTGGCCTTTCTGCGCGCGGCGACCTTGCGACTCCAAGCGCTGAAGAAGTCGAAGCGTCACGTCCTACTGACCGGTGATCTCAACGTGGCGCACCGCGAGGTCGACCTGAAGAACTGGAAGGGCAACCTCAAGAGTGCCGGCTTCCTCCCCGAGGAGCGGGTGTGGTTCGACGAATTGTTCGATCAACACGGTTGGGTCGATGTGGCGCGTCGACTGAGCGGTGAAGGACCCGGACCGTATTCGTGGTGGTCGTGGCGTGGCAAGGCATTCGACACCGACGCCGGTTGGCGGATCGATTACCACATCGCCACACCCGGACTCGCCGATTGCGCAGTGGACACCGCGGTGGATCGCGCGCCGTCGTACGCCGAGCGGTGGTCGGATCACGCACCGGTCGTGGTGACGTACGCCTTCTGACGTCGACGCACGACGAGAGTCGAGCCCACGAGCGCCGACAGCCCGACGAGAGCCACGAGCAGACCCTGGAGCACGTCGTTGTCGACGTTCTGGAAGATGAATGACGAGACCGAGATCACGATGATGAGCGCTCCGCCTCCGACTTGTTCGAGGCGGGACCACTGGATACCCGTTCCGAAGAGCAGAACACCCACTGCGAGCGCCGGTACCAACCCGTTGACGCCGTCGTACTCGCCCACGAATCCCGGAGTCGACATCACGAGCATCAATACCCCGGCGATGCGCAGAAATATCGGAAATCCGACCCGACCCTGACCCACCGCGATCAGAAGTGAACCGGCGATGGCGAAAGGGATCGCCGTCAAGCCGCTTTCGATGTCGAGAAGTTCGATGGCTCCTCCGCAGACTGCAAGCGCAGAGGGCACCATCATGATGCTCGCGCTGAAGCGGGACGACGGAAGTCGCACGAGTGACCACGCGGCCCCCACCGTGCCGGCGGCCACTGCGATCCAGCCACCGTCGACATCGGCCCCCGCCAACAAGATCGCGCCCGCACCGATGAACGAGCCGAGGCTCGCCATCTCGAGGATCTCTCCGGTGTGGAGTCGCCATCCCGACTTCTTCTCGAGCCGGAAGGCGATGAACGCGGTGGTTGCGCTCACGATGTAGAGCAGGACGGCGATCAAGACGTCGGAAGCGTCTTCGAACAAAGCCACCACGAGACGAACGAGTCCGACGAGGATGATCACCGCGGCTAGATAGCCGACGGTCTCGCGGAACGACAACACGATCCGAGGTGCGTGGAGGATGTCGTCACCCTCCTCGTGCGATAGCCGGCGATCAGCCACGAGCTTCTCGACGATTTCCCTCTGCGTCAGTTCGGCCATGGAACACCTCCGCCGTTCACGTCGAACGAAGTCTGACCGACTCACGTTCGACGCGTTCGGAAAACGCCGAAAAGGTGACCGACCTACCGGCTACGGAGAGGTTGGAAGGAAACTTCGGTACACCGTGATCAGCGCTTCCTTCTGCGCGTCGGTGAGCCGAGTGTCGCGTCGGATCGCGTCCTCGGTATCACCCGAAGGCTGTTCGTCTTCGTCGAGCATTCCGGCACGATCGAGCAATTCTTCGGCCGAGACATTGAGAGCACGGGCAATCGAGCGAACCACCCGAACGGATGGCTCATGAAGACCACGCTCGATCTGACTCAGGTACGGATTCGACACCTGAGCCAGATCGGACAACTGGCGAAGACTCATCTTGGCCAATTGGCGTTGTTGGCGAATCGCGGCACCGAGGGCGCCGAGGCGACCCTCCCAATCGTCGGCCATGCCGAACGGATTACTTGGCCGAGGTCTTGGCGAGGGTGCGCACGGCCTGGCCGGCGAACTCGGCCTGCTGGCGAGCAACCTTCTTGGCGAACTCGACGTTCGACTTGATGGCGGCCTCGACCCGCGGGAACTTGGGGAGCTCGGGCTTGGCCGGCACCACTCGGGCGACAACCTCGGACACCTTCTCGAGGCGGGCCAAGGTGGCCTTGTTGCCCTTGTCGAGGTTGCCGAGGATGGCCTGGCGGGCGAATTCGGGGTTCAGCACGGCACCGACCTTGGCGATCAGGGCCGCCGGCGCCTTGGCCGCGGGGGTGGATTCAGTGGTTGGGGTGGTCTTTTTCTGAGCCATGCTTGAAGAATACGGTGCCACGCTAGATATGCCAAGCGGAGGCGACGTGACGTCGGCTACTTCTGGTCAGGGTCGGGGAAGAAGGTGTCGTCGAGGCCTCGGAGCGGGGCCACGGCCCACACCTGATGTGGTGTTCTTCGGGATGTTCCTGTCTTCCGTAACTGCTCCCGGCTGATCTGTGCGAATACCGGATCGGAAGCCCCTTGCGCTCCAAGGCAACCGGAGCGTGGTGGCGAGCCGGACGACGGTTGTGGTCACATGAGAGAGTCCGACATCTGCGGACTCACGAGGGGAGAACGACAGCCATGCGGTATCTGATCGCCGTGATCGACACCGGGACCAACACGGCTGGTCCGAACGAGATGCACGACATCGACGCCTTCAACGACGGCCTGAGAGATCGCGGCTACTGGTTGATGGCCGCCGGTATCGAAGCGCCGAATCGCTCCGTGGTGATCGACAATCGAGATGGGGCCGACGAGAAGAGCGACGGACCGCTGCATCGAACAACCGAATTCATGAGTGGTTTCTGGATCATCGATGTTCCCGATCACACGACCGCGTTACAGGTGGCCGCCGATGGATCACGAGCCTGCAACCGCAAGGTGGAAGTTCGGCCCTTCATCGAACGTTGAGTCCCGGAATCTGGTGCGGGATCTTCACCCATACGGTGAAAAATCATCACCAGATCAACGGGGAGGGGACCCGTCGTCTACTTCGCAGGCTCCTCCCAAATCGCAAGCCCACCACAAGCGAATTGGCCGGCCTTGCGGCCGGCCAATTGAGATGGTGGCGGGGAGGGGATTTGAACCCCTGACCTTCGGGGTATGAGCCCGACGCAGACCGTCCAAATCGGGCTTGACAGGTTCGGCTGGTCCCCTGACCAGGACATAGATGTCTGCTTCTTCCGGTCAGTCCGGTCAGTCCTGGCTGGTCCGTGCAATCTCTTGTGCAACGCGATGCCTGCGACCTACGTGAGGAGACGGAGAAAGTCCTCCTCATCGATGATTTCGATGTGATGCCCGTTCTCCCGCAGTTCGACCGCCTTCCTCATCTTGGAGCTGCTTCCGTCTTTCACCATCCTGAGGTCTGTTACTCCGACGACGAGGAAGTCCGTCTTCTTCGACACGTTGCTGGCCGCACTCGCGCCGACGTTAACCGCTAGCTGAGCAGCTGATTCCCGGGTCATCGAGATAAGTGTTCCCGTGAAACAAAGGCTCTTCCCAAACAAAGGATGGTCGGGGGACGGCTCCCCAATTGCTTCGATGTCGGACAGCCTCCGCCTTGTCCCGCCCGGTCCATCCCCGGATTTCGCATTCGAAAAGGGCTTGTACCCCTCCTCAGAAAGAAGTCCGAGTCGGAAGCCCAGTTTTTCGGCTGTCTCCTCAATGGTGTGAAGACCCGCTACCTCCACGGCTCGTCGAGCTATCAGAGCACAACATCCTGCATCGCTAAGGGCGTTGTGATGATCCAGAGAGATATCAAACTGCTCGGCGAGCGCGTCGAGACGGTAAGTGACCAAATCTGGCCACGTCGCTTGAGCGAGGCGATACGAACATGCAAACAAATGGTGACCCGTGGTGATCTCATACCATGAGCACGAATCCCTGATCACATACATGTCGAATCGGGTGTTGTGTGCCAAGAGAAGGCGATCGTCGAGGTGTTGAGTTATCTCAGCCCATACATGGTCAAAGGTTGGAGCATCTCTAACCATTTCTGGCGTGATTCCGTGAATTGAGACATTGAAGTCATCAAAAAATGGGAGACCTGTCTCAGCGTCAATCTCAGGGGGACGAATTAGGTGAAAGAAGGAGTTACTGACTTCCCATTCACCAGTACTGAGATAGTCGACAACAACACCGCCCACGGCGCACGCTGAGTAACGATCGAGCGTGGCTGTTTCAAAATCAAGAGCTACGAACCCGCGCATCCGACAGTCTCCTGAGCTCGTCTAAACGTATAAGAAGATGATCATTTGTGATAGTGGTCAGGTCTACTTCCAACGCCCCACAAAAAGCACGAACGGTTGTCTCCTCGGAGGCTCGAAGCCATGCACCCGCTGCAAGTGAGAAGGCCTTAGCGATGCTCCAATCGACTCGTTTCTCATCTACCTCTACTCCGGCCCTCTCTTCTAACCAAGCGATCATCTCCCGGTCGCAAGAAGTAGCGACAAGGCCCTCACTAAGTGCCATCCCATAAGAAATACCCCGCTGGTTGGCAGCCACTGCGGCCTCCACCGCTATAGCAGCTCTGGGTTTGCCTGGTCCTTGGACACGACGGATACCCGGACGGACCTTTACCGAAGGAATCTCAAGCGCATCTAAAGGATCTTTTAAGGCTCGAATGACGCTGGCAACTTCACCGGCCGCCCGCTCATTTCGAAGCAACCAGTGCTCACTGTTATACCCAAGGTGAGCGGAAATGCACTGGTACACAGCTGAGGAAAAATCGAACAGCGAGCCGCTATTCCGATAGGCCAGGAAACTCCATTCAGGATTAGTTCCCATCACAGTTCTGAGACACTGATGGAAGGTCATCGTGCCTTGATTGTCTTCACTCTCCTGGCTCATCCCAGCAGGAACGAATGAAGACGACACCAACTGAGCGAGCTCTTGCGAAAAAGACCGTGGATCCACGCTTTTATCTACCCCCGTGGTGGCATCGGGCTCTATCTGCCGTCAGGAATGGATTGGCACTCATCAACGGCTTCGCTTCCCCAACCAAACACCAGTCTTACGAGAAATCGTAGCCACTATGCCCTTGGGTTGATCTCTCATCGATTCGGTGTCACGCTGCTTCTGAACACTTTGCGCACGAAGCGACTCTTGTTTGCGCAAAACATGATTACGAGCAGATGTCCACTGCTCGCCATCTCTGCAGTGAGGACAAGTCCACCTTCTCGCAACCAAGGTTTCAAACGAAACCTCTTCGATCACAGAGCACAAGAGACATCTGATGTCAACTCGCTGCTGTGGATGGTTTGGATAGGCAACTTCTAGGGACGTGGGGATCTGCTCCGTACGAGTTTTGTACTTTACCTTTTCCTCAAACTTCACATACTCGACAACGTTGGAATCCGCCGCGCATTGACTGCACCAAATCCCATCACCATGAAGCGCATGACTATGAGAAATTTCGTAGTCCCGGTGGCAGGTTCGGCATTGCAGGGACAGGTCTCCTCTGCTCGCCCACTTGAACTGCCAGCGCCCCTCCCGCTCCAAGGATTCACCAAGTGTTTGAAGTTGTTGGTTGATTGGCTCAAAGTCAAACTTGGCATCGACATCGGTACCTTTCGTTACGAAAAGTGCACCTCCCGGGCCGAAAGCTAAACCGGGGTCGGAGGCTGAAGAGGGTTCCTGTTCGAAATCTCGCCGAGGTCGATAGGCGAAACTCGAAATCACGTAACCCTCAATCAAGCTTTGATCAACATCGTCGTCTACAAAGAACTGAACCTCGACGATCTGCATTGGCTCAATCCACAGCGTCGCCGTCGACGATCGCTCGGAGCATAAGAACATCTTTTGCTTACGAGAACCATCGCGGTTCACGTGAATGGCCAATTCAACATCTGCTTGAAAGAGCCGAAGGTCCGATTGATTTTGCACCCTCACGGATGCAAGACCACCCTTGATATAAAGACCGAGCGCTTCGAGGGGGACCCGCCGAGAGAACAGCTCAACGTACATCTGCCGAATCTTCTGCTCCTTGGGATCCTGGCGGAGTCTCAGATTAGGAGCATGAGTTCCAACTTCGAATGAGGCAACTGTCAGATCTTCTCGCAGGTGACCAAAAGTCTTCCACCAGAGACTGCCGGGGAGGTAGCGATACTCCCCTGCGAGCAGAGGCTCAATTGACTCAGCGACCTCATTGTTGGACCTATGGCTATAACCAATCGAAGGTGAATCAGGCGATGCACCTTGGAGCACCACTCCGATAGACGGAACCGTGTCGTCAGAGTTGTTATGCACGAGGAACCAATGAGTGCCTTGGCGGATCCACTCGTTGTTTACCGACCAGTCGACAATCCGCAAACCTGTCTTATCGGGAACACTTGGGACGTAGCCAACAAACGTGTGGTGTCCGACTGTCATCCGCTCCAGACCGAGAAGAAGATTGTCTTGCGTCACGCTGCCTGCCTAGGAATCACCGGATTGGACCTGAACCAAGGAAGTAAACCTGCGCACGAGAGTACAAGTTGTTACTAGATGAACAGAACGGCCCGATCTCTGCTGGGTCATACTGTTTTGACCTTCCTGGTTTCCGCTCTCGTTGTTGGATGCCCGCTTTTATACAGCTTCTGTAGCCATTGAAACTTATTACTAACTCGTAATCGAGAACTTCAGATGATTCATGTTTTACGTGGAGTTGAGGCTTCGCAGGTGTTTTTCTATACATGTTTTTATGGGTCATTTGCTCTCAGCACGTCCCAGTAAACAACCCCACGTGCGCCATAGAGACCGTCAAATACAACTGCATCGTCACTCTCTCTTGGAACGAAGCCTTCCGCTAGGAATCGGGCTTCTTCCAGGCTGGTAGCGCGAAGACGAATGGGTTCAGTTGTGGACCCGTGGGATCTCCGATACCTGGGTCTGGCGCAAGGGAGCCTTGGAAAATCGTGAGCGACGTAATTGACCATCCGTCGAATATCTCCATCGCTCGGGTTGAACCCCACATGAACAATCCCCTTACCCCAGGACGACACGATCTTGTGAATCTGGAGGTTCCGGGGTAGCAGAACATGGTGATGGGTCCGGTGTTCACCGTCTTCAGAGAGGACAGTGACCACGGCCCAATGAAACTTTCCTGAGTAAAAGCGTGAAGCGTTCGCCATGAAGTCATCCACGTCCTCTACCGGATTTTCGGACTCCACTTCATAGGTGAGCGTCACACAAATACGAAGTTGTGCTGCCACAGCGTGCTTGCGTAACTGCGAGCGAGCACGCCGGTGAGCAGAAGCCAGAGTCTGAGGTAAAGGAATACTGCGACGGGGGTACTGGGGCATCGGAACTGATCGCACTTGCCCAAACGAGGCCACCCCCGCATCCGGGTAAATGTGGACCCAATACTCTTCCTGCCCCGCGAGATCGATAATAAGACTTTGGCGAGACTCTTCCGGATCAGTCAGCTCGTAACTCGTATCGTTATCAAGGAGCGATGCGTCCGGTTCCATCAGGCCACAACCCCAGCCCGACAGGCCACCGAGGTTGACCCTGTCGTCAACAGAGCGTGAAGAGGGCGGGCAAGAACGCGAATTCGCTTTCCGATCCGAAGGTGCGGGATATCTCCGCGTTCACATGCTTCATAGGTGGCGGTTCGGCTAAGACCCAAGAGATGCGAAGCTTCCTCGACGCTGATCGTCGACAGCTCATCCAGGTCTTCGAGACTCAGGAACTTGATTCGGTTGCGGGACATGGGCTGACTCCATCTTGCGGGGGACTCGGATGTCTAAAAGCAAGATAAGAACAGCCGCCCACCAGTGGAGACCACCAGCAACCGGTAGAAAATTCTCCCACGAGGGCTCGTTTCGCGCCACCCACAATGGCAGAAAGTTTCTAAAGATTTGCCATTCGTCCCCCCAAGGTTCGGGTCGCCTCACGCATGCGCCGCTCACGCGCTGCTCTGTAGTGACGCTGAGTTGTCTGAACTGAACGATGACGAAGAACTGCGGCTGCAGTAGTCACGTCGCAGCCTTCACCCTCCAACTCGCTGGCCGTGAATGCTCGAAGCATCTGCGGGGTGAAGGGCTGCAGATCTCGATGGGTGGTGCAGTGTTTCCGAATGTTTGCCGTCAGGGTGTCGCCGTGGATCGGATTCGAATCAAAACCATTGGACGCAAAGACGAAAAGCTCGACCGGATCGATCCTGGCTGCTTTCGCGTGTTCCGCTACCTGCGCGAACTCTCCCACCAGAATCTCCAAAAGTGATTCATCGACTGGCAATGTCGCTGACCCGATCTCTCCAGTCTTGGTCGTGGACACCACCAAACCCTCGCCTGGAACCCACGTAACACCATCCTCGATATCGACATCTCCTGTTGCCAGATTGATGTGCCGCCATTTCAGGGCCAATACATCAGACCGGCGAAGACCCAAAGTCGCTGACATCCGCACCGCAAGCCAGATTCGAGGGCGTTCTTCTCTCAGACGAGTGAGATGACTCATTAGCTCTTCGAACTCAGGGGCTTCCGGTGCCTTGAGCTCTACGGATGGGGGGATGACTCTGCCGAGAGGATTGTCAGCCAAAATCTCTCGTCGCAGTGCAAACTCGAACATCGCATGAAGTTGTTCATGGATTCGATGAACCGACGCTGGCGAGAATCGCAGCGTGGTGATGAGGCTGTCGTAAAACCTGGCCACTTCTCCGGAAGTCAAGGAACGGGCCGGACGATGACCGAAGTTCGGAGCCACACGACTCAGAAATCGCCGCCGCTCTCGGTAGACCGTAGATGACTTTCTCATGCGTCCCCCACGGCCGGGGGCGCTAATCCATCGTTCGAACAAATCCGCGACTGTCATTACGGATGGTGTCGACCCGTGACGGCCCAGGTCAACCAGCCAGCGACTCAGAGTTTCCTGGGCTTCCCGGCGACTCCCGTAGACGGTTCGCGATGGCTGTAGCCGTCGCCCGGTTAGTGGGTCCCGCCCCGCATCGACCCGAAGGCGGTACACCCCGGCTCGAACCAACTTGATCGACCCTCTAGCTCCTGTCATCCAATCAAAGTAGGGGCAGGGACAGAGCGGACAATCTGAGCCAATCTCGGACTCTGTGCAAAGACGGTGCAACAAGAAAGCGAAACAGGGCCTCTGCTTTCGCAAAGGCCCTGCTCTCCTGGTGGCGGGGAGGGGATTTGAACCCCTGACCTTCGGGT
>SYCI01000120.1 GCA_005787035.1 Actinomycetota bacterium | reverse complement strand
GCCGCGCTCAATGCGGTGCAGATCGCCGAACTCTTCCTCTAGGAGAATCCGATGGTCGGCACGCTCGTGATCCTGCGCCACGGCGAGAGCACGTGGAATCAGCAGAACCTCTTCACCGGTTGGCACGACGTTCCGCTTTCGGACAAGGGGCGTACCGAGGCCGCCGCCGCCGGTCGCACGATGGCCGCCGCCGGCATCTACTTCGATTACGCGCACACATCGCTTCTGGAGCGCGCAGTCGTTACGTGCAATCTGGCGCTCGAAGCGATGGGGCAGGTGTGGTTGCCGGTCAGTCGTTCGTGGCGGCTCAACGAACGGCACTACGGAGCCCTGCAGGGTCTCGACAAGAAGGCGACGACCGAGAAGCACGGAGCCGAGCAGACCAAGTTGTGGCGGCGGAGTTTCGACGTACCGCCCCCGCCCGTCGACGTGTCGAGCCCGGAGCATCCGGTGAACGATCGTCGATACCGGTTGCTCGACCCTGAAGTACTTCCGGCCAGCGAATGTCTGAAAGATGTCGTCGCCCGGGTTCTTCCTTATTGGTACGACGAAGTGGTTCCCCAACTCCGCGCCGGCCTCGACGTTCTCGTGACCGCTCATGGCAATTCGTTGCGGGCCCTCGTCATGCATCTCGAAGGAATCTCCGAGGGCGAGATCGCCGAACTCAACATCCCGACTGGTGCGCCTCGTCGGTACGAGTTCGACGACCAGATGGCGGTTCGCTCGGCCGAGTACCTGGGTGACGCGACGGCCATCGCGGCGGCTGCCGCCGCAGTGGCCAAACAGGCCGGGGCCTGATCGGGCCGGGTGTGCCCGTCGGCTCAGACCGGTGACGGCTGTCCGAGGGCACTGTCCGTCACATGTTCACGAGCGTCGTATAGTGATTCTCATGGCAAGCAAAAAGTCGTATTTGGAAAGCCTTCGTCGGGTGTCGCTGTTCTCGTCGTGCTCCAACAAGGACCTCGAGAAGATCGCCAAGGCCGGCGACGAGGTGACCATGGAGGCCGGTTCTCTGGTGGTCGATCAGGGCCAGACCGGTCGGGAAGCCTTCGTGATTCTGAAGGGATCGGCCACCGTTCGTCGTAACGGCAAGAAGGTCGCCACCCTCGGACCCGGGTCGGTCGTGGGTGAGTTGTCGCTCCTCGACCACGGCCCGCGAACCGCGTCGGTCGTCGCCGACACCGATTGTGTGATGTTGGTGATCAGCCAGCGCCAGTTCCTCGGGGTTCTCGACTCCATTCCGGCGCTCTCGCACAAGTTGTTGGCCACACTCGCCGGCCGCATCCGCGAACTCGACCGCCAGTACTTCGGCTGATCTCGTCCGAAGCCCCCTCGAAGTGCCCTGCTCTCGGGGCCCTGCACTAGCGTTCTCCCTGCATGGCAACGCACGCTGACACCCCGGCCGAGGCCCCCGCGGGCCCTCGGCGCCTGAAGCCCTACCAGTTGTCGATCGTCATCGGCACGTTCGTGGCCGTGTTCACGATGGTGTCAGGCGTGGTTCCGCTCATCACGGGTTGGCACAACGAATCGCCGATCCACCGTGAGGTGTTCGGGGGTATCCCCGGCCCGGTGAAGTTGGCCTTCTACACATTGATCCCGGTCATGATCCTGTGGGGGTCTTTCCGTTTCGCCGATCGTGTCCGGAACTGGGAGCGGGGAGCCCCGGATCGCCGGCGCACGACTCCGAAGAACGTGAAGCGTCGCCTCGCCGACTATCGCGCTGGCGTCTACATGCGCACCCTGCTTCGCGATTCGGCCGCTGGTCTCATGCACTCGATGATCTACTTCGGATTCCTCGTGTTGCTCGGGGTCACCACGGTTCTCGAGGTCGATCATCAGCTGCCCGAAAGCCTGAAGTTCCTGCACGGAGACGTGTATCGCGGCTACGTGCTCGTGGGTGACCTGGCGGGCTTGGTCTTCACTCTCGGCGTGGTGTGGGCGATCGTTCGTCGTTACGTGCAACGCCCGTATCGAATCCGGATCAAGACCAAGCCCGAACACGCGGCGATCCTCGGTGTTCTCCTGGCCATCGGCCTGACCGGCTTTGGTGCCGAGATGTTCCGCATCGCCGAGAACTCGGCATCCGGTCTCGACATGAACCACGAGAAGTGGTCGTTCGTCGGTTACCCGCTCGCGCAGTTGGTCGACGGCTGGTCGCTCGACAGCCTCGGAACCTGGCACCAGGGCTGGTGGATCGCCCACGTGCTCACTTTCGTGGCGTTCTTGGCGCTGCTTCCGATCACGATGCTCCGCCACATCTTCACCTCGCCTCTGAACATGTATCTGAAGGATCGCGATCGTCCCAAGGGTGCGATGAAGGCGATGCCGAATCTGACCGAGACGTCACTCGAGTCGTTCGGTGCGTCGGTGGTGGAGGACTTCACGTGGAAGCAACTCCTCGACACCGACGCCTGCACCATGTGCGGACGCTGCACGAGTGTGTGTCCGGCGCACGCGACCGGCAAGCCCCTCGATCCGCGCGAAATCGTCCTCAAGACCGGTGAGGTCATGGCGGCCACGGCGGCGCACGCACCTGGTGGCCGCGTGTCGCCTCCGCTCGGCACCGATTCGGAGATCACGATCGGCGCCAACTCGCTCTTCGAGCGCATCAGCGCCGAGGAGGTCTGGAGTTGCACCTCGTGCAAGGCATGCGACGAGATCTGTCCGGTCAACATCGAGATCCTCGACAAGATCCTCGACATGCGTCGATACCTGTCGCTGATGGAGAGCAACTTCCCGGCCGAGCTCGGCAACGCGTATCGAGCCATGGAGAACCAGGGCAATCCTTGGGGAATGAATCAGGCCGAGCGCGCCGATTGGGCCAACGACCTCGAAGTATCGGTAGTCGACCCGGGTGACGCGTTCAGTCATGAGTACCTCTACTGGGTCGGTTGCGCCGGCTCGTTCGACGACAAGAACAAGAAGGTCACGCAGTCGATGGCCAAGTTGTTGCGCCGCGCCGGTATCGACGTGGCCGTGCTCGGTCCGAGCGAGATGTGCACGGGTGACTCGGCTCGCCGCTCGGGTAACGAGTACTTGTTCCAGATGCTCGCCATGCCGAACGTGGAGATGCTGAACGGAATGGGCGTGAAGAAGATCATCACACAGTGCCCGCATTGCTTCAACACTCTCGCCAACGAGTATCCGCAACTCGGCGGAACGTACGAAGTGATCCATCACACGCAATTGCTCGAGCAGTTGATCGATGATGGTCGTCTTGACGTGAGCAACGCATCGCTCGAAGAGCGCATCACGTATCACGATTCTTGCTACCTGGGTCGCCACAACGACGTCTACCTCGCACCGCGAAAGGTCGTCGCCTCGATCAAGGGCATCGAGGTCGTGGAGATGAGTCGTAACGGCACCAAGGGCATGTGCTGCGGCGCCGGCGGCGCTCGCATGTGGATGGAAGAGTCGATCGGTACCAAGGTGAACGACGAGCGTGCCCGTGAGGCGCTCTCCACCGGTGCCACTCGCGTGGCCACCGCTTGCCCGTTCTGTTACATCATGCTCGACGATGGTGTGAAGGGCGCCGGAGTCGACGAGGATCAAGTGCGCGTTGGCGACATCGCGATCCACTTGCTCGAAGCGATCGAGAACGGTGAACGCGCGCTCGCCAATCCGGGAGCTCCCTTGCGCGACACCTCCGCGGCACCCGTTGCCGGCGAGTGACCCGTTAGTGGGCGAGGTGCCCGGTCACGAGTGAACGGAGCATGTCGACGTTGGCACCGTTGTGCGTGCTGACCCAGACCACATCTCCGGGTTCCAGATCGCACGCTTCGGCCAACTCGCGTTTGCGCGTGGGTCGTTTCGACGACTTGACCTTGTCGCCCTTGGTGGCCACGACCGTGTGGGGAATGCCGTTCTCTCGCAGCCACGCGAGCATCTGGACGTCGAGTTTGGTCGGTCCGATCTCACCGTCCACCAGAACGAAAACCATGACGAGGCTTTCACGTTCGAGGAGGTAACCCTCGATCATCTTCTGCCAACCCTGCTTGATGCGCCCGGGCACGGCGGCGTAGCCGTATCCCGGGAGATCGACGAGAGTGCCTCCTCCGGGAACGGTGAAGACGTTGATGAGTTGAGTGCGACCCGGGGTGTTCGAGACTCGAGCGAGTTGACGGCGGTTGGCCAGCGCGTTGATCAACGACGACTTACCCACATTGGATCGTCCGACGAAGGCGACCTCGGCCGGAGAATCGGGAAGGTCCTGGACCGCGGTGGCCGAACGGACGAATGTGATCGGCAGCGGGTTGGGCACTCCGTCGAGTGTAGAGACTCAGCCGTTGTGGAAGTTCTCGAAGTAACGACTCGGCGTGGGGCCGCGCTGACCGAGGTACTTCGAGCCCCGCGCGCCCTTGCCGTACGGCTGGTCGGCGGGCGTGGTCATCTGCATGAAACTCACCTGGCCGATCTTCATTCCGGGATAGAGCGTGATCGGAAGGCTTGCCACATTGGCCAACTCGAGGGTGACATGACCATCGAATCCGGCGTCGATGAAGCCGGCGGTGGAGTGGATGAGCAGACCGAGGCGCCCGAGGCTGCTCTTGCCTTCGATTCGGGCCACGAGGTCGTTGGGTACGGCGACCCGCTCGAGAGTGGAGCCGAGTACGAACTCTCCCGGATGCAACATGAAGACGCCGTCCTCGGGGATTTCGATCAACTCGGTGAGACCGGTCATGTCTTGTTTGACATCGATGATGCCGGCCGAGTGATTGCGGAAGACTCGGAAGAGGTTCGACACCCGCACGTCGATCGATGAAGGCTGGATCATCGATTCATCGAGCGGATCGATGACGATGCGTCCGGCGGCCAGGGCCTCTCTGATGCTGCGGTCGGACAGGATCATGGGTGACACCGTAGTTCGTGGTCTCCAGCCGGGGGCAGGTGACGGGCTCGGGGGAGTCCCGCTAGTCTGCGCCCCTGCCGGCGGGTGTAGTTCAATGGCAGAACATCAGCTTCCCAAGCTGAATACGCGGGTTCGAGTCCCGTCACCCGCTCCACTTGCGAAGCCCCATGAGTGGGTCTCTCGAATCGGGAGGAGCGGAGCGACGGATCCCGTCACCCGCTCTCAGCGCGAAGCGCTCCCTTCGGGTCTCGACAATCGGGAGGAGCGAAGCGACGGATCCCGTCACCCGCTCCACTTGCGAAGCCCCGTGAGCGGGTCTCTCGAATCGGGAGGAGCGAAGCGACGGATCCCGTCACCCGCTCTCAGCGCGAAGCGCTCCCTTCGGGTCCTGTCACCCTCGTGGGGGCATCGTCGGCGACGATCCAGCAGAATGACGTTGTGGTATCCCGCAGCGTCGCCCAAGAACTCGACTCGAACGATCCTCTGGCGTCGTTCCGTCGCGAGTTCGTGATTCCCGACGACGGGCTGATTTACCTCGACGGCAATTCACTCGGCCGGACACCCAAGCGAACCGTGGAGCGGCTTCGCAACGTCGTGGAGAAAGAGTGGGCCGGAGATCTCATCCTGAGTTGGGAGCACTGGCTCGACCTACCTCGCCGCGTAGGTGATCGAATGTCGGCGATCATCGGCAGCCGACCCGGTGAGGTCGTCGTTCATGATTCGACCACGCTGAATCTCTACCAAGCAGTCCACATCGCCATCGGCTTGCGTCCCGATCGCCGAGTACTGGTGGTGGCCGACGACGAATTCCCGACTGATCGCTACGTGGTCGAAGGAATCGCCTCCGACCTCGGTCTCACCGTGCGGTGGCTCGCACCCGATATCGACCTCAGCGATGTCGCCGTGGTGGTCCGCAGTGTGATCGATTACCGAACCGCCGAGATCGCCGATGTGAAGGCCTTCACCGACGAGGCGCGTCGCGCCGGTGCCATGGTGATCTGGGATCTCTCACACACCGTCGGCGCCATCGAGTTCGACGTGCACGACTTGGGGGTCGAACTGGCGGTCGGTTGTACGTACAAGTACCTGAATGGTGGACCCGGTGCCCCGGCCTTCACTTTCATCGCTGAGCCCTTGCAGCGCGTCGCGCAGCAGCCGATTCGTGGTTGGTTCGCTCAGAAGGATCAGTTCGCGATGGAGCGCCCGTTCGAACCGCACGAAGACATCCGTCGGGTCCTTCTCGGCACCCCGCACATTCTGAGTCTCGTGGCTGCTGAAGAGGGAATCTCGTTGTCGGCGCGCGCCGGAATGAGAGCGATCGCCGCCAAGGGCCGGGCCCTCACTGCCTTTGGTCTCGACCTGTGCGACCACTTCGGATTGCCAACCTCCACACCTCGTGATCCTGATCGTCGCGGCCACCACTTGGCCGTGCATCACCCCGACGCCAAAGAGCTGTTGAGTCAACTGGCGGCCAAGAACGTGATCGCCGATTCACGACCGCCCGACATCCTCCGATTCGGTATGAGTCCACTCACGACGAGATTCACCGACGTGTGGGACGGTCTGGAGATCCTCGACCGGTTGACCCAGAGCCGTTGATGTTCGCCTACGACGATGAACTTCGCGCACTGATCCAGACGAATCTCGCGCTACACGAGATTCGTACGCACTCGCTCGACAGTCGGCGCCATGCGGCAGTGGCGATCGTCCTGATCGACAGTGTGCCCGACGACGAGGACGACCCGTTTCCCGTCGGTGACGAGCCGCTGCGAAACGTCCCGGGTGACGTGACCGGACTCGATGGTCGGATGCGCGGTGTGTCCGGTGGTGCGGCCT
>SYCI01000119.1 GCA_005787035.1 Actinomycetota bacterium | reverse complement strand
CGATCAGGAGCTTGGGACTGTTGACCAAGGCGATGGCGATCACGATCCGCTGCCGCATGCCACCCGAGAACTCGTGCGGATACTGGTCGATCCGCTTCTTGGGTTCCGGGATGCCCACCTTGGCCAATGACTCGAGGGCGATCTCCCGCAATTGCTTCTTCGGCGTTCCGGGGTGATGGATCTCGTAAGCCTCGGCGATCTGACTGCCCACTGTGTAGAACGGGTTGAGCGCCGTCAGGGGATCCTGGAAGATCATCGCGACGTCACGGCCACGTACGGAACGAACCTCGTCCTCGCTCATCGACAAGATGTCTCGTCCTTCGAGGAGAACCTGACCGGAGATCTTGACGTCAGCTCCGAAGTTCAGGCGCATGAGCGAATTGGCCGTGACCGACTTGCCGGACCCGCTCTCACCCACGATGCCCACGGTCTCGCCAGCTCGAACATCGAAGGAGACACCCTGCACCGCACGAACGTCACCTTCACGGGTGCCGAACGTGACCTGCAGATCGCGCACCGACAGCAACGACGTCGTGGGAGCCGAACCGTCGATCACTTCACCCGCACCCGAGGATCGAGGTAGCCGTACAGAACGTCGACGATCGCGTTGGCGACCACGATGAACACGGCCGCCACCAACGTCGTGGCGACGAGAATGGGAAGGTCGGAGTTCACCACCGCCGCCAATGTGAGTTTTCCGAGACCCGGGAGATTGAAGATGCTCTCGGTCACCAGCGCTCCGCCCAACAGGAACGCGAAATCGAGGCCGGCGATGGTCACGATCGGAATGAGTGCGGCCCGCATCACGTACTTCACGATGAGACGGCGACGAGGAAGGCCTTTGGCGATACCCAAACGAACGAATTCTTCGTTCATGACCTCGAGCATCCCGTTGCGGGTCATGCGCACGTAAGTGGCGGCCGACACGATCGCCAGCACGAACCAAGGAAGAATCAACGACGAGAACCACTTGCCGGGGTTCTCGGTGATTCCCGCGTATTGCGGGAACGGGAGCAAACCCGTCCAGATGATGAAAACCATCGTGAAGATCAGGCCGAGGAAGAACGTCGGCAGACTCACCCCGATCACCGAGAAGCCGGTCGCCAAGCGGTCGGGCCATCGGCCGCGTTTGAGAGCCGCCATGGTTCCCAAACCGATTCCGATGGCCATCCAAAGGACGAATGCTCCAAAGGCCAACGAGGCGGTAACCGGAAGGGTCTTGGCGATGAGGGTTGTCACGCACTCGTGACGGTCGTACGAGTATCCGAGTGAAGGAGCCGAACAGTGGATCGAGGCTCCCTCTTCGCCGTAATCACGACCGGCGAAGATTCCTTTCATGTAACTGCCGTATTGCTCGAGGATCGGTCGGTCGTAGCCGAGCCGCTCCCGATTGGCCTCGATCACCTCGGGCCGGCAGTTCTTCCCGCACGTGAGCGCCGCGGGGTCGGCCGGAAGGGCCGAGAAGATCCAGAACGTGAACGCACTGATAACCAGCAGGAGAACGGCGGCGAAGGCCGTTCGGCGAATCACGAAATACAGCATGGTGTTCTCAGACGAAACGGGGTGGATGGCCGCGTCGAGCGCAGCCACCCACCCCGCTGAATCGTCCGTTGATCAGCCGGCGAGGCCGATGCCGCCGAGGTTGTACCAACCGAAGGGCAGCCACTGGAAGCCGCCACGAACGTTGGATCCGACGAGGTTCTGAGCCTTGGTGGCCGAACCCGGGATCGACCACACCTGATCGATCACGTACTGGTTCAACTCTTTCCACTCATCGGACTGCTTGGAACGGTTCGTCTCGGCCTTGGCCTTGTCGACCCCTTCCTGGAACTCGGCGAAGGCCGGGTCGTTCTCGTTGTTGTGGTAGTTGAAGCCACCACCGTCACCGAACAACTCGGGGATCACCGTCGAGGCGTTCGCCCAGTCAGCGGCCCAACCGGCACGCATCATGTCGCCGCGGTCACCGTTGATGGTCGAGTAGTACTTCGACGGCTCGATCGGGTTGTCGATGATGTTGACTCCGATGGCCTTCAACGAGTCGATCCAGATGGCGATGTTCTTCTGCCAGGTGGCCGAATCAGGGTGATCGAAGCGAAGGCCTTCGCCGGTCGCCCGGGCATGGAGGTCCGGGCAGGCTTCCTTGGCCTTGTCCATCAGGGCCGAGGCCGCTTCGACGTTCGGCGTGCCGTCTTCGTTCAGACCCTCGACCAACTTGGCCGGGGCGTAGTCGGCGGCGAGCAGCGGGGCAACGAAACTCGACGCGAACTCACCGGTGAACGGGCCACCAGCAGCAGTACGGAGCGCTTCCCGATCGAGAGCCAGCCAGATGGCCTTGCGGACCTCGACGCAGTTGACCTTTTCGACGTTGAACATCGTGTAGGAAACGAAACCGTCGAAGCCGTCGGTACGACGGTCCTTGAACTGATCGTCACCGAACACGGTCTGCAAGTTCTCGGGCAGGATGCCGCCGTAGACGATCGCATTCTTGTCGTCGCCGGCGTCGGCGATCATGCGCTCGTCGATCACGGCCTCGTCGAGTCCGAACTGCCACACGATCTTGTCGACCTTGGGCTTGCGCACCGGGTCGGAGTCCTGGCTCCAGTTCTCGTTACGGACGAGGACCATTTCCTTGCCTTCTTCGTACGACTCGACCTTGAAGGGTCCGTTCGAGAAGGGCTTCAGACCGTACTGGTCGGCGGTGTCCTGAGCCTTGGGAACCGGCGCAAACGAGAGCAAACCAACGGTGTAGTTGAAGTCGGCGACCGGAACCTGCAGTGTGAAGGTGATGGTCTTGCCATCGCAGGCCACGGCCTTGTCGAAGAGCGCCTGCTGGTCGGCGTCAGCGAGCCACGGACCGGGGTACGCACTACCGAAATCGGAGTCGCCTTCGGGAATGTCGAGATAGCTGAGGGCGTACATCGGTCCCTCGCCAGCAGTCACTTCGGCCGCGAAGGTACGCGACACGCCGTAGGCGATGTCGGCGCAGGTCACTTCTGAACCGTCTTCCCAGGTGACGCCGTCACGCAGGGTGAACGACCAGGTCTTGAGGTCGTCCGATGCGGTGCCGAGGTCGGTGGCCATGTCGGGAACCAGCTCGGTTCCTTCCTTGCCGGCTACCGGCTTGTAGGTGGTCAGGGTGCGAGTGAACGTCGATCCCCAGGCGCCGAGTTCGGCTCCGGTGTACACGCGCTGCGGGTCGAGAGTCGACGCGCCTTCCTGACTGGTCAGGACGTAGAGAGTTCCCCCGTCCTCGACTCCGTCGTACGAGGCCGAGCGACCGCCCGATTCCTCACCACTCGTGGCTCCACCGCCGCCACCACCGCAGGCAGCCAGAATCGAGGCTGCTGCGACGAGGCCGACGGAGAGACGCTTGAATCGCTTCATATTTCCTCCCCTTGCGCGGCCCGATGGCCGCATGGCAATGCCCCGATAGTAACAGCGGATCCTCACGCATTCGACGAACCACGTCGCTCCGACCTGCCCCTGATCAGGGGAAACGTTCGAACTTCGTCCCGAAGGCTCAGAGTTGTTGACGGTCGCTACGCGGGTCGAACGCGTCCCGAAGGCCGTCACTCAGCAGATTGAAGGCCAGAACAAGGATCATCAAGGTGAACCCGGGGATGAACAAGTACGTGGGGTCGGCCCGGTAGTAGCGCACCGAATCGCCGAGCATGATGCCCCACGAGGCGGCCGGGGCGAGCAGACCCACCCCGAGGAAGGACAGCGTGGCCTCGAGAGCCACGTAACCGGGGAGACTCAGCGAGACGAAGACGATGATCTGCGGCCACAGATTGGGTAGCAACTGCTTGAACACGAGGTGACCGGTGCCGGCTCCGAAGGAGCGGGCTGCCTCGACGAATTCCCGCTCGCGTAGCGAGAGAACCTGACCGCGCACCAAGCGGGCCATGTAAACCCAGCCGAAGAAGGTCAGGACCGTCAAGATGTAGGTCAGTCGGGCCGTGTTGCCCTGCGGGATACCCCACGACTCGAGACGCTGCGTCATCGGATTGGCCAATGCGATGATGAGAAGAAGCGACGGGAAAGCGAGCGTCACGTCACCGAGGCGACTGATCAGCCCGTCGATGAAACCACGACGCAGTCCGGCCACGATTCCGAGGGTCACCCCCACCACGGTCGTGAGGATCGTGCCGATCGTTCCGATCAGAAGTGACACCCTTGCTCCGTACATCAGACGGCCGAGGATGTCACGGCCCGTACCGGGCTCGACACCGAAAGGATGGTCCCACGAGATCCCGCCGAAGCGACCGGCCGGTAATCCGAAGTCGTTGATCGCTTCACGGTCGAGGGCATAGGGATCGATGTTGAGGATCCGAACCAGAACCGGCGCGAACACCGCGATGAACACGTAGAACGCGACCACCCAGAAGGCGATGACGGCGAGGCGATCACGCCGCACGCGCTGAAGTCCGAGTTTGAACGGAGAGAGACCGACGGCCTGCGGATCAGAAGCCACATCCGGACTCGTCGCCGTATCGCCCAACCCCATCACGGACATGGGGCGATACTAGGGGTCGATCGGCGGCTCGCCGAGCGAAGGTCACTTGCCCGTGGCGGCGTGCTGGACGATCCGAGCGAACTCGTCGGGGTCGAGGCTGGCTCCGCCCACGAGGAGACCGTCGACATCGGGCTGGGCCATGAGTTCTGCAGTGTTGGCCGCCTTCACCGATCCGCCGTACTGGATCCGAACCGACTCGCCTGTTTCCTGACCCCATTTGCCCACAACGAAAGCACGGATTTCCGAACAGACCGATTGGGCGTCGTCGGCGGTGGCGGTTAGGCCGGTACCGATGGCCCAGATCGGTTCGTACGCGATCACCAAATCCGAAACATGGGTCGCCGATCGACCGGCGAGCGAACCCGACAACTGTGACCGGACTCTCTCGATGGTCGACCCGGATTCACGCTCTTCACGTGTTTCGCCGACGCACAGGATCGGTGTCATCTTCAGGTTCTGCACCGCGGCGATCTTCTTGGCCACCATGTCGTCTGTCTCGCCGAAGAACTGGCGGCGTTCCGAGTGCCCGCAGATCACGAGCGACACACCGAGTTTGGCGAGGAAGGCCGGCGAGATCTCACCGGTGAATGCGCCCTTCTCTTCGTGGTGGCAATTCTGGGCGCCGAGCAGGAAAGCGAGTTCGTCCGCCTCGATCAGGGTCTGGACGCTGCGGATGTCGGTGAAGGGCGGATGCACGCTCACGTCCACGACCGCAAACTCGTCCTTGCCCACCAGATAACTCAACTTCTGAACGAGTTGGATCGCCTCGTAGTGGTTCTGGTTCATCTTCCAGTTGCCACTGATGAGAGGACGACGTTTGGGATCAGCTGACATTGGGTGCCTTTCGCAGAGCCGCGAGCCCCGGCAGGACACCGAGTTCGAGTAGTTCGAGTGACGCTCCCCCGCCCGTCGACACATGATCGATGGAGTCTTCGAGACCGAACTGCGCGAGAGCCGCCGCCGAATCACCGCCGCCGACGACGGTGAACGCCTTGGTGTCAGCCATCGCCTGGGCGACCGTCCGTGTGCCGTGAGCGAAACGCGAGTCTTCGAACATTCCCATCGGTCCGTTCCAGAAAACGGTGCGTGCTTCCATGATGATGTCGGTGAACGCCGCCGCACTGCCCGGACCGATGTCGAATCCCTTTGCTCCGGATGGCAAACGCCTCCCGAACGTCGCGTACTTGCCATCGGCATCGACGCCGGTGATGTCTTCGGGCAGATGAATCGGCTTCCCACCCTCGAGCAATCGGCGACACGTGTCGACTTGGTCGGGTTCGAAGAGCGAATCACCGATCGGGTATCCCTGCGCCGCGAGAAAGGTGAAGCACATGGCCCCGCCGATGACGAGTGAATCGACGACGCCGAGCAGGGCTTCGACGACACCGAGTTTGTCGGAGATCTTCGAACCACCGAGTACGGCGACGAAGGGATGGCGCGGCCGCTCACGTAACGCAAGCAACACCTCGACCTCTTTGGCCAAGAGACGTCCCATCGCCGATGGAACGAACCTCGGCGGTCCGACGATCGAGGCATGGGCCCGATGAGCAGCCCCGAACGCATCGTCGACGTACATGTCGACCCCGTCGATCAGGCGGGCCACGAATTCCTCGGTGTTGGCTTCCTCTCCGGCGTCGAAACGCAGGTTTTCGAGGAGTTCCACCCCCGGCGCGAGTTCGTCCAGACGATCGGCGACCGGCTTCATGGAGTACTTGGCCTCGGGCTTTCCTTTCGGGCGACCGAGATGGCTCGCACAGACCACCGATGCCCCACGCTCGCGTAGCCACTCGATGGTCGGCAACGCGGCCCGGATACGGAAATCATCGGTGACTCGCCGACCCCCGGTGCCGTCGTCTTCCATCGGCACGTTGAAGTCGGTGCGCACGAGGACCCGACGTCCACGAACGTCACCCAAGTCCTCGAGTTCGGGGAGGTCACCGTGCATCGGTCAGCGCTTCGAACGCTTCGGAACCTTGCCGCCGGCGTACAGGGTCGTGTCGACGAGGCGGTTGCTGTAGCCCCACTCGTTGTCGTACCACGCGAGCACCTTCACCATCTTGCCCATGCTCGCCGTCAGTCCGGCGTCGAAAATGCTGCTGTGCGGATCGGTCACGATGTCGCTCGACACGATCGGATCCTCGGTGTAGCGAAGGATTCCCTTGAGCGGACCCGATGCTGCCGCCTTCTTGAAGGCTGCGTTGATCTGTTCGACCGACGCCGACTTCTTGAGATTCGCCGTGAAGTCGACGATCGACCCGGTCGGTACCGGAACCCGCAACGACGTTCCGTCGAGGCGGCCCTTCATGCTGGCCAGAACGAGGCTGGTCGCCCGCGCGGCGCCGGTGCTCGTCGGAACGATGTTGATGGCCGCTCCACGAGCTCGGCGCAGATCCTTGTGCGGTCCATCCACCAACATCTGGTCGCCGGTGTAGGCGTGGACCGTCTGCATCAGACCCTGCTCGACGCCGAAGGCGTCGTCCAGGACCTTCACGAGCGGAACGAAGCAGTTGGTCGTGCAACTCGCGTTGGAGATCACCTGGTGTTTCTTGAAGTCGAAATCCTTGTGATTCACGCCGTACACGAACGTGGCATCGGCGTTGTCGCATGGTGCGGACACGATCACCAGAGGCGCTCCGCCCTCGAGGTGGGCGGCCGCCGAGTCGCGCTTGGTGAAGATTCCGGTGCTCTCGATCACCACGTCGACGCCGAGCTTGCCCCACGGAAGATTCTTGGGGTCACGCTCGCTCAGGACCCGAAGCTCCTGACCATCGACCGAGATTCCCGTCTTGGTCGCCTTGATCGTGTTCGGAAGCTGTCCGAGCACCGAGTCGTACTTCAACAGATGGGCCATCGTGTCGAGGGACCCCAGATCGTTGACCGCAACGATTTCGATGTCGGCACCTCGCTGGCTGACTGCTCGGAAGAAGTTGCGGCCGATTCGACCGAATCCGTTGATACCAACTCGAACCGTCATGGAATCTCCTCGTTGACGCCCGGACCGATGTTCCGGGCCGCTGACACGGCATCCCGAAACTAGTTCCGACCCGAGGTCCGGCCGAGAATCCGCAGTTCTCAGCGACCGACGTCACGATGGCCGGTACGCACCGGCTGACCGGAGGCTCGCAGTCTCGCCGCGACCTCCTCCACCACCGCCACCGAGCGATGGCGACCTCCGGTGCATCCGATCGACACCGTGAGGTAACTCTTGCCCTCCTGGGCGTATTCGGGGAGGATCCCCGAGATCATGGCCACGAAGTCGGTCACGAATCGCTCGGTCGCCGGTCGGTCGACCACGAAGGCACGAACCGGGTCGTCGAGCCCGGTCAAAGGACGCAGTGCTTCGTCCCAATGCGGATTCGGGAGGAAGCGAACATCCATCACGATGTCGGAATCGATCGGGATTCCGAACTTGAAACCGAACGACTCGACCGCAACCTGCAGTCGCTCGGTCGAGGAGCCCTCGAAGACCCCGAGCAGCCGGGACTTCAACTGGTGGACGTTCAGGTCGGTGGTGTCGATCACCAGATCGCAATCGCCCTTCATGGGCTCGAGAAGCGCACGTTCCGCCCGGATCGATTCGAGAAGCCCGTCGGATTCGGCGGCGAACGGATGCCGACGACGGGTCGACTCGTACCGCTTCACCAACTCGGAATCGGTCGCGTCCAAGTAGACCACGCGCACGCGATGACCATCGGACCGCAGACCCGCGACCTTGGGCATGAGTTCCAGATGCTGGCGACCAGCGACCAGAGCGAGGCGATCGATCGCCGATCCGGGTGAGCTGGCGAGTTCGACGATGGTGTCCACGAGGCTGGTGGGCAGGTTGTCCACCACGTACCAACCCAGATCCTCCAGGACGGCAGCAGTCGCCGACCGACCGGCGCCCGACAACCCGGTGATGACGAGGATCTCAGCCACTGGCGATCACGCTACTGCGACCTCACGACGGACGAGTCGTAGGTAGAGCAACCGAGGAATCGTCGCCGCCGCCTCGTACTCGGCGGCTCGGGCGAGAAAACCGGGCGGAGGAGCCGGCTCCTCGAGCAACTCGAGGAACAGACCGTTTCGCGCGAGCGTGTTGATGTACCGACCGAGAGGACGGTGAATGAAGGGAATGAAGACGTCCTTCTCGACCTCTTGCAAGGATTCGTCCTCCACCAGATACGGACCGATCCGCCAGTACTGCTCGGGGGGATCGAGAATCTGATCGTCGATCCAACCACTACCGGGAGTCTGGAGCAGCGGATGATTCAAGAAGAAGCAGAAACGTCCACCCGGCCGCAGGACTCGTGCCACCTCGGAGATCGCCGCATCGACGTCCCGGATGTGTTCGAAGACGAGACAGGCGACCACCGCATCGAAGGATTCGCTCGCGAAAGGCAAGGCCGCGGCAGCCGCCCGCGCGAACGCCGGTCCGCCTCCCCGCTCGACCGCCACTCGGACTTGATTCCAGGTCGGATCGATCCCGATCACTTGCTTGGCTCCGAGCGATGACGCCAATCGGCTGATCTGACCGTCTCCGCAACCGACGTCGAGGATTCGTTCCGCTCCGGCCATCTCCCGAGCCGCCATGGGAAGGATCTGTTCCACGTACTCGGGATCGGCGCCCTCGGTGAAACCCTCGATCCACCACGACGCGTTCGATTCCCAGAGATCGTCTTGCTTCACGAACGTGAGGTTAGGTCTGGCTACCCTCGCAACATGGCTCCGATCGACGAAGTGTCGTCCAAGCGATGAAGTTCTCCGTCTGGCCGTCTCCCGACCGACAGTGGGAAGACGTGCACGCCTTGGCCGAGTACGCCGACGGGAACGACTACCACTGCTTCTGGTACGCCGATCACTTCATGCCCAACACCGAAGACGGCAGCGTCAAGGACGGCGACGTGCACGAGGCGTGGGCGGTACTGGCGGCCGTGGCGGCGACGACCGATCGCATCCGCATCGGCTCGCTGGTCTCACCGACCACCGTCCGACATCCCGCCGTCATGGCTAATGTCGCGGCGACGATCGACCGGATCTCGAATGGTCGTCTCACTCTCGGACTCGGCGCCGGCTGGCAGGTGAACGAACATCGTGCCTACGGAATCGATCTCTTCGCCGGACCCGAACGCGTCGATCGCTTCGAGGAAGCGATCCAGATCGTGCGCAGTCTCCTGACCGAATCCCGCACCACCTTCGAGGGCGAGCATTTCACCATCGTCGATGCGCCGTGTCAGCCGACTCCCGTCCAGAGCCCCTTGCCCCTCATGGTCGGTACCGGCGGACCTCGGATGACGAGGATCACGGCCCGCTGGGCCGACGAATGGAACGTCTGGGGAACCCCGGAAACTGCACGCGAAAAGGTCGGGGCACTCGATTCCGCCTGCGCGCGTGTCCGACGGGACCCTCGATCGATCCGGCGTTCGGTTCAGGCGATGTTCTTCCTCGTCGACGACCAGGAAACCATCGACAAGTTGCGACGAATCGCACCGGCCGATCGCTCGGTGATCGGTTCGGTCGAAGTGATCGCCGACTCGATCGGCGCCTATCGCGACTTGGGTTTCGACGAGGTGATCGTTCCCGATTTCACTCTGGGTGCGACTCATGCCGAGCGGATCGACAAGTACGAGCGCCTACGCACCGAAGTGTTCAATCACTACCGTTGACCGGCGGATGGAATCTCTCGTGGATGGCTCGCGCCACGGCCTCGGGCAACCACGAGAGCGCGAGTAGATCCTCGAGCCCGGCTCGCTTCACCGCGTTCACCCCACCGAGAGCGGCGACGAGCTTCTTGCGACGGGCCTCTCCCAGTCCATCGATCCCGTCGAGAGAACTGGCTGTCATGCGCTTGCCGCGCAGTTCACGGTGGAACGAGTTGGCGAAGCGGTGCGCCTCGTCGCGGATGCGTTGGAGCATGAACAACGCATCACTCCCCCGTGGCACTTCCACCGGTTCCGGGCGCCCGGGGACGAAGACTTCCTCGAAACGCTTGGCGAGTGACGCCACGGGGATCTCGGATTCGAGACCCAGGTTCCGCACGACACGCTCGGCCACTGCGAGTTGGCCCTTTCCTCCGTCGACCAACAAGAGCTGGGGCGGATAGGCGAACTTGCGCGGTTTCTTCTCCTCGACGTCCACCGGGTCGAATCCGGCGTCCCGCTCCTCCACATAGGCCGTGAGACGGCGGGTCAGAACCTCTTCCATGGCCGCGTAATCATCGTTACCCTCGACCGACTTGACCTTGAATCGTCGATATTCACGTTTCAGCGGCAATCCGTCCTCGAGAACGACCATCGAACCCACGTAGTCGGTCCCCTGAAGATGAGCCATGTCGTAGCACTCGATACGCAGAGGTGCCTCAGGCAGACCGAGAAGATCTTGCAATTCGGTGAGCGCGCGACTTCTCGTGTTGTGATCGGCGGCGCGTCTCATCCGATGACGAACGAAATCATCGGTCGCGTTTCGATTGACCATTTCCATCAGTTCGCGACCCGACCCACGACGAGGAACGCGAACGGACACTTTCGTTCCCCGACGCCCGGAGAGCCACTCCTCGCAAGCCGCGAGGGACTCCGGTTCGTGCGTGACCAGAACGGTCTTGGGAAAGCCGAGAGGTGGCTCTTCCCCGTAGAGCGACTCGACGAGGCGATCGATCAATCGTGCTTCGTCCAACTCCTCGACCTTGTCGAGAACGAAGCCCTTGCGACCGACGACCCGCCCATGGCGGACGAAGAAGACTTGAACGGCCGCCTCCAACTCGTCCTGGGCCACGCCGATCACATCGATGTCTTCGTCCCTATCGGCGACGATGATCTGCTTCTCGACCGCTCGCGAAATCGAGGCCAGGCGGTCCCGAAATCGCGCCGCCCGTTCGTAGTCCTGCTCGGCTGCGGCGCGACGCATCTCCTCGGTCAGGTCGGCCACGACCTCGTCGGTTCGACCTTCCATGAAGTCGCAGAGTTCGTCGACCATCTTGCGATACGGCTCGACCTCGACTTCACCCACGCAAGGCCCCGAGCACTTCTCGATGTGGAAGAGGAGACACGGGCGACCAAGGCGGGCGTGCTGGTTGAACTTGCCCGGACTACACGTGCGAACCGGAAAGGTGCGCAGCACGAGGTCGAGGGTGTCGCGGATGGCGTGGGCGTGTGGATACGGGCCTAAGTAACGGACGCCCTTCTTGCGAACACCTCGTACGACCACGGCGCGCGGCCATTCCTCGTCGAGGGTCACGGCGAGGAATGGGTAACTCTTGTCGTCGCGAAGCCGAACGTTGAAACGCGGACGGTGCTCTTTGATGAGGTTGAACTCGAGCACGAGTGCCTCGACCTCGTTGCGAACGACGATCCACTCGACCGAATCGGCCTCCGACACCATCTGGGCGGTCCGCGGGTGAAGCGTGGCCGGATCGGCGAAGTAGCTCGACAGCCGCTGTCGCAGACTCGAAGCTTTTCCTACGTAGATGATTCGGCCGTGTCGATCCCGGAATTGGTACGAGCCCGGCTGATCGGGAATGGTTCCGGTCGGGGGCCTGGCAACCATGCGGCGAGCCTACGAACGCTTGCCGGGCGCCGTTGGCGAAAGCATCGGCGCGAGAAAGCGTCCGGTGTGGCTGGCCTTGACCTTGGCCACCTGTTCGGGGGTTCCTTCGGCGACCACGGTTCCGCCTCCCCTTCCCCCCTCGGGACCGAGATCGATGAGCCAATCGGCTGTCTTGATCACGTCGAGATTGTGTTCGATGACGAGAACGGTGTTCCCCTGGTCGACGAGGCGCGACAGAACGGTCAGCAGACGACGAACATCCTCGAAATGGAGTCCCGTCGTGGGTTCGTCCAACAGGTAGATCGTGTGTCCGGTGCTTCGCTTGGCGAGTTCGGTCGCCAGCTTCACCCGTTGCGCCTCACCACCCGACAATGTCGGCGCCGACTGACCGAGTCGAACGTAACCGAGCCCGACGTCGACCAGAGTCTGCATGTGGCGCGCGATGGCCGGCTGATTGGCGAAGAAACCCACGGCCTCTTCGATTGGCATGTCGAGGACATCGG
>SYCI01000118.1 GCA_005787035.1 Actinomycetota bacterium | reverse complement strand
GCTTGCTCGGGCGTGACCACGTCCATGATCACGCCACCCTTCATCATCTCGGCCAGGCCGCGCTTGACGGGGAAAGAACCGGTCGTGGAGGAGGTCGACATGTGGCGAAGGCTAACGGCTGGTGTGCGGGCTCTTCCGACTCACTTCTGTGAACCGGGCCACGGGACCGAAGCGAGGTCGGATCCCTCGGGGACCACGACCGCCTGGCCCTCGCGGATGAGCTCGACCCAGGTGCGACCTGGAGTCAGTTCGATCAGCGAGCCATCGGCGGCGGTGAGGGTCCAGCCCGACCGATTGTCGGCACGAGTCCACGTTCCTTCGACGTACCGGCCATCGGCGAAAACCCAGACGACGCCGGTTCCGGTCGTCTGCGCTTCCGGGCTTCGGCTGTCGGCGACGCTGGTCTTGTAGTCGCACACGATGACGACGACGTTGTTGGTGGACACGCGGGTGCCGTCGGCTTCGACGTGGGGCTTGTCCTCGTGATTCCGCAAGTACGTACCCGAAGTCGGATCCCACGACCAGGAAGCCTTCATGGAGCCATCCATCTTCAACTTCACACCGGTGGCCGCCGAACCGGTGAGGGCCTCGCCGGTCGTTCGGTAATCGAACTGAGCGGGCGGCCGCCCACCACGACCCTCGTCGAGCGCCCAGATGTTGGAGAGTTTGGTGAACAGGTTGTGCGGAGCCTTCTTGTCGGTCGATCGGTAGTAGCCGCCGTTGGGACCGGCGGCCGACACGCTCATGTTCACCAGTTCGGACTTGTTGATCAGGCTCGTGACCGTGGCGTTACCACCGCTCCAGACGAGCAGCGGGTGATCGAGACTCGTTCCGAGGTTGATGTCCTGGGTGCGACCCGAGCGGATCGGTCCGATCGGATCGGAACCCTGTGAGTGGAACACCGCGGCGAAGCGTGTCCAGGATTCGACGTTCTCCTCGTAGACGATGTCGGCCTTGGTGATGCCGGTCTGCGGTCGGGCACCCGGTGCATTGTCGATCTTGACGATGATCGCCGGTCGGTCGGCGACCGCCGGATCGATGATGTCGGTTCCGGTGAGTGGGAACTTGGGCAACTCCGGGGCCGTGGTGCTCGGGGCCTCGGTCGGCATCACGGTCGTCGGCGCGAGAGATGTCGGGGTATCCGAGGTCTCGGGAGCGGCACTCGACGACGAACAGGCGACGGTTCCGAACAGAACGACGGTCGAAGCACAGGCAATGGTGAAACGACGCATCACAACTCCTTCAACAGTGCGATCCGCTCGTCGAGCGGAGGATGGGTGTCGAACATTCGGTGGAACCAGCCCAGACGACCGTCGTCCCTGACGCCGGACAATGGCTGTTCGATCCACATGTGCGCCGTGGCCATGCTGGCCGAATGCGTGGTGGTGGTGTCGGCCTTCAACTTCTCGAGTGCCGAGATGAGGCCGGGTGGGTATCTGGTCATCTGGCAGGCCGACACGTCAGCCAGGGTCTCGCGACGACGACTCACGGATGCCTGCATGGCCTTGGCCACGATCGGGGCCACGATCAGAAGAACGAAACCGATGATGGCGAGAGGGTTCGAACCATTGGCCCGATCGCCCTCGCGTGAACGGCGACCTCCGTTCCACCACATCATGCGCAACGACAGATCGGTCACGATGGCCACCGTTCCCACGAGGACGACGGCGATCGTCGAAACGAGAATGTCGTAGTTGCGGATGTGCGACAGTTCGTGGGCGACGACACCTTCGAGCTCCACCCGATTCATCTTCTCCAAGAGGCCGGTCGTGACGGCGATCGCCGCGTGTTGCGGGTTGCGACCGGTCGCGAACGCATTGGGAGCCGGATCCTCGATCACGTACACAGCGGGCTTGGGAAGTCCGGATGCGATGCACAAACCTTCGACCAGATTGTGCAGACGCTGGTAGGTGGCCGGATCGGCGGGCACGGCCCGGCTGACACGTAGGGCGATCCGATCGGACCGCCAGTACGAGGTGAGTGCCGTGACGAGCGCGATGGCCAAGGCGATGATCGTCGGCACCGGCCCCCCGCCGATCAGATAGCCGACGACGACGCCGATGGCGACGGTCACCAGGACGAAAAAGAAGATGAGGGCCGCGCTGCGACGTTTGTTCGATCGAATCTCCTCGAACATGACGATCAGAACGACACCGAAGGCGGAGTCTGGGCCTGAGGCTCGGCTTCGAAGAACTCGCGGCGGGTGAAGTTCCCGAGCTTTGCGATCAGAACCGTGGGGAACGTGTCGAGACGGTTGTGAAAGCCGAGCACGGAGTCGTTGTAGAACTGGCGCGCGTAGGCCACCCGACTCTCGGTCGCGGTCAACTCTTCTTGCAGAGCGAGGAAGTTCTGGTTGGCCTTCAGATCGGGATAGGCCTCCGACAAGGCGAAGACCTGCCGCAATGTGCCCACGAGGGCGTTGTCGGCCGTGGCTTGCGGACCAGGCGCCGCCGGCGCCGCCAGAGCCGTGTTGCGGGCCTGGATGACGGCATCGAGGGTCTTCTGTTCGTGGGCGGCATAGCCCTTCACGGTTTCCACGAGATTGGGAATCAGATCGAGTCGACGCTTGAGCTGCACCTCGATCTGCGACCACGCGTTGTCCACGGTGTTCCGGCTGCGCACGAGCGAGTTATAGAGGACGACGACGGCGATCAAGAGAACCGCGACGATCGCCAGGACCAAGAGAAGAATCATGGGTTCATCCTACGGCCGAGCCGCCGGCGCAGAAGCGCAACACTGGCTCGGATCAAACGCCACAGACGTGACGAAAAAGATCGTTTCACCGGAGCCGTCGACTCACCACCGATCGCCCGCCGATAGGCGGCAACGTAGTTGTCGGCCAATGAGACCATGGAGAATTCGTCGGCGCGACGTCGTCCGGATTCGGTGAGTCGAGCCCGAAGGCCGTCGTCGTGCAGCGCGTCGTCGAGGGCGAGGCGCAAGGATTCGACGTCGCCTGGAGTACAGAGAAGAGCATCGACTCCATCAGTTGCAACGTTCTGATAGCCGTCGATCGCGCTGGCGACCACCGTGGTTCCCGAGGCCATTGCTTCCAGCAGAACGACTCCGAAACTCTCGCCGCCCAGCGAAGGAGCACAGAAAACAGCGGCCCGTCGCAAGAGATCGAGCTTCTCGGTATCGGAGATCCGTCCGCGCCAGTGAATGCGCGAGTCGGTCGACCATTCGCGCATGAGGCGAGCCGTCTCCGGGCCATCGGACGCGATCCAGAGCTCGACATCCTCGGCGAGATCGTGATGGGCCTTCAGAAGTATCTCGAGTCCTTTGCGCGGCTCGTGACGTCCACAGAAGAAGATCGCCCGCTGCCGCGGCTGACCGGGATCCACATCGAGGTAGCGGTCGAGTTCGACACCGTTGGGTAAAACTTCGTACTCCCCACCCAGATACCGCTCGGCGAGCTGGAGTGCGTCCTTCGACACTGCGAATCGCAGGTCGATCGAATTGGCGAGATTTCGAACGATCGAGTTCAGGTACCGATAACTCGCGCTGTCACCGGCCGCATGGAAAGTTGCGACGATCGGTGCGGTGCGCATCAGAAGGGTGGTCATGCTCGGTCCGGGCGAAAGAGGCTCGTGGACATGCAGTACGTCGAACTCTTCGTCACGCAGCGCCCGAATGGTTCGAAGTGCGGCCGACGGATCCGGGGCCAGTGGCGCGATCGAGCCGTTGACGGCCGTGGGAAGCGAGTCACCGAGCGGCGTCACGTAGGTCTCGGGCGGAGCGCCGTCACAAGGGCCGAGAACACGGACTTCGTGACCGAGCCGACGGAGAGCGCGGGCGAGGCCGAGCACCTGACCCTGCACTCCCCCGGGAATGGTGAGGCTGTACGGGCAGATCAGCGCGACACGCAGGGATTCGTCGTGTCGACCCAGAGGCTCGGAGATCTGAGTCATCAGGCTTCTCAAACTACCGACTCGTCTCACTCGACCCGAGAAGGCCTGCACTACGGTCGAACCATGAACGCTGTTTCGACACGTCCCGTGCTCTCGGTCGTGGCTTCGCCCGGCAAACGTCGGTCGATCCTCGACTTGGCCGTCGAGGCCGAACGTCGCGGTTTCGCCGGACTCGCGTGTCCGACCTTGGGCGGAGCCCTCGGACTCTGCGTGAGCCTCGCCCACGAGACCCGGAGGATCCGGTTCTACACGGCCATTCAGGGCATCTACGGAACCAGCGCGAACGAGATCGCCAATCTGGCCGCGCACATCGACGAGATATCGGACGGTCGCTTCGGGCTCGGTTTGGGCGTGAGTCACGAGCCGATGGTTCGTCGACTCGGAGTGGCCATGGGCCCACCTCTTTCCGACATGCGGGACTTCGTCGCCTCGTTGCGAGCCGTCGAGAAGTACAGCGGTCGACTGCCACCCATCTACGTGGCCGCTCTCCGGAACCGGATGTTCGATCTCGCCCAAGAGATCGGCCAGGGTGCCCTGTGGGCCAACGCGAGTTTCCGGAACACGACCTCGCAAGTCGAGCGGGTCGGTGCGGCGCAACTTGCGAATGGGTTCTACCTGGCCAACATGATTCCGACGGTGATCGACGACGACCCTCAGGCCGCGGCGGCCGTGAACCGCAAGACGATGCAGGTGTACGTACGTCTCCCCAATTACCGGAACTACTGGAAGGCCGCCGGGTACGTGGAGGAGATGGAGGCGATCGAGAGGGCGATCGACGAAGGCCGCAACGATTCCTTGGCCGAACTCATGTCGGACGAATGGCTGGCCGATTGCACTCTGTTCGGCTCGCGCGACGAGGTGCTCCAGGGTTTCGAACGTTGGCGTGACATCGGCGTCGAGCCGATCGCCGTCATGTCGTCGACCTCGGGCGGTCAGGTGAAGGCGATCAACGAACTGTTCTCGGCCTACGACTGAAGAGTTCGAGGCTTTCGACGCTCAGCCGAGACGGAGTGTCTCGAGGGGTTCGAGCCGAGCGGCGCGAACGGCCGGATACAGGCCGGCGAGTACCGAGATCACGATGGCCAACAGGATGCCGCCGGGGGCCAACCACGAGGCCATCACGAACACCCAGCCGGCGATACTGACGCCCACGAAAATCGCGAACATTCCGAGCAGCACGCCGAGCAGTCCACCCACGATCCCCACGAAGACGGCCTCCAACAGGAATTGGAGGGCGATGATGCGCCGGGTGTGGCCGAGAGCGCGGCGAATGCCGATCTCGGCCGAACGCTGGATCACCGAAATCGACATCACGTTCGCGATGCCGAGTCCGCCGACGATGATCGCCAGCAGACCCATCGAAACGACGATCAACTGGAGCTGTCGGTCACTCTGAGCGGCGAGTTCGAGCGCTTCGCTCTTGATCTCGGTCGAGACATCCTGAGGCCCGCCCAGATTCACGGCCACTTTGAGTGCTTCGGCGGCGTCGTTCTCCGAACCTTCCACGGAACGGGCATACAGCTTGTTCGGTTCGATGTCGTCGTTGACCCCGAGGTCGAGGAAATCGTCAGCCGCCGCGGTGAACGGAATGAACACCGCATTGTCGAAACCGGGTTCGAGTTCGACTCGGTCGAGAACACCCACGACCGCGTAGCGGAGACCGTTCAATTCGATGGTTCGTAGTTCACCGGGCAGGTAGTCGAACTCGTCGGCGAGTCCGGCACCGATCACGGCGGTCCGGGCGCGACCCGCTTCGTCGAAACCGTTGATCCAACGACCGGAGAGAAGCGGAACCTCCAAGACCTCGGGAAGCAAGGAGTCGGCGGCCAGGACCGGAACCGGGACCGTTTCGAAGTTCTCGCGGGCTTCTTCGTAAGGAGTCACGATCACGTTCTGCAGTTCGCGAATCGTGCTGACCTTTTCGATCACTACGACGCTGAGAGCACGTTCGGCGGCATCGATCGGGAGGGTTGGATCCTGTCCTCCGAAACTGCTCGCCGCCGAGGCCTCGATCAGGTTCGTGCCGAGTTTGTCGACCTTGGCCTTCAGGTCTCCTTTGGCCGAGTCGGTCAGACCGACGGCCGCGATGATCGCCGCCACTCCGATCATCGGACCGAGAAGGAGGAGGAGCGTACGAATCTTGCGCGCCAAGAGACCGGTGGTCGCGACCCGAAGGAGATCCCGGAAGGTGCTGTTCACCGGAGGACCTCGTCACTCACGATGCGACCGTCGAGCATGGACACTTTGCGGGCTGCCGAGTTGGCGATCCCGACGTCGTGCGTCACGATCACCACGGCACGCTCGATCGACTGCAACCCGCTCAGGATCTCCATGACATTGGCGGCATTCTTGGTGTCGAGGGCTCCCGTCGGTTCATCGGCCAGAAGAATCTTCGGGTCGGTGACGAGCGCCCGTGCCAACGCGACTCGCTGCTGCTCGCCACCGGAGAGCTGAACCGGTCGATGGTCGTGCCGATGGGCCAAGCCGACCTTCTCGAGGGAAGCCAACGCTTTCTCCCGTCGCTCGAGTGGCTTCATCGATCGATACAAAAGGGCGGTCTCCACGTTCGAAACGGCGTCGAGGTGGGGAATCAAGTGGAACTGCTGAAAGACGAAACCGATGCTGCGACCCCTCACACGGGTTCGCGCCGCATCGGCGAGGCGGGTGACCTCTTCACCGTCGACTTCGATGGTGCCTTCCGTCGGGACGTCGAGGCAACCGAGCAAACCGAGCATGGTCGACTTTCCGGATCCGGACGGCCCGACGATCGAAACGAAGTCCCCCGGCATGATCCGCAGATCGACCCCGCGTAGGGCCCACACTTCGGCGGCACCGGAACCGTAGACACGGGACACCCCGGTCAACTCCATGAAGGGCCGGGACACGTCGAAACTGCGATCGTCGAGCGTCATGCGCCGGCGGCGACTCCCTCGGACTCCACGTCGACGACGACGAGCTCATCCCCCTTCAGTCCGGTCAGGATCTGTGCCCACTCACGATCGATGAGACCGATGGTGACCGGAACTCTCGTGATCGTGCCTTCATCGTTGACGATTCGCACGACGTCTCCGTCAGCGGATCGCAGAACTGCGGCAACCGGCACGGCGAGTGCATCGACAACCTCGTCGAGAGTGACATCGACGGTGACCGTCGCCCCGTCGACTGCCTCGAAGGTCGAATCGACGGTCACGACTCCTTCGTAGATCTGCTCACCATTCGGACCGACGGTGGCGGAATCATCAAGGGAAGAGATCACTCCCTCCAGGATCTGATCGCCCACGGTCAGATCGACGGCAGCTCGCTGGCCAACCTCCAATTCGGCTCGCTCGGCGGCACCCACTTTCAAGGTCACGGTCAGTTGCGGCTCGGTGAGATTGACGATCTCCTGGCCCGGAGCGACGTAGTCGCCGGACTCCACGGCCACCTGGCCGATCTTGGCCGGCCAATCGGCGACCACCATGTCGGACGGCTGGAAGACGACATCGTCGGCGAGGGCCTGAATGGGCACCGAAACACTCGATGTCCCGGCCTTCATCAGAACGGTTCCGGTGACGACTGAGTAGTCCTGACCGGGAGTGGCCGTGCCACCCAGCTGATAGTTGACCGAAGTGTCTTCGGCAACCGGCATGTCGGCCACGATTCGGAACGAGCCAGATGTACCTTCGGCGATCCGGCCGCCTCCCACGACGGTCAACTCCGGCAGGTCGGAGCTGACGATCTTCACCACCGCCGAGGCGGGAGTTCCAACCTCGTACGTGGTCCTCGGATCGTTGGTTTCGCGCGCTACGAGGGTGACGACGAGTTCTTCGTCGAGTTCGGAGACGTCGTCTTGACGGGTGATCACCTGGAATTGCGTGCTGTAGCTACCGGAGCGAAGAACGAGGTCATCGGGTGACGCGACCACGAAGTCCTCACCGGCGGTTGCACTCCCCGAGAACTCGACATCGAACTTGGTGTCTCGATTCACCGCGTACGCGCTCCGAACCAAGAAAGTGGCGGCCGATCCTTCCCGGACCGACGTATTGCTGCTTCGAATCGTCAAGGACTGCTCGAAATCAGAAGATTCATCGTCGATCGTGAAAGTGACGCTGCCCTGGGTGCCCGGGGTGAACGTGAACGACAGACCAGGATTGACCGAGAGCGTGATGTCTTCCTCGTCCTCGATGACATCGTCCTCTTCGATCATGAATTCGAACGTCGTGAACAGATCACCAGCTTCGATGGTGACCGAGCCCGGAATTTTGGAGAAGTCCGCTCCCTCGGTGGCCGTTCCGCCGACAACCAGGTTCACCACCAGATCGGAGTCGAGGCGTTCGGACACGGTGACTTTCACTCTGACCGTGTCACCTTCGGAGGTGTCATCCTGGGTCGAGGTGATGTCCACGTCGGGAAGGTCGGAGATCACGATCTGCGGTGACGAACCGGGAGAGGATTTCTTCGCCGGCACGATGATGAATCCGGCTGAATTCGCCTTTCCTACCGAGTAACCAGCCGAGTTGGCCATGAGGTTCAAGGTGACGGTCTCGTCACTCTCGGAACCGCTACTTCCGTAACCGTGAGCGGTTTGCCAAGCGGCCAGACCGGACCGTGTCGATTCGGTGAACAAGGTGTCGATCTCGCCGACGTCGTATCCCTCGTCGGAAAGGATCTGCTCGAGTTGCTGGACATCGGCACCTGCACTGCCGACCTGCAGTGGCCGGAAAAACGGGAACTCACCTGGTGCCGCGACGGCTGTGCGGCCGTCGATGGAGAACAGGTCGGTCCCGACCTCGATCGTCGCTCCGTCCTCCACGTCCACGCGGTTCACCTGACCGGTGATCGACGAGCGCACCGACTGCACCTCTTCGCGACGGACTTCGCCACTGACGGTCAGCACGTCGGACAACGTGCGACGTTCGACCGCCCGTGGGGTGATGAGAAGGGCTTTGTCGCCGTTCGATTCCTCTCCGCCCCTGGTCACCAGAACGGCAACGAGAGCGACCCCGACCACCGCGAGACCAGCGACCTGAGTTCGACCGAAATTGGGCACCTTCAGCTTCATCTTCATCCGTTCTCGACGGCGTCGTTGATGCCGGTTTCGGTCAGGCACTGATTCAGATCACGTTCGTCGAGCGTCCCGTCGGAACTCTGGAACGTGGTGGGGTTGATGAGGCCCTTTTCGTCGACGGCGGTTTCGATCGACCAGCCCTTCTTCTTCAAACACTCCGAAAGAAGCTTGAAAGCCTCGTTCCTCGTCTCCACTTCTTCGGGGGTCAGATTGCCACGCGCGGTCTGCGTCTCTTGAACCGCCTCGAGAATCTTGCTGCGGGCCGCACACGTCTGAATCAGCTCCGCGTACTTGGGATCCTTGTACGCCGGATTGTTGCGGTCGCGGAGGTCGCCCCGAATCGTCTCACCAGCATCCTCGATGCAGCTCTTGAACTTCGCGTAGGCATCGAAGAGCTTCAACTCGGCGGGACGGTTGTCCTGGTTCAGGGGGATGGTGTCGTCCGTGGGGGCTTCGGAGGAGGCCGTCTCCTGAGCATCACTTTTCGGTGACGACGACGTATTCGTGTCGTACTGAGGAATGGTGGAGCGCATCGCCGCGACCTCTTCGGGGGTCATGACCTGGATCGCGTCCACGTCACGAATTATGGACATGGTCTGTTGAGACCCACCACAAGCGGACGCAACGAGTAGAGCGGCGGACACCGCGAAAACCGGAGACCAGCGGCGCACGAATCTTTTCTAGTCGCCGGACGCTTCTTGGGGCGAGCCGTGCCTCCAGCCCGGATCGCTGGGCCAGTTGGGCTGGAGGAGGTGCCACTGCTCGGGTGCACGTCGAATCAGGAACTCGAGTTCACGTGCGAGCGATTGGGTCACGCGTTGGACATCTTCACGCAGGCGCCCCAATCGCTGGGTCGGTACGGGTGGTCGAATGACCGCATGGTGAGCGTTGCCTCGTCCGCTGAAGTAGACGGCGGTCGGGAGAATCGGTGCACCGGTGCGAATACCGAGGGTCGCCGGACCGGCGGGTAACAGCGTGCGTTCTCCGAAGAAGTCCACTTCGGTGGAAGCTCCGTCGATGAACCGATCAGACAGAAGGCAGACGATCTCGTTGGCGTTCAACGCCCGCAGGACCGCCGGACCCGCTTCGGGACCGAGGGGGACGACAGTCATCCCGAAGCGCCGACGGAGATCCACGAACCACTCGAAGAGTTCGACTGGCTGCAGCGGCTCCACCACGACGGTCATCGCTTGTCCCTGATCGGTCATCCAACGACCGGCCCATTCCCAACCGCCCAAGTGCGGAAGGGCGACGATCGCCCCCTTGCCCGCGGCCAATGCCGGTTTCAGGTACTCATCGAAGCCCTCGATCGTCATGCCGCGACGTACTTCTTCGACCGTGACGATCGGGAGACGAAAGCTCTCGAGGTAGTACCGCGTGTAGTTGTCGAAAACAGCCTGAACAAGCCGGCGACGTTCCGAAGCCGAAGCCCGTGGAACGACACGCGCCATGTGGCGGTCGACCATGCGTCGCTGCTCACCGAGAGCGAGACTCGCCGGAAGTCCGATCAGAGACGAAGTCGGACCGGCGAAACGACCGGGAACGAACTTCGACAGGAGCGAGCCGAACCGGTAGGTGCCGACGACGAGATTGTCGACGAACTCCTGGCGGGGAGAATCGGTCACGCTCAGCGAAGTCGGCGCGAGGACATGAATTCTCGGCGCCGCGACTGCCGCGCCGAACGACGACTCTGACGCCGCGACCGACGCATTTCGATCTTGGCCGCGGTCACCGGAGCCACGGCGGCCTGCTTCCAGACCTTGACGAAGCGCTGAACGGCAGTCAGGGAGACCAAAGCCAACATGACCCACATGACCGCGACGAGGATCACGGGGAAGAGCAAACCGATGCACAAGAGGATGATGCGCTCGGCTCTCTCCATGAGGCCGCCCTTGGCCTGGAGACCGAGAGATTCGGCCTTGGCTCGCTCATAGGAGATCACGCTGCTCATCGCAGCTACGGCCAGCGGCAGGATGGCCATGTGCGACGACTCGTTGGAGGCGAAGTACCACGCGACTCCACCGAAGAGGAGCGAATCGGTGACCCGATCGACCACTGAATCGAAGAAAGCTCCCCGTTGACTCGATGTGTTGGAGGCTTTGGCCAATGCCCCGTCCAGAAGGTCCGGCAGGGCCGCCATGATGACGAGGAGCAGGCCGAGCGCGAGCCAGCCGAGGGCGATCGAAACGGCAGCCGCGACGGCCACCACGAGGCCGACCACGGTCAGATGATCGGGAGTCAGGCGAGTGCGCCGCAGGCGATCACCGATCGGTTTGACAGCCTTCTCGACTGGGGCGCGCAGATGACCGTCGAACATGGGACGAGTCTACGAAATCGAGCCGCTCGGCGCAGTCAGTTCGGGGATGACCACTCGTCGGAACTCGACTCGACGAGCGACTGCACGACCCGGCCGTCCACTGCATCGACCAGAACCAAACCCCGTTGACGAGGGGGTTCTTCGTCGGAGTAGCAGAGCACTCGCCACGTCGGTCGACTCCGCAAACCTCTCCACACCTGTTGAGCCGAAGCATGGCCGATCGTGAAATTCACCGCCGGCCCGGCCAGGGCGAGAGCCTCCTGCTCGTCGACGGACATCCGCCAACCCGACGTGAGACTGAGAATGCCGAACAGGACGAGAAGGACTCCCCCCGCCACGAGACCGTCGTTGACGAGAACGGCTTCGTCGCGCCGCGAGAATCCGACCACCGCCACCGCAATTCCGATGACCACGTACATCGTGCCCGGAATCCGGCGTCGACTGTTGTCCGGGTACTTGAACGGGAGTCGATTGTCGACGGCGTTCAGATCATCGGGAAGGACGTCGGTGTGATCGTCGCGGTCGTGAGCAACCTCAGCCATGACGACACGCTACGCCGGTGAGGCGGTGGCGGCCCACGCCGAGCGAATCCGAGCCGCCGTGACATCGAGCGCTTCGGGTATCACGCGAGTTTCGGCGGTGGCGCCGAGAAAGTTCACATCACCGGACCAACGAGGCACGACGTGGACATGAAGGTGCTCGGGAACGCTGCCTCCGGCCGCTGAACCAAGATTCAGTCCGACGTTGACACCCGTCGCTCCGAGCGCGACCCGCAGGACGCCCACGGCCTGAGTGACCAGGGTCCAGAGTTCGGACGACTCGGCCGGAGTGAGATCGGAGGGATCGGCGACTTCTCGGTACGGAAGAACCATGAGATGTCCACCCGAGTAGGGATGGAGATTCAAGATGGCGAAGCAATCACTCCCCCGCCGCACGATGAGGGTCTCGTCGTCGGATCGTCCCGACTCGAGAATCTCTCTGAACACCGAGCGGTCGCCACTCCTTCGGTCCGACTCGAAGTACCGATGACGCCAACCGGCCCACAGAACCGAGCGATCGGCGGCCAAGTCAGACCGCCGAATGCAGGGCGATGTCCCGGACCACCCGGTCGACGAATTCGGTGAGGCCGACTCCGCGTTCGACGTCGGCGCCACGGGCATTCACACCCACGGTGGACGAGGCGACATCGTCGTCGCCCACGACGAGGACGTAGGGGATCTTCTCGACCTTGGCGTTGCGGATTCGTTTGCCGAGTTGATCGGAAGCTTCGACCACGTCGACTCGCACATCGGACGCCCGCAGGGTCTCGGCAACACGGTCGGCGTACTCCTGATGCGAATCGGCGACTGGAAGGACTCGAACCTGCACCGGTGAAAGCCACGTGGGGAAAGCACCGGCGTAGTGCTCGACGAGCACGCCGAAGAAACGCTCGACCGAGCCGAACAACGCACGGTGCAACATGATCGGGCGCTGACGGCTTCCGTCGGTCGCGACGTACTCGAGCCCGAAACGCTCGGGCAGATTGAAATCGCACTGGATGGTCGACAACTGCCAGGTTCGTCCGATGGCGTCCTTCACGTGGATGTCGATCTTGGGACCGTAGAAGGCGGCATCGCCCTCCTTGACCGAATACTCGACTTTGTGCACCGTGAGGGCACGGGCCAGAGCATTGGTCGCCTCGTCCCAGATCTCGTCGGAACCGACGTACTTGGACGGGTCCTTGGTCGAGAGATGGAACGAGAAGTCGTCGAAACCGAACGCACGCAACACGCTCATGACGAAATCGAGAAGAGAGATGATCTCGTCCTGAAGCTGATCGCGTGTGCAGTAGATGTGGCTGTCGTCCTGGGTGAAGCCGCGGATGCGCAACAGGCCGTGGAGGGTTCCGGCCCTTTCGTAGCGGTACACCGTGCCGAGTTCGAACAGTCGGAGCGGAAGCTCGCGGTAACTACGCCCCCGACTTCGGAAGATCAAGCAGTGCATCGGACAATTCATGGGCTTGGGGTAATAGGTCCCGTTGTCCATTTCCATGGGCGGATACATGCCGTCGGCATAGAAGTCGAGGTGGCCCGAGGTCTGGAAGAGATTCGCGTTGGCGAGGTGCGGAGTGAAGACGAACTGGTAGCCGCCCGTCTGGTGGCGCAACCGGCTGTAGTCCTCCATCAGCTTGCGAACGATCGCGCCCTTGGGGTGCCAAACGGCGAGCCCGCCGCCGAGTTCACTCGGGAACGAAAGGAGGTCGAGTTCGACCGCTAACCGTCGATGGTCGCGACGCTCGGCTTCCTCGAGGCGTTGTACGTATTCATCGAGCGCGGCCTTCGATTCCCAGGCGGTGCCGTAGATCCGTTGGAGGGTCGGACCCTTCTCGTTCCCCCGCCAATAAGCAGCCGAGACCTTCTGCAATCGAAAGTGACCGAGTCGTCCCGTGGAGGGCACGTGGGGTCCGAGGCAGAGGTCGACGAAGGAGTCGGAATTTCGGTAAACCGAGACAGCATCCGCCGAACCGACTTCCCCGGCGTCGGAACCGTCGGCGCCACCGCTGCGTACTCGGTTGATGATCTCGCACTTGTACGGCTGATCACCGAAGATCACCAGGGCCTCATCGGCGCTGACCGTCGAACGGGTGAAGGGTTGATCGGCCTTCATGATCTCGCGCATCCGAGCCTCCACGACGGCGAGGTCGTCTTCGGTGAAGGCTCGTCCACCCAGATCGAAGTCGTAGTAGAAGCCGTTCTCGATCGCCGGACCGATCGTGTACTTGGCTCCCGGGAACACCTGCAACACCGCTTGCGCGAGCACATGGGCGGTCGAGTGCCTCAGAACGTGACGGCCCTCTTCGGAGTCGGCGGTGATGATGGCGACCTGATCGCCGTCGGCCAGAACCGACGAGAGATCGACGAGCGAACCGTTGACGCGACCGGCCACGGCGCCCTTGGCCAGATTTCGGGAGATCGAAGTCGCGAGATCGAACACGCGAGAGTCAGCGGCGAGTGAACGTTGGGCGCCGTCGGGCAGGACGACCGAGATCTCCGACATTCAGAGGAGTTTACGGTCAGGCGTTGGCCGAAACCGGAGAATTGTCGTCCCGGCCCGCCATCTCACCGACGTGCGCGACGTGTCCCACGACGGTGGACTCGGTCGGCGAGTCAGTGGACGACTTGCCGGCGTAGACGTTCTTGTAGACCTGGTTCGTCATCTCGCGGATCTCGAACATGACCTCGTCGATCATGCCTCGCCACGCCCGATGCTGTTCCTCGGCCGGAACACCGTCTTGCAGATGACGCGACGGCAGAACCGGACGACCGATGTTGATCGAGCAGGACATGCGCACCTTGGGTGCCTTGGCATCGGGAGGCTGAATGAGGTCGGTGCCGACGATTCCGACCGGATAGATCGGGCAGTCGAGCTTGGCCGCCAGCCGCGCCGCGCCGGTTCGACCCTTGTACAGACATCCGTCGCGACTGCGGGTTCCCTCCGGGAAGATGCCGAACAACTCACCGCGACGCAGAACACCTTCGGCGGTGTCGAGAGCGGCCTGGCTTTTGTCGCCACCGGCGCGATCGATCGGAATCATGCCGAGAAATGGGAAGAGGAACTTCGTCTTCCAAGAATCCATGTATTCGGCTTTGCCGACGAACGAAATGTTGCGCGGCGCGACGAGCATCAGGAACGCCGAGTCGAGGAAGCTGATGTGGTTCGGACAAAGAATCGCCGGACCGGACTCGGGCAGACGATCGAGGCCGGTGACTTCGATGTCCCACAAGCGGTGAGCGACCGGTGCGACGACACGACGCAAACGACCCTGCGCCTTGCCCGCTCCTTGCGCCTTGATCGCCATCGCCACCCTCCTCGGCGCCGAAGGTTAACCCTCCGGTCGGCGGCGAGGACGACGAGTGACCAAGGCGACATCCACTGTTAACGCAAGCGAATTCGTGTGTTCAAGAGTGACGAAACGTCAATCTTTGACAATTCGTCAAAGGATGATTCCGAGAAGAGCCGCGGCGTCTCGAGCCGAGAATCCCTTCGATACCGCAGCGTCAATCAGCACTAAAGCGCTCGGTGTGTCGAGGTCGTCGTCGAGGGCTTGCCGAACGTCGTCGACGACCCCGTCGTCGTGGCGACCATTCACACTCGAAACCCACGTGCTCAGACGACTCTGAGCCCTCGGCATCAGGTCGTCGACCCACTCCCACTCCCGGCGATAGTGATTGCCGATCAGGGCGAGTCGGATGGCTCGGGGATCCCAAACTTCGCGCAAGGCGTCGACGAAGGCCAGGTTGCCGAGACTCTTCGACATCTTGGCGCCGTCTTTGAAGACCATCGCCACGTGCATCCAATGTCTCACGAACGGAGCTCCCGTGGCCGCTTCACTCTGCGCTCGCTCGCACTCGTGATGGGGGAAGATCAGGTCGCTCCCACCTCCGTGGAGGTCGATGGTCTCCCCCAGTTCGCGCAACGCCAAAGCGCTGCATTCGATGTGCCAACCGGGACGCCCGGCCCCCCACACCGCTTCCCACGAGGGTTCATCGGGTGCCGAAGGGTGCCAGAGGACGAAGTCGAGTGGGTCCCGCTTGTTCGGGTTGTCGACGTCACCCCCTCGCTCGCGAGCGAACGCGATCATCTGCTCTCGCGTGTAATGGCTGACCGATCCGAAATCCGGGAAGCGACTGACGTCGAAGTACACGGATCCACCCGACTCGTAGGCGAATCCGCGATCGAGAACCATGCCGATGAAGCCGCGGATGTCGGAGATGGCCGACGATGCTCGCGGGGTGGAGAAGACCGGCAGTGCATTCAGTGCCTGCAGATCGCGTTCGAAGCGAGCCTCTTCCCCGGCGGCCAGATCGAGATAGTGAACTCCGAGTTCACGCGCCTTGGCGAACAACGGATCATCGACGTCGGTGACGTTGCGGACGCAACGCACTTCATGACCGAGGTCGATCAGCCTCCGCTGGAGAACGTCGTAGAAGATGAACGTGGTGGCGTGACCGATGTGGGTCGCGTCGTAGGGGGTGATGCCACAGGTGTACATCAGCACCCGATGATTCGGTTCGAAAGGAACGACCGCGCGGCGGGCGGTGTCGTACAGCCTCATCGGCATCGATCAGTGTCCAGTCGATCCACCGGCGGCGATGTTGCGGATACCGGTCAACTTCGGAGCGACCCGCGTCTTGTAGCGGACGTTCAGTTGCAGGAGAACCGCAGTGAAGGCTTCGATGGCGGTCGCATTCGACAACTCACCGGCATCGAGTGGGCGACAACCAGGAATCTTAGCGACGATTTCGCTCACCTTGGCCAGAGCCTCGGCGTCATCGCTGCAGATGAGAACGTCGGAGTCGATCGGCTCGCCCAAGTGACCCAACTCTTTGGCCGGCAGGTGGTGGAACGCAGCCACGACCCGGCAATCGGGTACGGCGGCTTGAACATGGGCGGCGACACTTCCACGTGGCGGCAGGAGGGGTTGGAATTCTCCGGCAACTCGCACCAGAGCATTCGCCATGCTGATCACCACTTTGCCGCGCAACGCGTCGGCGTTCTCTTGCACCGTGGTTGCGGCCGAGTCCCAGGGAGTGGCGATCACGATCAATTCGCAACCGCTCGCTTCGGCGTTGTCACCATAAGAGAGAAGATCCGCCAGTTCGGGAAACTTGGAGATCTGCTCGTCGCGGGCCTCCATGGCCTTGTACTTCGACCGTGAGCCGATGACGACGGGATAACCGATCGAGGCCAGACGAGCAGCAAGAGCGGTACCGGCCGGGCCGGTGCCTCCGAGAATTCCGATACGCATGACTCCACCTTCCCACATCGACCGACGCTGATCGGAGTCCGTAGACCCCAACGGATGGCGACTAGTTTGGCCCCATGGGTCTCTTGGAGGGCAAGAAAGTCGTGGTCACCGGAGTGCTGACCGATGCTTCGCTGGCCTTCTCGGTCGCCCAATTGGCTCTGAACGAGGGCGCCGACATCGTCCTGACCGGCGCCGGACGGGCGTTGTCGCTCACCCAGCGCACGGCGCGCAAACTCCCCCGCGAAGTGGAAGTGCTCGAATTCGACGTCACCGTTCCCGAACACGGGGAAGCCGTTCGGGGCCACTTAGCTTCCAAGTGGGGTCGGGTCGACGGGGTTCTCCACAGCATCGGATTCGCACCCGAGGTTTGCCTCGGGGAGGACTTCATGGCGGCCCAGTGGGACGATGTCGCGACGGCGATCCAGATCAGCGCCTATTCCTACAAGTTCCTCGCCGAAGCTCTGTTGCCACTTCTCGGATCCGGCTCGTCCATCGTCGGTCTCGATTTCGACAACACCGGTGCCTGGCCGGCCTACAACTGGATGGGCGTCGCCAAGTCGTCGTTGGAGAGCATCAATCGCTACCTGGCCCGTGATCTTGGTCGCCGAGGTATCAGGTGCAATCTCGTGGCCGCCGGCCCCATCAAGACGATGGCGGCCAAGTCGATCCCGGGCTTCAAGAAGTTCGAGGACGTCTGGGACGATCGCGCGCCACTCGGTTGGAACGTCGAAGATCCGACTCCGGTAGCCCGAGCCTGTGTCGCTCTGCTCTCCGACCTTTTTCCGGCAACCACGGGGTCGATGATCCACGTGGACGGCGGGTACCACGCGACCGGCGCCTGACGTGAACCGTCTGGGCGGCGAGGCTTCGCCCTACCTGCGTCAACATCGCGACAACCCGGTCGACTGGTACCCGTGGGGCCCGGAGGCCTTCGCGGCCGCACGTGAACGAGACGTTCCCATTCTTCTGTCGGTCGGATACTCCGCTTGCCATTGGTGTCATGTGATGGCGCACGAATCCTTCGAGGATTCGGTCGTGGCCGCTGAGATGAATATGCGTTTCGTCTGTGTGAAGGTCGATCGTGAGGAACGGCCCGATGTCGACGCCGTCTACATGGACGCAGTCCAAGCGCTGACGGGCCATGGAGGCTGGCCGATGACGGTCTTCCTGACGCCCGAGCGGGAGCCGTTCTTCGGTGGCACCTACTACCCGCGCGAGGGATTTCTCCGATTGATGAGTGCCATCAGCGACGTGTGGACGAACCGTCGCGATGACGTGGCGGGCAACGTCCAATCGATCGTCGAAGCGATCGGGCGAACATCGCGGGTAGAGCCTGCTCCTGGCCTTCCGGACGAAAGTTTCCTCGAGCGTTGTGTCGAAGCGCTCGTCGAACGGCACGACCGCGAGTGGGGCGGATTCGGAGAAGCACCGAAGTTCCCTTCCACGATGAATCTCGACTTCATCTTGCGACGACACATGCTTCGTCCCGATGCCGGGTGGGGGGCCGTCGTCGAGCGTTCGCTCGATGCCATGGCCGCCGGCGGCATCCACGATCACCTGGGCGGAGGTTTTGCTCGCTACTCGGTCGATCGTCGCTGGCTGGTTCCGCATTTCGAGAAGATGCTCTACGACCAGGCTCTCCTATTGCGCGCTTATTGCCACGGTTACCTTGTACTGGGCCATGAACGCTGGCGTCAGGTCATCGAGTCGACCGTCGAATATCTCCTTCGCGACTTGAGACACGATTTCGGACCATTCTTCAGTGCCGAGGACGCCGACTCCGACGACGGTCACGGCCATCATCACGAGGGCTGGTTCTACACGTGGACTCGCGACGAGATCACCGAAGCCCTCGGTGATCGAGCGCCGGAGTTCTCGGATTGGTATTCGCTCACGGACAGCGGGAACTTCGAAGGCCGCAACATCCTGTTCCGACCGATCACCTCCGACATGTTCGATCGAAGCGCATCGGTGGAAGAGTCGAGACGGACGCTTCTCGAACTTCGGAGCCGCCGTATTCGCCCCGGTCTCGACAGCAAGGTTCTCCTCGAATGGAACGCCCTGTTGATCTCAGCACTGGCCGAGTGCGGTACCGCCCTCGATCGACCGGACTGGATCCAGGCGGCCGAGCGTTGCGCCGAATTCCTGGTCGTCAACCTCCGTCGATCGGACGGCTCGTGGTGCCGAGTGTGGCAGGCCGAAGCTCAGCCCCCGGCCCGTCACGATGCTTTGGCCGTCGATCACGCCGCGCTCGTCGAAGCCTTCGGACGACTCGCCGAGGCGACCGGCCGTCGGGTCTGGATCGAACGGGCGATCGAGGTTGCCGACACCCTCGTTTCTTCGTTCCACGACCCGGTGAACGGCGGCTTCTTCACGGTGGCCAATGCCGGTGAACAACTCGTGGTCCGCCAGAAGGATTTGCTCGACAATGCGACGCCATCGGCCAACTCACTGGCCGCGATCGGCCTGCTCCGGCTGGCGGCCCTCACCGGTCGTGAGGACTTCCACGACAGAGCGATGGGAACGCTCCGGCTTCTCGCGCGAATCGCCGCCCAAGCTCCATCGGCAGCCGGGCTCAGTCTTCTCGCCATCGATGTCGCCGTGAGCGGTACCACCGAGGTTGCCGTCGTCGGCGACCGACCGGATCTGGTCCGAATCGTGGGCAGACAGTGGCGACCGACCACGGTCCTCGCGTGGGGGGAGCCCTATGAGGGTCCACTCTGGAATTCGCGACGCGACGGTCTGGCGTACGTCTGTCGTGACCACACGTGTGCCGAACCGACGGCGGATGCGCAGCGGTTCGTCGAGCTCCTCGGCTGATCAGGCCGCCGAGCGCTCCAGGATGTGCACGCCGCACGCCGATCCGAGACCGATCACGTGAGCCAAGCCGACCTTGGCGTCCTTGATCTGACGGTCGCCAGCTTCGCCGCGGAGGTGATGGCAGATCTCCCAGATGTTGGCGATTCCCGTCGCCGAGATCGGATGACCTTTCGACTGAAGTCCTCCCGAAACGTTGACGGGTGTCTTTCCGTCACGCCAAGGTGCTCCCGACATGAAGAAGTCGACTGCTCCCCCTTCGGGGCACAGCATGAGGTTGTCGTAGTGAACGAGTTCGGCCGTGGCGAAACAGTCGTGCAGTTCGACGAGGTCGAGATCGGTCGGTGAGACTCCGGCCTGCTCATAGGCGATCGTTGCCGCGTTGCGGGTGAGGGTGTTCACGTCGGGAAGGATCTGGCAAGCCTCTTGATAGGGGTCGGTCGTCAGCACCGAAGCCGACACTTTGATGGCCCGACGACGCTGGTCGGCCGAGAGGGTCTTCAACACCTCGCCGCTCGTCACCACGGCGGCGGCGGCACCGTCGCAGTTGGCCGAACACATGGGGCGGGTGTTGGGGTAGGCGATCATCATGTCGCCCATGATCTCTTCGAGGGTGAAACGCTTCTGATACGCAGCCATCGGGTTGAGCGTCGAGTGTGCGTGGTTCTTTTCCGAGATCTTCGCGAACAGTTCGAAAGAAACTCCGCCGTACTTGTGGCCGTATTCCATGCCGACCTGAGCGAACGTTCCGGGCATGGTGTCGGTGCCGATCCGACCATCAGTCGGTGCGACGGCGCCGTAGCGTCCCTTGGGCTCCCACTTGTTGGAGTCCTTCTTTCCCTGTCCGCCGCCGCCGAGGAGGCCGGCTCCGGCCAACTTCTCGGCTCCGACGGCCAGGCCCATTCGGACTTCACCCGACTTCACGGCCATGATCGCCGTGCGCAGGGCGGTGGCGCCGGTGGCACACGCATTCGAAACGTTGTACACCGGGATTCCGGTCTGACCGATCTGCTTCTGCAATTGCTGACCGTAACCGCCGGCTCCCATCAGGTTGCCGGCCGCAAGAATTCCCATGTCGCGCATGGAGACTCCGCCGTCGCGAAGCGCCGCCATGGCGGCTTCGGCGCCGAGATCGACGATGTCCTTGTCGGCGTGCTTGCCGAACTTCGTCATCGAGATTCCGAGGATGTAGATGTCGTCAGTTGCCATGGCGCATTCTCTTTCTGGTCGCGATTGTGGGAAGAATACCGAGCGGGTCCGAGCCGAACGGAGATCAGGCCGGTTCGAATCCGAATCCGATGGCTTCGACGCCCTCGTCATCGGTTCCGAGGCTGTAGGTCGCCAAACGAAGTTTCATTCCGAGGCTCACCTTCTCCGGTGTGGGATCGGTGTTGATCACGTTGCCGCGAACACTCGTTCCACCGCAGTCGACGATTCCGGCGACGAAGGGCACCGGTACACCGGGAGCGGCGAAGGCCACGATGGTGAAAGCTTTCAGGACTCCCGTCGTCGGAATGTCGACCGGGCGAAACTCGGTCTGGAAGCAGCCGGCACAGGCATTGCGGCGATCGAAGAAGCGAGCCCCACACGACGTGCACTCATTGGCGACCAGGTGAGGAGAGGGTGTCAGGTGAAGGTACGACACCAAGGGGATCTGCTGGGCGGTGGACACATGGGCTCCTCTCGGGGGACCTCTGAACCCTACGGTTCCGGGCCCCAACTCGAGAAACCGGATCACCAGCGGCCGAGATGGACCTGTTCGGTTCTCGCGCGCCGAGGGCGGCCGATGGCCGAACCCGAGGGCCGATCCTCCGTGCTTCGCAGTCCGACCGCAATGGCGCCGACGCACTCCACTTCTTCAGGAACTCCGAATTCGGTCAGGGTCCCCTGGGCCGGACCGAAGAGTCCGAAGAACAAGGCGCCCCAGCGTCTCTCTTCGATGAGGAGCAGGAGGTTCTGGGCCGCCATGGCGGCGTCGGTCAACCAGAAGGGCGTCGGCCAGCCCGCCGCAGACTCGAGTCCGTGTCCCGATTTGTCGGGCTCGGAGTACCGGGCCAGATAGCTCGATCGATCTCCGCACACGAGGACACAGGCCGAGGCCTCGAGGACACCGGGGTTGACCTGGGCGAACCAGTCGCCGGTACCGCTGGTTCGCCAGAAGTGGGTCAGCGCGGGTCCGTGGAGAACGAGGAAGTGGGTTCCTTGGGCGAAGCCAGCCGACGGAGCGAATCGAGCGGTGTCACACAGTTCGAGGAGATCATCGATCGGGACGTCGCCTGTGAAACGGCGAGTCATCCGTCGACGTCGGATGACGTGACGCAGTGGCGAGTCCGAGTCGGGATCCAAGGTTCCGTCAGCGACGGCCGAGTTTCAAGAGGTCCTCGGTCATCGTCCAACCATGGACGATGAGTACTCCCCCTGCGGCATCGGACACTTCGGAGAACTGCTCCCGAACATCGGACTTGATCTTGTCGGGCTTGGTCGATTCGTGATCGATGAAGCCGGTTCGACCCTTCTTGCCGACCACGAAAGTCTTCTCGTCGTAGTGAGCATCGACTCCGAATCGTCGGGCGAGACGCTTACCCCACGCCCGCTCCTCTCCAACGGCCCGATGGCCAGGACGGGGAATCAGTTCGGTGAGCTGTTTGAAGGCCTCGAGACCATCGGCGAAGACGAACCGCGACCCAACGACCACGTCCTCATCGGGGAAGGCCATGAGGGCCCGGTGGAAAGCCTCGCTCATCAGACCCTTCAGGATCTGGTCACGTTTGCCGGTGCGCTTGACACTCACGAGTCCGAGCAGAACACACGGGGTTCCCCCGATGCGCTCGAGGGTGGAGAACATGAAGCCGTGAAGCTTGCCGCTCTCGCGAGCGATGGTGCACAGAACCCAATCTTCTTTGGCCTTTGACAAGAGCCCGATGTCGAAAGCTCCACCCATGGATGCCAGTTCGTCGAGATCCGAGTCGGACAAGGCCGAACAATCCCGAGTCTCAACATCGACTGCCATCGAAGAACCGTCTCCCCCTCGTTCGAACGGACCCATTCTGCCACCTCGACGTGGTCCTGTGGAAAACCGAGGACTCGATGTGGGTCTCAGACCGAGGGAAGGACCACATCGATACCGAAGGCGACCCGCAACTCGGGAACCACCCGGTCGACCTGAACCGAGAACTCCGACCCGAGTTGGAGAATCTTGCCCTCGCCGAGATGGAGGAAGACACGCGAGTCGCCCGGGTGACGGCGAAGGATCTCTCGCAACTCGTCGATACCTGATTTTCCGATCGTGCCGGACGGAAGGTTCAGGCGTAGTTCCGAGACGGTGTTGGTGAGACGGATGGGCTCGATCTCGAGAGCCGAAACCGTGGTTCGGTCGTCGTTCTTGTTGACCCGAACCTTCATGATGGCGACTCCGTCCTCGCGGAGTTTGTGACCGTGTTCGGCCGCGGTCTTGCTGAAGACGGTGACCTCGACGACCCCATGGAAATCCTCGAGGTTCACGAGGAGCATCTGGTCTCCTCGACGGGTCGTCTTACGTTCCAATTTGGACACCACACCACCGAGGGTGACGACGGAGTTGTTCTCGAGCTCGGCTACATCGACGGTCGTCGCCGTGGCCCGTCGGGCCAGAGTGCCCTCGTGACCCCACAACGGATGATCCGAGATGTACAGACCCAAGAGTTCCTTTTCGAACTTGATCTTCAGTTCTCGTTCGAGTTCGAGTGTCGGGATCTCGATGTCGAGTGAGAAGTTCGACTCCGACGAATCCATCGAGTCGAAGAGGCTGAGCACACCTTGATCGGCTTCATGACGGCGCGTAACGGAATCGTCGATGATCGACTCGAAGACGGCCAACAGGCCCCGCCGGGAATGGCCGAGGGAATCGAAAGCACCGGCCTTGATGAAGGATTCGATGGTGCGCTTGTTGAGACAATCGGTCGGGACTCGCATGCAGAAGTCGTGGAACGAAGCGAAGGGACCATTGGCGTTCCGCTCGGTCACGATTCGTGCGCAGACCGCCGAGCCGACACCTTTGATGGCCGAGAGAGCGAACACGACCGTTCGTTCGGCGGGCCGGGCCGCGAAGTCGACGTCGGACAGGTTGATATCGGGCAGAAGGAGGGTGATCTTCTGTCGACGCGCATCGGCCAAATAGCCGGTCGCCTTCTCGATGTTGTCCTTCACCGACGTGAGCAGTGCGGCGAAGAACTGAACCGGGTAAACGGCTTTCAGATAAGCCGTCTGGTAGCAGACGAGCCCGTAGCCGAAGGAATGCGACTTGTTAAACGCGTAGTCGGCGAAGTTCTCGATGATTCCGAAGAGGTAGTTGCCGAGATTCTTGCCGTAACCGGTCTTCTCGCACCCCTCGACGAACTTCGACCGCTCCTTCTCCATCAGTTCGCGGACTTTCTTGCCACAGGCTTTACGAAGGTTGTCGGCTTCGGCGAGTGAGTAACCAGCGAATCGCTGGGCGACCCGCATCACGCTCTCCTGATAGATCATCAGCCCGAAGGTGTCACCGAGGACTTCTTGGGCCTCGGGATGGAAGTACTCGACCGGCTTTCGATTGTTCTTGCGATCGGCGTAGTCGTAGTGCATCCGGACTCCCATGGGTCCGGGGCGATAAAGGGCAATCACGGCCGAGACGTCTTCGAAGGACGTGGGAGCCATGGCCCGCAGCAACCGCTGCATCTCCGTCGACTCCAACTGGAACACACCGGTGGTCTCTCCCCGACCGAGAAGTTCGAAGACGGCCGGCTCGTCGAGTCGAACATGGTCGATGTCGAATTCGGGGTCGGCGCTCTCGCGGATCAACTTCACGGCGTCGGTGATCACGTCGAGGTTGCGCAGACCGAGGAAGTCCATCTTGAGCAGACCGAGTTCTTCCACGCCGTGCATTTCGTACTGGGTGGTCACCGGCGTCTCGTCGGGCGACTTGCCCTGCTCGGGCTTGCGCTGAAGGGGTAGATACTCCGTGAGTGGTTCCTTGGAGATCACCACCGCCGCCGCGTGGATGCCGGTCGAACGTTTCAGACCTTCGAGGCCCTTGGCCACGTCGATGACCTCTTTGGAGATCGGATCCGATTCGTACATCTCGCGTAACTCGGAAGCGGCTCGATATCCATCGATGTACTTGGGATGTTCCTCGAGGCAGTACTTGAGCGGCGTGTCGCGACCCATCACCAGTGGAGGCATTGCCTTGGCGAGCTTGTCTCCGACCGAGTACTCATGACCGAGTACTCGTGCTGCATCACGAACGGCGTTACGTGCCTTGATGGTGTTGAAGGTGATGATCTGGGCCACGTGATCCCGGCCGTACTTGTCCGACACGTAGCGGATCATCTCGTCCCGATAACGGGAGTCGAAGTCCATGTCGATGTCGGGCATGGAGATGCGGCTCGGATTGAGGAAGCGCTCGAACAGTAGGTCGTAGCGGATCGGATCGACTTCGGTGATGCGGAGGCAATACGCCACGGCACATCCGGCAGCCGAACCGCGACCCGGACCGACTCGGATTCCGCGATCTTTCGCGTACTTGATGAGGTCCCAGACGATGAGGAAGTAGGAGGCGAAACCCATGTCGGTGATGACCTTGAGTTCGTAGGCCAAACGTTCGACGACCGAGGGCGGGAGACTGTCACCCCAGCGCATGCGGGCACCCTCACGCGCGAGATACTCGAGATACTCGGAGTCGGTCGTGAATCCCTCGGGCACCGCGAAGTTCGGGAGTTGAGGCTTACCGAATTCGATGTTCACCTGTGCGCGCTCGGCGATCCAAAGCGTGTTGTCGCACGCTTCGGGAACCTCGCGGAAGAGATGACGCATCTCGTTGGCCGGCTTGAGGTAGTGCTCGGTCCCTTCGAACTTGAAGCGATTCGGATCGGTCATCAACGAGGCGGTCTGTACGCACAGCAACGCATCGTGGGCTGCACTGTCGTGTCGATGGACGTAGTGCGAGTCGTTGGTGGCCAACACCGGTGCTCCGATGTCCTGGGCGATCCGGAGAAGTTGCGGATTGGTCTGGGTCTGGTTGGCCAGCCCGTGGTCCTGGAGCTCGACGAAAAGATTGTCGCGTCCGAAGATCTCCTGCAGTCGGGCAGCCTTGCTGCGGGCTCCTTGGTAGTCGCCTTTCAGGAGGCTTTGGAGAACGTGCCCGCCCAGACAACCCGTCGTGGCGATCAGGCCTTCACTGTGCCGAGCCAGGAGATCCCAGTCCATCCTCGGTTGGTAATAGAACCCTTCGAGAAACGCGAGGCTGCTCAGCTTGATCAGATTCCGGTAACCGGTGTCGTTCTCGGCCAGCAGAGTGAGGTGGTAGTAGAGCTTGCCGCCCCCTTCGACCTCACCACCGGTGTCGTCCAGACGTCCCCGACGAGGTGGACGATCGAAACGGCTCTCACCCGCCATGTAGGCCTCGGTACCGATGATCGGTGTGACGCCCTGGTTGCGGCATTCCTTGTAGAAGTCGAGAACTCCGTACATGTTCCCGTGATCGGTCATGCCGAGAGCGGGCTGACCGTCGGCCACGGCGGCCGCCACGAGTTCGTCGAGTTTGGCTGCTCCGTCGAGCATCGAGAACTCGGTGTGGACGTGGAGATGGGTGAACGAGTCGCCCATCTCCTACCTCCCTTTCAACGACCGGAAACCACCGAAGAACAACGGTGTGATTTGCGAGGGTAGCAGAGGGTCAGAGGTAGGTTCCGGGGCGCCCTTCGGCCCCCGATTCACCCTCGGAACCGTTACCCGGACCGAGACGCCGCATCTGCTCGAATTGCTGCCGGGCCGCCATCTGCTGGGCGAAAAGGGTCGCCTGGATGCCATGGAAGAGGCCCTCCAACCAGCCGACGAGTTGGGCCTGAGCCACCCGGATTTCGGCATCGGTCGGTGGTTCGGCTCCGAAGGGCAACGCCAACATGCGCAGCTCTTCTTGAAGGTCGGGCGACAACGCTTCGGAGAGTTCGACGATCGAGCGCTCGTAGATCTCAGCCAGGCGTTCCCTGCTCTGCGGATCGAGGGTCGCCGTGCGGACTTCCTCCAAGAGCTGCTTGACCATCGAGCCGATCCGCATCACTTTGCCGGGCTCGGTCACGGCTTCGGTGACGGCAGGTGCCGACTGCTGATCGATGACCGCATCGGGTTGATGGACTTCGGCGGGCGATTCGTTCGTGGTCACCCCCCGATTGTTGCCGATGTTGGTCATCACTTCCACGCAGGCTCAGACGCTCGCGCCGAGTAGGGGCACGAGCATCTCGGCGCTCGTGAGGGAGCCGTGCCGGCAACGAAGTGGAAACGGACCCGAATCCAGCGGATCGTTGAAGCTCGTGGCCGCGAACGGTGCGAGCGCGATGTCGCCAAGACGTCGGATCACCGTCTCGGATCGACTAGCGGATGCAGAACCCAGCCAACCCTCGGCCAGAACTTCGTCGCGGGTTCTGATCCACGCCACGTCTTCGAACGTCCTGAGGATGTCCAGAGCATCGTCGAGGCGACCATTCTTCACGTGAAGCCAGCGAAAACGGCCCTCACCGGACTGATGCCTCAGAAGTTCGACGAGGTTTCGGGGCAAGTCGATCGACTCATCTCCCGTATCCACTTGACCGTGATCGGCGACGACGACGAGGGTCGAACCACTCGGCATCTCCTCGAGTACCGATGCCACCAAATGATCGGTCATTCGAAGCTCTTGCTCGTAGTACGCACCGAAGCCGCGCTCGTGCGCGATCTTGTCGACGCCGTCGTAGTAGGCGTAGACGAACTGTTGACCGAGATCGAACTGACGACGAACTTCCACGGCGATCGAACTCGGGCTGCGCCAACCCGGGTGGGGCATTCCCCGCAGGTGAGCTTGCGTGAATCCGGTTCCTTCATGTTCGGCACGACTGACGACGGGTACGCTCGAGCCGCAGAAGGCCGGAATTGGTTGGACGTCGGCGGGAGGAAAGACGTTTCGGAGGTCACGGCGACCGTCGTGCCAACGAAGGGTGTTCATGACGACGTCACCCATGTCGATCCGATAGCCGACGATTCCGTGTTCGAGGGGCCGCGCGCCGGTCACAAGGCTCGTGAGTGCGGTGGCGGTGGTGCTCGGGGCAACGGTCGTGATCGGTCCACCGGTCATCGAGGCGAGGGTCGGCAAGAGCTCGCGATGAGCCTCGAGTTGCTCCCAACCGAGTCCGTCGAGGACGAGGACCGCGATTCGTTCGGCTTCTTGGACCGCCGACGGGAACCAACCCGGACGATCACCGGGACGACGAAGCAAGAGATTGGGCACCACGCCGACGAGGTTGGGTCCCTCGTAGTCGGGAAGTACCGGGGCTCTCACCCTCTCAGTCCACCACAGTGGTCGGGGTCACGTCCTCCGCGGGCGTTTGGTCCCGACCCCCTACGATGAGATCGTGCGTGTTTCGACCCGGGGTGATTATGCGTGTCGGGCTCTGTTGAGCCTGGCCCTCCACGAGTCGCAGACGGGTCCGACGTCGGTGCGCGACATCGCGGAACGCACCGGTCTCCCCCAGCCCTACCTCGAACAGATCCTGCTCGCCCTCAAGGGAGCCGGTTTGGTTCGGTCCAAGCGGGGTGTCGGAGGTGGTTACACACTCGCCCGTCAGCCCGAAGACATCCAGCTCTCGGAGATCATCTCGGCGGTCGACGGTCCCATCACCGTGGGTGATTTCGGCGAACCACATCAGGACGGTTCATGCGACCACGAGGGTCAATGCGTTCTGCTGGCCATCTGGAAGCAGGCCGGTGAACACATGAAGCATCACCTCGAAGGATTCACTCTCGCCTCCATCGCCGCCGCGGCGACCGGGGCCGGGCCGTGGCCCGAACCTCCGCATCACTGACCGCGTACGTGCGGATCCTTGGCGACGGACGCGAGCACGCCGTTCACGAATCGACCGGAGTCGTCGGTGCTGAACGTCTTGGCCAACTCGACGGCCTCATCGAGTACCACAGCCGTCGGAACATCCGGTCGGGCCAGCAACTCGTAGATCGCCAATCGCAGCACGAGTACGTCGATGGCCGGCATGCGGTCGATGGACCAACCAGTGGCGAAGCGCTCGATCAGGGAATCGATCTCCTGAACCCGATCGGCGACACCGGCAACCAACGACTCCACATCGGAATCGATCGGCACGATTTGCGCTTCGACGACACGACGCGGGTCGATGCCCTTGGTTGATGCCTCGTAGAGAAGTCCGAGAGCCATTTCGCGCGCTTCGGATCGCCGGTCCGGACGGCCGGCACCGATGTTCGAAGACACCTCAGACTCGGGTGATGTATTCGCCGGAGCGGGTGTCGACCTTGACGCGGTCGCCCACGTTCACGAAGAGCGGAACCTGGATCGTCTTTCCAGTCTCGAGTTCGGCCGGCTTCCGTGCACCCGACACACGATCACCCTGGATCCCTGGTTCGGTCACGGCGATGGTGAGCTCGACCGAAGCCGGAATTTCAACCGAGACGATCTCGCCGTTGTGGATGGCGATGATGGCCACCATCGACTCGATGAGGTAATCGGCAGCATCTCCGAGTGCGGTCGGCGCGACGTTCATCTGGTCGTAGGACTCGGTGTCCATGAAGACGTAGTCGTCGCCGTCTCGGTAGAGAAATTGCATGTCCTTTTTCTCGAGGAGTGCTTGCTCGACCCGGATACCGGCGTTGAAAGTCTTCTCGAAGACGTTTCCGGTACGGAGATTTCGCAACTTCGTCCGGACGAAGGCGCCGCCCTTACCGGGCTTCACGTGCTGGAACTCGACGACCTGGAAGAGTCCGTTGTCGAGTTCGAGGGTGATCCCGTTCTTGAGGTCGTTGGTGGTTATGGCAGGCATCGCAGGTCCTTGGGGTATTTGGTGAGGATTTGGCAGCCATCTTCGGTCACGAGGACGAGATCCTCGATTCGCACACCGCCAAGGCCTCCACGATAGAGCCCGGGCTCCACGGTCACGACTTCTCCGACCCCGAGAGTCGACTGACATCGAGGTCCAAAGAAGGGTTCCTCATGGATGTCGAGTCCGACCCCGTGGCCGGTGCCGTGCGGATAGAGGTCGAGACGGCCGGCTTCCTCGAAGACACGACGACACGCAGTGTCGACATCGACGCCGGCAACGCCGGCCCGGACCGCAGCCAGACCGGCCAGTTGAGCTTCCTCGACGATCCGGTAGATCTCGGTCAACTCGCTCGATGGCGCACCGACGAAAAAGGTCCGTGTCATGTCGGAGTGGTAGCCCTCGACCAGTGCCCCGACGTCGATGATCAGGGAATCGCCACTCTCCAAACGCCGATCGGTCGGTTGGTGGTGAGGACGGGCCGCATTGGTCGGTCCCGAGGCCACGATCGTCTCGTAGGAAGGACCGTCGGCTCCGAGTTTTCTCATTCGGTACTCGAGTTCGTCGCGTAGGTCACGCTCGCGCTCTCCTCCACGAAAGGAGTCGATGACTTCAGAGAGAGCACGATCGGCGATGGCCGCCGCGCGCGAGATGGTCACGATCTCGGCCTCGTCCTTGCGACGACGACAATTGGCGACGACCGGCTCGTGGTCCTCCGGGGGTCGACCCGCGGACACGAGTTCGTCGTGCAACGACCAACTGATGGCCGACCCGCGCACTGCCACCCTTCCGGAAATCCTGGCGGCGACTTCCTGCACCATCTGGTTCTGGGTACGGGCTTCGATGATCTCGCAATCGAGGCCGTGAGTGTTGGTTTGGTGGGCTGCTTGCTCCAAGTATCGGCCGTCGGTGATCAACCAACGATCATTCCCACGAGCGACCAGCCAACCGTTCGATCCGGCGAAACCACTCGCCCAGCGAACGTCGGACCGATCGGTCAGAAGCAGAGCACGATCATCCGGCAACGCCTCGACCAGACGCGACAGCCGTTCGTTACCAATGCCCAATCTCAAGCCTCGGACACGAGGTCGGCGACGGCGTCGATCGCGAGAAGGTATCCCCGGAGGCCCAAACCGGCGATGGAACCTCGAGCTACGGGCGCGATCACGCTCGTGTGCCGCCACGGTTCTCGCGCGTTCGGATTCGAGATGTGAACCTCGATGACGGGACCGGCGAACGTGGCCAGCGCATCGTGCAACGACCAGGCGTAATGGGTGAAGGCTCCGGCGTTGATGATGATTGCCGCGTGTACTCCTCTGGCCGCGTGAATCGCCTCGACGAGGTCCCCTTCGTGATTCGATTGCAAACTCGCCAGATCGAAGCCCCGGATGGCCGCGTGAGAGGTACAAGCGGTGACGTAATCGTCCAGGGTGGCGGTCCCGTAGATCTCGGGTTCGCGCTGTCCGAGAAGATTCAGATTCGGACCGTGGAGAAGCAGGATCGAGGACACGGACACGAACTTAGCCGTGAAGAACCGCCTGGCCGAGGAAGTTTCGGAGCGACTCGCCGACGATCGTCGGATCGACTCCGACCACGACTTCGAGGCCGGACGTCCCGTCGAGAACGAAGGTGAGGCCGTCAACCGCCTTCTTGTCGCGGGTCATGCTCGACACGAGTTCACTGGGGTCCAGACGGCGGACGAGATTCCATTGTGAGTCGCTGACCAGTCCGTACTCGGAACGAACGACCTGATGATGCTGAGCGACCCGACGATCGTCGATCCGGCCGAGGGCGTGCGCGAGATGCGCGGCGAAGAGCAGGCCGACCGCCACCGCCTCGCCGTGGGCCAACTCGTGGGCACCGACGCTCTCGATCGCATGGGCCAATGTGTGGCCGTAGTTCAGCAACGCTCGACGACCACCCTCGCGTTCATCGGAAGCGACGATCTCGGCCTTGATCGCCGCGCAACGAGCGATCCGATCGACGATCGTCATCGACAGCATGTCGTCGCCCGCGATGAAGTGGTACTTGGCGACTTCACCGAGTCCACAACGCATTTCCTTGTCGGGCAACGTGGTGAGAGACCGCGTGTCGGCGAGAACGGCCGCCGGTTGCCAAAAGGCGCCGACGAGGTTCTTGCCCTCGGGAATGTTCACGGCGGTCTTGCCGCCGATGGCGGCGTCGACCATCCCGAGAAGGGTCGTGGGAACGTTGATGAAAGCGGTGCCCCGATGCCAGCACGCGGCGCTGAAACCGGCGACGTCGGTGATCATCCCCCCGCCGACAGCGATCACCACATCGGCCCGCGTGAGGCCGTGAGTGGCGAAGAGCCGCGAGATGTTCTCCACCGTGCGAAGCGACTTCGATTCCTCACCCGGCGCCAACTCGACGACCGCATGATCGATCGATGGGCGACACTCGAATGGAAGGCCGGCCTCGGTGACGACAACTGCCCGTCTTGCCGTCGACGGGAGGTAGTCGTCGATCAGCGAAGCCACACCTTCGCCGACGATGACCGGGTAGGACCGGTCGCCGAGATCGACGATGATCTCTCGCCGACTCATCGTTCGGACCCTCCGACGCGGTCGAGAACGAGATCGCAAACCTGGTCCGAATCCAAACCGTCGACATCGATGATGCTTGTCGCGACCTCTCGGTAGAGATCGCCTCTTTCGTACGACAGGACCTCGAGGCGCTGGCGAAGATCGCCATCGAGTAGCGGTCGTCGAGCCAGTCCCTTCGTAGCGCGAAGTCTCGACTCCAGGGTTCCCACTTCTGCCCTTAACCACACCACGTGCCGAGTCTGCTTCAACAATCGACGATTGCGCTCGGCCAGAACCACCCCGCCGCCCGTCGCGAGCACGACCGCGACATCGCTGGCGAGTAGCTGCTCGAGCAACTCGCTCTCGATCTTGCGGAAAGCCGGCTCACCCGAAGACTCGAAGATGTCGCGAACCGACCGACCGTGGAGGCCCTCGATTTCCGCGTCGGAATCGACGAAACGGCGACCGAGTTCCCGGGCGACTCGTTTGCCAACGGTCGTCTTACCGGTCCCCATGAGTCCGACCAGAACGACATGCTCGGTGGTCATCGACGGGCGCGCTCGGCGGCTTCGGCGTTACGCACGAATTCGGCCAAGGAGTCACCACCGAACTTCCGCTGAGCTTCTCCGGCCAGGACCAGCGCGACCATGGTCTCGGCCACGACACCCATGGCCGGAACGGCCGTCACGTCAGTGCGTTCCTTGAACGAGACCGTTGACTCTTTGGTGACCACATCGACGGTCGGCAACGTAGGACGGTTCAACGTCGCGAGCGGCTTCATGGCCGCCCGCACGACGAGAAGCTCTCCGGTGGTCATGCCACCTTCGGTGCCCCCGGCGAGTGTTCCCTCCCGTACGTAATCGGCCGCCTGATCGTCCCACCTAATCGGATCGTGCGCTTGGCTCCCCCGACGACCGGCGACTTCGAAACCATCACCGATCTCGACTCCCTTCACGGCCTGGATGCTCATGATCGACTGGGCGATGAGTCCGTCGATCTTTCTGTCCCAGTGGACGTGACTGCCCAAACCCACGGGAACTCCGAAACCGAGTACCTCGACCAAACCGCCGAGAGAGTCACCTTCCTTGGCCGCGGCCTCGATGGCCGTGATCATGGCGGCTTCAGCCGAACGATCGAAACAACGCACCGGTGATTCGTCGACGCGGTTCAAGTCGTCCGGACATGGACGTACCTGCGACTGAGTTCGCGCGTCGCCCATCTGGATCACATGGGAAATCACCGTGGTACCAATGTGCGAAAGCAGGGCCTTGGCCAATGCTCCGGCCGCGACACGTGCCGCAGTCTCCCGGGCACTGGCCCGTTCGAGGACGTCGCGCGCGTCGGTGAAACCGTATTTCTGCATACCGACGAGGTCGGCGTGCCCGGGGCGGACACTGGTCAGCGGCTTCTCGGTCCGACCGGGCGCCGGATCCATTTCGGCGTGCCACTTGTCGGAGCGGAACCATTCTGAGTTCTTGATCTCGATGGCGACCGGCGAACCAAGGGTACGACCGTGACGAACACCGCCGATCAAGGTGACTTCGTCGGCTTCGAATCTCTGACGAGGGCCGCGGCCGTAACCGAGGCGGCGTCGACCCAGTTCGACCTGGATGTCCTCGACGGTGATCGGCAGGCCAGCGGGCAATCCTTCGACGATCACGGACAACGCCCGTCCATGGGATTCACCAGCCGTCAGATAACGAAGCATCGACGTCAGGCTATCCCCGTGCTGCCAACGCCGAACGGGCGACGCGGCTCATGAGTTCGACATCGGGCAGGTGGCCGGTCCAGATCTTCTGTTGGAGTGCGGCCTGATGAACGAGCATCCCCAGACCCCCGATCGGACGTGCTCCTCTTCGGCGCGCTTCCTCGAGCAAGCGAGTCTCGAGTGGGTGGTACACAAGATCGACGATCGTGTGCTGTGACCCGACACAAGCGGTGTCGAAAGGTGTCGACCGATCGGTGCCCATACCGACGGAGGTGCAGTTGACGACGATGTCGGCTGCCGCGACGGCTGCCGTGCGCTCGGCCCAGTCGACACGTTCCGTCTTGGACGCGATGCCAAACGGTTCGGAACGATCGGATGACCGATTGGACACCATGAGCCGTCGCGGAGAGCGCCGAGAGAAAGCTTCGATGACCGAGCGGCCGGCTCCGCCCGTACCGAGGACCAGAACCGATCGTCCCGATACTTCGACTCCTTCGCTGGCGAGTGCTCCGAGGAGACCGTCACCATCGGTGGTGTGACCTCGCGAGCGATGATCCTCCGCGAAGGAAACCGTGTTCACCGATTCCAGTCGCCGACTGGTCTCGTCGACCTCGTGAACCTGGGCGGCCACCGTCGTCTTGTACGGCATCGTCACACTCAGCCCGGCGACTCCGAGACCGGCCGACATCTCGACGATTTTGTCTCCATGTTCCGGCCGAACTCCGAGGGCCACGTAAGTCCAATCGACGCCAGTCGATACGAAGCCCGCGTTGTGGATCGCGGGTGACAACGAATGTTCGATCGGCCACCCGACGACCGCAGCCACTTTGGTCGCACCCGAAATGCTCACGACGTCCACTTCCCCATCAGAGCAGTCCGGAGGCTCGTGCCGCATCCACATTTCGTAGATGTTGTTCGAGGGTCGCGGCGAAGACGTGCGAACCATCGGAGTCGGCTAGGACGTAATAGAGCCAAAGACACGGGTCACCGGGCGGAACTTCGGTGCAGATCTCGTTACTGGAGGACGGGTTGGCGGCCGGTGCCAGCGCGGCTCGGATGGAGGCCCGCCCGGGATTGGCGATCGGCGTGGGGGGAAGTCCGACGTATCGGTACGTGTTGTAAGGCGAGTCGATCGTCTTGAGCAGTGCGAAGTCGGTGGAGGGATTCTGTCGGTAATAGAGCGTCGCGTCGATCTCGAGCGGCATACCGAGGGCGAGACGGTTGTAGATGACCCGCGCGATCTTGGGTCGATCGGCCGAGGTCCGGGCCTCACGCTCGATCATCGAAGCGATGATGAGAACTTGATAAGGCGTGTAGCCCACGCTCGCCGCTGATTCGTCGAGGCCCTCTTGCCGACCAACTCGTTCCATCAGTCGGATCATCCGTTGGAGAAGCTGCGCCGGCTTCACGTCGGCGGCAACCGAGTAGGTGTCCGGGAACAGCAGACCCTCGAGACTCGGTGACCCCGCCGGCAGGTACGTGCTCTCGAAAGGCGAAAGGTCACTGGATGCGCGGGCCGCGAGCGACTCGGCGGTGAATCCGGGAACGCTTGCCGCCATGCGGTCGGCGATCTGGGCGATCGTGAAACCTTCCGGAAAGGTGACCTTGATGAATGTTTCATTGGGCGGAGTGCGCAGAACCCGAAGGATGTTTCCCATGTGGTCGCGCGGAGCGAGGGTGTAGAAACCCTCGACGATCTCGAGCCCACCTTCATCGGCCACGTAGGTGCGGAAGGTCGAAGCGTCGACGATGAAACCCAGATCTTCGAGGCGTTCGGAAACCGACCGAAGGTCGTCGGTTTCGGTGACCTCGAAGGATTGAGCGGCCAACGGGTCACCCGCTGGGTTGACTCGTTCGAGATACCTCCACTGGGTGACGGCATACACACACACGGCGAACAACGAGAGAGCCAACACGACGATCGTGAATCGCTTCAACGACTGCGTGAAACGGGGACCGGCGACCACTCGGGGCGCGACTTCGTAGGGATCGGTCGTCGACTCCCTTTCGAGAATGTCGGTCATGGTGCGCGCCGGGCGTCGAGCCAGGTCTGGAGGATCACGGCCGCGGCAACCTTGTCGACGAAGCGGCGACGCTCACTGGCCGAGAGATCGGCTTCCCGAAGGATTCGATCGGCCGCAACCGTGGTCAACCGCTCGTCTTGAAGATGAACCGGCACATCGATCACGGTACCGATTCTCTCGGCCTCGTCGAGGACGGCCCGAGCAGCCGGGCCCGTCGAACCATCGAGCGACAGCGGGAGTCCGATGACGATCGCTTCGGCCTCTTCCTCGATCACGATCCGACGGATCGCGGTGTGATCGTGGCGTTGCGAGGACGATCGTGCGATCACCGAGTGAGGCGAAGCGATCGTCCCCGACAAGTCACTCACCGCCACTCCGATTCTCTTGGAACCGAGATCGAGAGCGATGACCCGCATCAGGCTCGGGCCGCCTCCGCTGCCAGCTCGAGCGCCCGATCAAGACCCTCGGGTTGTTTGCCACCTGCAGTCGCGACGTCGCCCTTTCCTCCGCCGCCCCCGCCGACGGCCTTGGCCGCCTCCTTGATCAGATCGCCGGCCACGAGTCCGGTATCCGGCCGAACCGCGGCCACGAGAGAAACACCGCCGGAAGGCGTGAGGCCGCCGAGAACGACGACCCGAATTCCGGACACCTGGCGCACCGCCAGGGCGAGATCGCGAAGCTCCCCGGGTTGCAGTGAATCGACCCGCTGAACGACGACCCCAGCCGAGGCTCCGGCAGCGATCTCGTCCGCCTGCCCGGACGCCAACTTGGCTTTCAGACGTTTGACCTCGTCCTGCGACGACTTGAGTTCGCTCAGCTTGCGTTCGACCGCCTCGAGAACTGCATCGGGCGTTGCACCGACGAGGTCAGCCACCTGAGAAAGAGTCGATTCACGACTCTGCAGGACGTCGAGCGAACGGGCACCGGCCACCGCTTCGACCCGTCGCAGATTCGCGCCGATCGAACCTTCGGAAATGATCTTGATGAGCCCGATGTCGCCGGTCGCCGAGACGTGCGTGCCTCCACACAGTTCCACCGACTCACCGGCCCTGAGCACCCGAACGCGGTCGCCGTACTTGTCACCGAAGAAGGCGATGGCGCCAGAAGCGAGCGCTTCGTCCTTGGAAGTCTCGAAAGCGTCGACCGGGGAATTCTGCAGGGTTTGTTCGTTGGCCAAAGTTTCGATTCGCGCGATTTCTTCGGCCGACAGGGCTTCGAAGTGGCTGAAGTCGAAACGGAGCCGGTTGTCATCGACGAGCGAGCCAGCCTGCTTGACATGATCCCCGAGGACGGTCCGCAGTGCCCAGTGAAGGACATGGGTCGCCGTGTGATGACGCCGAATCGCCGAACGTCGGCCGGAATCGATCGCCGCCACGACGACGTCGCCAACCCTGATCTCACCATCGACGGCACGACACCGATGGCGACGTAGACCGGGAACCGCATAGGTGGTGTCGAGCACCTCGATCCGACCATCGGGACCCGTGATCCAGCCGGTGTCCCCGACCTGTCCTCCGCTCTCGGCGTAGAAGGGTGTGCGATCGAGCAGAACGTCGATTACGTCGTCGGTTTCCACGACGTCGATCACGGTTGCCGTGCATTCATCACTTTCGTAGCCGACGAAGTCCGTGGTTCCCTTCTCCTCGAGCACCTGTCGATAGTGCTCCTGGACCTCCTGGTCGATGCCGTCGCCTTTACGAGCTGCCTTGGCCCGCTCCCGCTGGGCGCGCATCTCGGCATCGAAAGCATCTCTGTCCACGCTGAATCCGCGCTCGAGGACCATCTCCTCGGTCACCTCGAGCGGGAAGCCGTAGGTGTCGTGCAGCAGGAAGGCAGTCGAGCCCGAGAGTTTCTTCGTCGTTGACACCTGCTCGAGTTCGGACTCGAGAATTCCCACGCCCGTCTTCAGGGTCTGACGGAATCTCTCTTCCTCGCGGGTGAGGACTCCCTGAATGAAGTCGCGTTGCGCGCCGAGAGTGGGATACGCCGACGCCATCGTGTCGATTGCGGTATCGACCAAGGTGGGCATGACGAGCTTCTCGGTTCCGAGCAGATACGCGTGACGGATCGCTCGGCGAATGATCCGCCGCAAGACATAACCGCGACCTTCGTTGGACGGAAAGACTCCGTCACCGACGAGCATCGAGCTCGACCGAGCGTGCTCGGCAAGGACACGCAGACTGAAACTGGTCCGATCCTCGTAGTCCCCCACGATGTACCGGCCACCGGTGACCGACTGCGCGGCCTCGATCAGAGGCATCAGGGCATCGGTTTCCCAGACCGAGTCGGTCCCCTGAATGAGAGCCAGGATCCGTTCGAAGCCGGCACCCGTGTCGATGGAGGGTTTGGGAAGCGGAGTTCGCGACCCGTCG